>CABUQG010000007.1 GCA_902493535.1 uncultured Collinsella sp. | reverse complement strand
GATGCGACACTCAATGTGTCCATCCTCGCAGTATCCGGTTCTCAAGGTGCACGCCTGCGCTGGTTCCCGGTTCGACCGGGCCGCGCGGCAAGGAGATATATTGCCAGACCGCGAAGCCCTGTGGGACGTCAATTCCACTCTTCACAAGTCCTACACAATATATTGCTTCCTATATAAGTCATAGAAAGGCTGGTGCAGAAATACTGCACGTATCAGATGATGACCCTTTGGTTCAGGAATATATAGAGATCGGTCACCTGTAAGTGTTTATCTACCCGCGCTTTTAGCAATGTAAACCGCGCTTCAGATAAAAAGAGGGAGCGCCGCGCACAACGCGACACTCCCCTAGCGATTCAAGAGAATCTATTAGGCCTCGAGAGCCTTCTTGGCGATGGTAGCCAGCTCGTTGAAGGACTCGATGTCCTCGTAAGCCATCTGAGCCAGGACCTTGCGGTCGAGCTCGATGCCGGCAACCTTCAGGCCGTGCATGAACTGAGAGTAAGAGATGTCGTTCAGGCGAGCAGCAGCGTTGATACGGGTGATCCAGAGAGAACGAATCTCGCGCTTCTTGTTGCGGCGATCACGATACTGATACTGCAGGGAGTGCTGGACCTGCTCTTTTGCATGCTTGTAAGTACGCGAAGCGGCACCGTAGTAACCCTTCGCACGGTGCATAACGGTACGGCGCTTCTTCTTGGCGGCAACAGCGCGCTTAATACGTGCCATGTTCTATCAACTCCTAGACGGTAAAACGAAAAACGGGAACTCGAACTTAGGCGAGACGCGACTTGATGACCTTGCGGTCGGCAGCGGCGATCTCGGTCTCCTGACGGAAGCCACGCTTACGCTTGGTGGACTTCTTGCTCAGGATGTGGCTCTTGAAAGCCTTGGCGCGCATAAGCTTGCCGGTACCAGTCTTGCGGAAACGCTTCTTGGTGCCGCTGTGGGACTTCATCTTAGGCATGAAATACTCCTTAATCGGTTACAGAACACTAGTTACTTGGTATCGCTTGCCGCTTTATCCTCATCGAAGGCGCCCTTAATCGGGGCGAGCAGCATAAGCATGTTACGGCCTTCCATCTTAGGCTTGGACTCGACCGTAGCGTAAGGCTTGAGATCCTCGGCGAGACGCTCGAGAACGTTAAGGCCCTGCTCCGGGTGAGCCATCTCACGGCCGCGGAACATGATGGTGATCTTAACGCGTGCGCCCTTCTTGAGGAAACGCAGAACGTGGCCCTTCTTGGTCTCGTAGTCGCCAACGTCGATCTTGGGTCGGAACTTCATTTCCTTGACCTCGACCTTGGACTGGTTCTTACGAGCAGCCTTGGCCTTCATGGCCTGCTGGTACTTGAACTTACCGTAGTCCATGACCTTGCAGACCGGCGGCTCCGCGTTGGGAGCGATCTCGACCAGGTCGAGACCCTGATCGTCGGCGACGCGCTGGGCATCGCGGATGGCGAACAGGCCGAGCTGAGAGCCATCGACGCCAATCAAACGGCACGAAGATGCAGTGATCTCGTCGTTGATGCGGGTGTCATCAGACTTAGCTATTTTCCCTACCTCCATTCATAAAAAAATAACCCGGCGCTTCTCAGCAACTAGGTCGTACACATAGGCTTCCTCGATTTGAGGAAGGGAATCTAAGTTGTATGACCAGTCAGCTGCTCATTGGCGCCAAAAGGTGGGAACCCTCGGGTTCCTCTTTAGGGCATTGCGGGAACAATGCCTTGCGAATAATAACACGTACAGCGCGTTATCACATTACGTACACGAAAAAGGGGCCTTGACCCCCTTGAACGCTCGCTTGCATGTATGGTGCCCGAGGCGAGACTCGAAGGGCCTTCGCTTCGCGAAGCCCCGGGCTTCGGACGCGCGGCGCCCTCGCCACGCTCCGCTACAAACAGGCCGCAGGCCTGTTTGCTTAACGCTTCGCGCGCTCACGCGAGTTCGGCACGAAAAAGGGGGCCGCAACCCCCTTGAACGCTCACTTGCATGTATGGTGCCCGAGGCGAGACTCGAACTCGCACGTTGTTGCCAACGGTGGATTTTGAGTCCACTGCGTCTGCCAATTCCGCCACTCGGGCACGTAATGCGTGAGTTAGTTTATCACAGCTTTCTGTTGATTAGTCCGAAAATGGAACTTCGAGCATTTCGATGAGTTCGACCGTGCGTAGCATCTCGCGCTGACGGCATCCGCGACCGTCGACCGAAGCCTCACCCATCTGGTTATCGTAAGGGTCCTCGCGCATGCCGTCGAAAGAGGGCTCAAACTCTGCCTGGAATCGATTGTTGGCCACCATACGCCATGGGTCGAGATTGCCAAAGTAGTGACGGCGGCGCCACTCCTCCCCCATCCTGCGAGCAGAAGATCCAAATGACACGTCGGCGTTGAGCCAACCGGTCTGCGGCGTATAGAACTCTGCCCAGTCGTGCGACCCCACCGAATCGGGCGCAACGTACAGGCCGCTCTGCCAACGGGCAGGCACGCCCGCGATACGGCACATGGTGATAAACGCGAGCGCCATAACGCCGCAATCGCCGCGGAGTGAATGCGCGCAGTCATCGGCAATAGATCCCAAAAGCAAGTACGGCGGCTGATAACGATAGTCGATATGCTGCGTCAAATAATCATAGATAGCACGGGCGCAATCGAGCGGATCCTCGAGTCCGTCAACAACACCGGCCGTCAGCTGCTGCAGATACGGCGTGAATGCAATGTGCGGACGGTCCTCGGAAATATCCTCGGGCAGAGGCGCGTCCATACGCGGATGAACCGGAAGTGTGCCACCGTAGACATCACAATAAGCAGCATCGATGTGATAACGATAAGTCACCGAGAATGAGCGCTCACTCGAAGAAGACCACGAGGCGGTACGCGCCGAAGCGTTCGCGGGAGCAACAGCACCCTCCGGCGTCATGTCGAGAATCTCGACCCGAGACTGCTGACGGCAGGCAGCCGCGACGGGAAGCCAAGCGCAAACGGTCTCCCCCTCCAGAGCGCCGGGGACAGACACGGACGCTTTAAGCGTAATGACGCGAGCCAATCCGTTTTGCGACTCCATCTCCTCGAGCATCTGGTTGCGCAGCGCAATTCCGTCCGTAGAATCGGGACGCATGCCGGGGACCTCTTTGGGATATACGCGAAGCGAATCGAGGAAGTTATCGAGAACGAACAGCTCACCATCGATAAAGCGCCAGTCAATACGCTTACGGTCAATCAGATCGTTAAACTGCCCCTCGGTAAACTCAGGCCACTCCTCGCGAATCATCGCAATAGCTCGATCGCGCGACACCGAAAAATGAAGCGGCGTCTCAAGCATGCGATACCGCTCGGCACGAACGCAGGCAGCAAGCGAGGGATCGGGATTTTGGGCAAGTAGGCGGTCGCAAGCCTCAATAGCCTGCGAAAGATACCCCGCGTCCTTTAAACGCAGGATCTCGGGTGGCAAGCCAATATCTAGAAAACGGAAGTCATCATTGCAAACATCAACAGAGCAACCAACCGGCCCCTCGTCAATAACCTTCCCATCCGAAGGCAGCACATTAATAACAGCCATACCAAAACTCCAAGTCACTAGAACGCTTGAAGTCCATTGTAGCGAGATAAAAAGAAAGCCCCAATAAAGGAACCCTCAACACCGATAAACGGTACCTATAAAAAATAAATTCAGCCCAGTAACCCTGTGGCGAGTTAACGAAGGAGGCCCCGTTCACCCGAAGCTTTTCCCATTGCGCGACTTCTGGCAAAGCCAGGTGAGCGCAAGGGAAAAGCGTAGGGTGAACGGGGCCTCCGACGGGAAAGTTAAACCGCTACTTACGCCTTGTTGACGGAGCCAAACTCCTCCATGAGCTCCTTGGTGCGGGCAACGATGTTGTCGCGACCAGGCTTGAGGAGCTTGCGGGGGTCAAAGCCCTTGCCCTGCTGATCCTTGCCAGCCTCGATGTACTCGCGAACGCCCTTGGCAAAGACGAGCTGCAGATCGGTGTTGACGTTGATCTTGGAGATACCCAGGGAGATGGCCTTCTTGATCTGATCCTCGGGGATGCCGGTGCCACCGTGCAGGACGAGGGGCAGGTCGCCGGTCTGAGCCTTGATCTCGCCCAGGCGCTCGAAGGAAAGGCCAGCCCAGTCGGCAGGGTACACGCCGTGGATGTTGCCGATACCGCAGGCGAGGAAGTCGACGCCCAGGTCAGCAATCTGCTTGCACTCAGCAGGATCAGCGAGCTCGCCGCTGGAGGTCACGCCGTCCTCGGTGCCGCCGATGCCGCCGACCTCGGCCTCGATGGACATACCCTTGGAGTGGGCAAGCTCAACGAGCTCCTTGGTGCGGTCGAGGTTAAGCTGGAAGGTCTCCTCGTGAGAGCCGTCATACATGATGGACGTGAAGCCGGCCTCGATGCACTTGAAGCAGTCCTCGTAAGAACCGTGATCGAGGTGAAGGGCGACGGGAACGGTAACGCCCGTGGCCTCGACGGCAGCCTTGACCATGTCGGCGCAGACCTTGAAACCGCCCATCCACTTAGCGGCACCAGCGGTGCACTGAAGGATCAGCGGAGACTTGGCCTCCTCGGCGGCCTGGAGAATAGCCAGGGTCCACTCGAGGTTGTTGGTGTTGAAGGCACCGAGAGCGTACTTGCCGGCCTCGGCCTTCTTGAGCATGTCTGCTGCGTTGACGAGCATAAAAGAAACCTCCTGTAAGGTTGCTCCGATAACGCCTGAGATTTTACCACGACATACCCGAGCATAAACGTTCGTTTGTTCACGAATACCATCCGATTGGACAAATTTTGACCGTTTGCCCCACAGAATCGACCCACTGGGGAAAATAGCTTGACGATTGAGCGGTCTTCGTGGTTCGAAAGACGGCTTCGAGCCTACATCTGCATAAACGGATTCTGCATAAGTTCGCGCGCCATCGTGGTCGAATCGCCATGGCCCGTCAAGCAAACGGTATCGGGCGGAAGCGTCTTGGCAAGTTTGGAGAGCGAGCGCATAATCGCCGCCTCGTCACCGCCGGAAAGATCGGTACGACCGTGGCTGCCCGGGAAAAGCGTGTCGCCCACAAAGGCGATGTTCCCCTGCTCGGTCGCGGCGAACAGGACGATGCCGCCCGGCGTATGCCCCGGCGTCTCGATCACCTGCAGGCAGATATCGCCCAATTCAATCGTATCGCCCTCGGCAAGCAGCCGCGTCGGCTCGCCCGGATCGGGCGTCTCAATACCCCACATGGCGCGCTGCTCCTCGATATTCGCGCGAGGTACCGTCACGTCCTTAGCGCACAACTCATATAGTGCGCTGTCGCCAACAACAGCTCGAACCCCGGCGACCCCGCCAACATGGTCGGCATGACCGTGCGTGCAGACAGAGCCGAGTACGCGAACCTCGGGATGCGCGGTGCGGATATGCTCCACAAGACGCTCGCCCTCCCACGCCGGATCGACGATTAAGCACTCGTCATTCGAAATCACGGCGTAACTGTTGGTCTGAATCGGGCCGTTGACGAGCACCTCAATCGAAGCCGCGCCTCGGGGTGTCAGGTCCAAAGTCATACCGTCCATGCGCATGCCCTCCTTCTAAAATACGTTTGAGGCACCAAACGATGCCTCAAACGTAACCAATATCTATGATGCTGAGAGGCTCTCGCACCTACACACGGCGCTTGAGCTGAGCTCCGCCTTCGCCGGGCATAAGACGGCGCGCGTCGTAGACCGAATCGACACTGCTGATGGAAGCCAGCAGCGGATCCAGACCACTCGCGTCCGAGATCTCGACCATAAAGCGCAGGGTTGCAATACCCTCGCGGTTGGTCGACGTGGCGGCAGAAAGGATATTGCCGCCCGCATCGCCAATGGCAATGGTGACATCCTTGAGCAGGCCCATGCGGTCCAAGCACTCGACCACGATCTCGACCTGGAAGAGGGTGTCAGCAGCGCCGTCCCACTCCACATCGATCATGCGCTCGGGATGTTCCATAAGACCCTTGACGTTGGGGCAGTTGGCGCGATGCACCGAAACGCCACGACCGCGCGTGATGAAGCCGACGATGTCGTCACCCGTCACGGGGTTGCAGCAATGAGCCAGACGGACCAGCAGGCCGCTGTTGCTCTCGCCCTTGACGATAATGCCGTTACTGGCGCTCTTGCCGCGCTTTTGAGGCTTGCGGTTGGAGCCGCGAGCGGGCTGCTTCACGACCTCGGCGATAGCCTCGGCCTTGGTGAGCTGTTCCTCGGGCTTGGGGTCCAAGATTTGCTCGACCTTATTGCCCACAGCGCGCGAGGCAACCTTGCCGGCGCCGACGGCGGCAAACAGGTCCTCGAGCTGCTTGAAGTTAAACTGCTCCGCCACGGCATTGAGCGCACGCGTCGAACGCGGCGTAGAAATGCCATAGCCACGCTTACGCAGATCCTTGGCCAGCATATCGCGACCGGCGGCAGCGTCGTCGTCCTTGGTCGCAGCGGCAAAATAGCGGCGGATCTTTGACTTGGCGGAAGGTGTCTTAACGATCTTGAGCCAATCGCGCGACGGCTTGGAACTCTTGTTAGTCAGGATTTCAACGCGGTCGCCCGTCTTGATCTCGTGCGTGAGCGGAGCCACCGCACCGTTGATTTTGGCGCCGACGCAGTGGTTTCCCACCTCGGTGTGAACGGCATAGGCAAAGTCGAGCGGCGTTGAACCGGCACGAAGCGCCATGACCTCGCCTTTGGGCGTGAAGACAAAGATCTCCTGATCGAACAGATCGACCTTCAGCGAGTGCAGGTATTCCTTGGCATCGGTGATCTCGTCGGAAGCCGCCCAATCGAGCGAATGCTTGAGCCAGTTGATCTGGTCGTCCAAACGTTGAGCGTCATTGGTCTTGGAAGCAGACGATCCGCCCGACTTCTTATATAGCCAGTGAGCGGCAATGCCGTACTCGGCCTGCTCATGCATCTCGTAGGTTCGAATCTGAATCTCGAGCGGACGAGCCGTAGGGCCGATGACCGTCGTGTGGAGCGACTGGTAGTTATTGACCTTGGGCATGGCGATATAGTCTTTAAAGCGACCAGGCATGGGGTGCCACAGCGTATGCACCGCACCGAGCGTGGAGTAACAATCGCGCACCGAATGGGTAATAACGCGCAGCGCCACCAGGTCGTAGATCTCGGAGAACTCCTTGCCCTTGCGCTTCATCTTTTGGTAGATGGACCAATAGTGCTTGGAGCGGCCGTTGATCTGGAAGTCCTCCAGACCAATGCGGTTGAGCTCATCGGTAAGCGTCTTGATGGTCTCGGCAAGGTAGCGCTCGCGGACCTCGCGCGACTCAGCCACCATGCGCGCGATGCGCTGGTAGGCATCGGGCTCCAGGTAGAAGAAGGACAGGTCCTCGAGCTCCCACTTAATAGAGCTCATGCCCAGGCGGTCGGCCAAGGGCGCGTACACGTCCATGGTCTCGCGAGCCTTAAACAGGCGACGATCCTCGCGCAGGGCTGCCAGCGTTCGCATGTTGTGCAGACGGTCGGCAAGTTTAACGATGATGACGCGAATGTCCTTGGACATGGCGAGGAACATCTTGCGCAGCGTGAGCGCCTGCTTCTCGTCCATGCTGTCGACTTCGATGTTGGTGAGCTTGGTCACGCCATCGACGAGCTCGGCCACCGTATCGCCGAACAGGCCGGAAACATCGGCGAGCGAGGTCTCGGTATCCTCGACGGTATCGTGCAGCAGCGCGGCGCACACCACATCGCAGTCCATCTTGAGATCGGCCAAAATGATGGCAACCTCGACGGGATGGTTAATGTACATCTCGCCCGAGCGGCGCTTTTGGTTGCAGTGCTTCTCGGCGGCAAAGCAGTAGGCCTGCTCAACCTTAGAAAAGTCGTCCTCATTCATATATTTGAGGCACAGGCGCTCCAGCTTGTCGTAGCTGTCCGCCATAATCTCGGGCGGCAGCTCATCGGCATGCTTATAGTGCTCCATCTCCGAAAAAGGCTGGAGGGTAGAATCATGGGCGGTACGGGCTGCGGCATCCATCGAGGTCCCCTTCCCCTAGGCCCGCGGTACGATCGGGCGGTTAACTTTGGCTAGCATATCAGAAGCGCACGAATCGAGCGCCCAACTCCGGAAAGCCGAGAACTCCATGCGCGAGCGCAAGCCCTCCAAATAGCGAATTGACCTGCTCAATTGCACGCGGCCGGGGTTTTCGGCCATCGCGATGCGACGGGTGTCGTCAAACCCCGAAACGCGACAAAAACCAAGCTCTTCGAAGATTCCCAAGCCGCTTTCCACCGAGCGCTCGTCGACCGGCGTGCGAGCATCGATGGCAAGGCACATCTGCGCGATGTCGATATCGCTCGCGCTAAAGGAATCGTCCCCGGTCTTGCCGCGGTTGGAGCGCCACATGGTCTGCAGCGCGCGATAGAGCGTGACGAGCTCGTCGCGCTCGGGCGCATAGCAGTCGAGCAGGCGCTCGTTAATACGGGCGTCACGCGACGAATAGAGTAGATGGATCACGGCGGGTTGGCCATCGCGACCGGCGCGGCCGCTCATCTGGTTAAACTCAATGCCGCCAAACGGCATGTGATAGAGCACGACATGGCGAATATCGGGAAGGTTGACGCCCTCGCCAAAGGCGGATGTCGAGACGATGCAGCTGAGGCTGCCGTCTCGAAACGCCTCCTCTACGCGATGGCGGTCGGTGCGCGTAAGGCCAGCGTTATAGAACGCGATACGGGTCGCACAGTCGGGAACGCGTTTGCGTAGTGTCTTGGCGAGCGCCACGGACTGGTCGCGCGAATTGACGTAGATGACGGTCTTTTCCCCCGTCGCCACGATCGACACCAAACGGTTCTCGCGGCTCGCAAGATCTCGGTCGTCCTCGAGCTGCAGGTTCTCGCGCACCGTCTCGTCGACCACCGTGTGAGTGATCGGAAGCGTGCGGGCAAGCTCGGCCACGACCGGAGCCGTCGCGGTGGCCGTCGCGGCCATAACGACCGGGTCGCCCAGGGCTTTGAGGATATCGGGCATGTCGAGATAGGCGCTGCGGTCGCCGCCCTTGGCAAGGCCAGCGTGGTGCGCCTCATCGATAACGACAAAACCGATGCGCCCCGAACGCGCAAAGCGGTCGCGGTGAATGGACAGGAACTCGGGCGTCGTGAGCACGATGCCGGTACGGCCCGAAGCCAAGCCGGCAAACACGTCATCGCGCGCCGCCTCCACGGTCTCGCCGGTCAACACGCCGACGCCAATGCCGAGCGCGGCCATCGTCGACGAGAGGTGATAGGCCTGGTCGGCAACGAGCGCGCGCAGCGGATAGACAAAGATGCTCGCACGCCCGCGAAGAACCGCCTCGCGCGCGGCATGCACATGGAAGATGAGCGACTTGCCGCGCCCCGTTCCCATAACGGCCAGAACACTTTGGTGATCGGCCAGGGCATCGAGCGCCTCGACCTGCGCGCGGTGCGGCTGGTTCGAGCCTATAAAGCTATGGATAAGCGAGCGCGTCAGCTCGGTATAAGAAAGCTGGGCGAGTGTCTCGCGCTTACGCGACTCCAGGCGCAGGCCGGAATCCGCCGGCTGCACGCCACGACGAAGCTCGCATGCCGGATCGTCGACGCTGGGCAGCGTGGTATCGCGGACCAGAACATCCTTGATCATGAGCTTGGGCTTCACACGCCCCTGCCAATGCTCGGCAACGGCCTCGAACACCAAGTCGACAGCGCTATCGCAGTTGATGAGCTTATCGATTTGCGGCACGCGGAACATGATGGCCGGCACGCTCGCGGCTCCATCGGTCGCCACAAAGCGCATGTGCTCGCCGGTTTTGCCCACCACGGCGCGATCGCACATCGTCACGCCCTCGGCGGCCAGCAGCGGCACCTTGTTGCCCTGGCCAAACGGCTCAAGACGGGAAATCTGCTCTATAGTCTCGATATTCAGCTCGGAAAGGTCGACCGTGGCGGCAACCTCGTCGATGTCTTCAAAGTCCTCAGCGGGAATCTCCGATAGCACGGCGGAAAGGCGACGACGGAATTCATCGAGCTTGGATGCCTCGATGGTCACACCCACCGCACCGGCATGTCCGCCGCGACGAATCAGCAGGTCGGAACAGCGCTCGACGGCGTCAAACAGGTTAACTTTGCCCACCGAGCGACCAGAGCCGCGCGCGATACCGTCCTCGATCGAGAACAGCAGCGCCGGCACGTGATAGCGGTTGGTCAGACGGCTTGCCACGATGCCCTTGACGCCCTCGTGCCAGCCTTCGCCGCCCACAACGATCGCGCGCCCGCCGTCATAGGTCTCCTCGACCTTTGCCATGGCATCGCGCGTGAGCTCCGCCTCGATCTCACGGCGCTGGCGGTTGATTTCCTCGAGCTCAGCCGCCAGCGCGCTTGCTTCGATGGGATTGCGGGCAAGCAGCAGGTCGAGCGCCAGCTTGGGATCGGCCATGCGGCCGGCAGCGTTTAAGCGGGGAATGAGCGAGAATGACAGGCCATCCGCCGTAATGCTCGAAAGGTCCGCCTTGGCAAGCGCGGCAAGCGCGATATAGCCGGGGCGAGCGGTTACGCGCATCTGCTGGATGCCCTCGGCAACCAGCGCGCGGTTCTCGGGCGTGAGCGGCATCATGTCGGACACGGTGCCCAGCGCCGCGACCTCGATTAGCGAACGCCAATACGACGGCTTGCCCAGGCGCTCACCCAGGACTTGCACCAGCTTGAGCGCCACACCAGCACCGGCAAGCTCGCGCGAGGGGCCCTCGTCCTCGAGCTTGGGGTCGGTCAGGGGCACACCCTGCGGCACCTGGTCGGAGGGCTCGTGATGGTCCGTGACCACCAAATCGATCCCCAGGTCCTCCAAATAGGAAACCTCTTCCTTGGCGGCAATGCCGTTATCGACGGTCACGATCAGCTGGGGGCGAGCGAGCTCGTTAATGCGATCGAGTGCCGCGCGCGAAAGACCGTAGCCCTCATCAAAGCGATGCGGAATAAACGGCGTGACATCGGCGCCAAACGTGCGCAGCGCCTCGGTCAACAGGCAGGTCGACGTAATACCGTCAACGTCAAAATCGCCAAAGACTGCAATGTGCTCGTGGTTGCGAATAGCACGCTCGACGCGGTCGGCAACGACCGACATGCCCGGGATAATGAGTGGGTCGGCCCAGTCGCGATCAAGCGAAGGCGTCAAAAACAATTGGCCCTCTTTGATGGAGTCAATGCCGTGCGCGACCATAATGCGCGCCACCAGCCCCGGAATGCCCAGACCAGCCGAAAGTTCCTTTTCGAGCTCGGGGTTTTGCCGAGCGACCGCCCAGCGATGCGTCGTCTTAAGCGATGACATAGGCACCCACCCCTGATAGGGGCAGGTCGCCGCGATACCTCTCACGGTTCATAGCGATGAGTCCTCTGTGTGTGCCCGCTTCGGCAGGCAGATCTGTTGAACGGATTTATTATACCGTGCAGCGCGGACGCAAAACGCCGCGGTGCGCCGCGGTTTCGGCAAACGATGGCGGTAATGGCCTCGAAATAATCGAGCGTTTCAGCCGTACGGACGCATACGAGCGTCTAGCATATCCATACAAACGAGTTCGCGGATAAAGGGAGTCACGGGACATATGAAGCAATGGGCTGGACTGGGAAAGTTCCTCGCGGGGCATATGCAGATCATCGTTCCGATTTGCGTGGCGCTCGGCGTGCTCTTTCCCCAGCAGATCGGCGTGCTCAAGCCCATTGTTCCCGCCCTCTTCGCCTTTATGACGTTTCAGGGCGCGCTCAGCAACACTTTTCACCAGGTAGCCGAGGTGTTCCACCGTCCGCTGCACCTGATTCTGGCGCTGCTGGTCTCGGCAGTGCTTATTCCCATCGCGGCGTATGCCATAGGGTCACTCTTCTTTGGCTCCAACCCCAACCTTGTCTGCGGCATCGTGCTCGAGTACAGCGTGCCCGTGGCCGTCACCGCTTTTATGTGGATCAGCATGTTCGGCGGCAACGGCCCGCTCGCGCTCACCATCATCCTGACGTCCTCGGTTATCTCCCCTGTGACGATTCCGCTCACGCTTAAGCTCTTGCTGGGTGCCACCGTCTCGATCGATGTGCCGAGCATGATGCAAGACATGACCTTTATGATCGCCATCCCCGCCGTGCTCGGCATCGTGATCAACGAGCTCACGCGTGGATGGGGACACGAGAAGCTCTCCCCCGTGCTCTCGCCCGCCTGCAAATTCATGATGATGGGCGTTATCGCCTCCAACTCCACCGCCATGAGCGAGTACGTGCTGCACATGAACGCGGTGCGCTTGGAAGTCGCCCTCTTTATTTTGGTCTTCGCCATCAGTGGCTTTGTCGTCGGTTTTCTGGTCGCCCATACGCTGCATCTGCCATATAGCGAGACGACCACCATGTGCTTTACCTGCGGCATGCGTAACATCTCTTCGGGCGCCGTCATCGCCACGCAGTACTTTCCGGGCGAAGTCGTGTTTCCCGTCATGTGCGGAACGCTGTTTCAGCAGGTACTCGCCTCGCTTATCGGGCATCTCTTTGAGCGTCTGACCGGCGAGGAGCGCGCCGCCCAGCGCAAGCGCGTCGAAGCCGGCCGCGACGCCATGGCACGCTAGACTGTCCGCATTACGCGGGTGTTAGTCTTGCTATACGATCGTTTCCAGATGCGCACGCAGGCGCTCAGCATCGATATCGAGCGTTGTCTCAGCATTGACCTGGGCCAAACGATAGCCGACAAAGTAGGGCGAAACCACCCAACGCGGCAGCGCCTTGGCAATGGTCCGACCGCCCAGGTGATAGAAGAACAGGTTATACGACTCTGCGCGACCACCGTGGTGCTCGTTCAGGATATAGCGCAGAGCTACCTGGATTGCATCGGCGAAGAGATCCGCCTCGGCTTGATCTCTCGTGTCATCGCTGGCGGCGATTCCCTGCGGGGCTGAAACGTTGATCTCAAAGAACCCCATGATGGGTTCGGTTGAGATGTTGGCCGAGATCCTCCCCTGTTGCCAGACATTGATACCTTCGAAATTGGCGGAAGCCAGCGAAGCATAGCCGTCTTCCTGCTCCAAACCCACAATCTGCATGTGCGGATGGACCAGACTGCCGCCCGAAAGCGGACCCTTGTTCTTGTACATGAGCACGCTTCGATACTGCTGCGAGTCGATCATCCGCCGCCAGCAACCCAGAGCAAACCGCATCACATGGTGGAGTTCATCCGGCTCATAGGTCACCAGGTCGGCATCGTGATCGGCCGACTCGATCAGCACGGTTTGATGGGTGGCGCGCAGGGTTTTGAACTTATTCTCGAGCCAGATGCAGTCACCGTCGTGCTGGATGATGTTGGTGAGCCCCTCCGTGTTGCAAAAGGGGCACGCGGTACCGGGGCGACGGTTGTCGTCGGGCTTGCCGCTCGCCTGCTGAACATCGAATACAAGCGCCACGGGCTACACCTCCAGCGGTACGATCCTTGTGCCATGGAGCTCGGAGACGCCCAGTGCCGCCGCCACGGTATCGCGGTTGGCCGTGGAAATGCCGCCGCCGGGAAGGATGGTCAAGCTGTCGCCCGCATACTCGATCAAGCGGGCCAGGTTTTCGAAGTTGTCCTCGATCGGCGTACCGGCAGCGCCACCATGCGTCAGGATGCGTGTGATGCCGCAGTCGGCGAGTATGTCAATCGCGTCGAGCTGAGCCTCGGGCGAGAGCTGATCAAACGCCATGTGGAAGGTGATGTCGATGGGCTCACGCTTGCATTCCTCGGTCGCGCAGCCCGCGGCCATCACGAGAGCGCCCAACGTAAGCTCGTCGAGTGCCCATCCGCCAGCGCAGGGCTTGCAGCAGCCAAAGACCAAGCCGTCAACGCCGGCGCTCACGGCAAGGCCCAGGTCCATCTCCATCATACGCAACTCGTCCTGGTTGTAGTGAAAGTCGCCGCCACGCGGGCGAATCATGCACATCACCCGCGCATCGTGCTCGTGTGCATAGTTGGTCGTAGCGCTGATAACGCCGGCCGAAGGCGTGGTGCCACCAACGGCAAGGTTGTCGCACAGCTCGATACGCCTTGCACCGGCATCGATAGCCGCCGGCACCCGCTCAAAGTTCTCGGCACAAAACTCGTACAGCATAGATAGACCCCCAAAGACAGCAGATGTTTTCCGACGGGCATTGTCACACATCCCCATGAAGTTGCGGTGGAATAGGGACTCTTTTGGCCTCTGGAGCCCGTATTCAGTCCCTATTTCACCGCAACTTAAAAAGGGGCGCTGACTGAGATAGTCAGCGCCCCTTTTGTTAGGTGGGTTAGCCTCCGAGGTAGGCTTTGCGGACGTTGTCGTCATGCAGGAGCTCTTGGCCGGTGCCGGTCATGGTGATCTTGCCGGTCTCGAGCACGTAACCGCGTGTGGCGATGGAAAGCGCCATCTGCGCGTTTTGCTCGACCAGAAGCACCGTGGTGCCGGCCTTGTGCAGGTCCTCGACAATCTGGAAGATCTGTTCGATCAGAATCGGTGCCAGACCCATGGAAGGTTCGTCGAGCATAAGCAGTTTGGGGTTACTCATAAGGGCGCGCCCCATAACGAGCATCTGCTGCTCGCCACCTGAAAGGGTGCCGGCGACCTGGCGACGACGTTCCTTCAGGCGCGGGAACTGCTCGTAGACGCGCTCCAGGCCCGGAGCAATTGTGGACTTGAGCTGTGTATAGGCGCCCATCTCCAGGTTCTCCTCGACCGTCATCTGCAAAAAGGCGCGACGACCCTCGGGAACCTGAGCCAGGCCCTTACCAACCAGCTTATCAGCGGGCGTATGGGTAATGTCCTCGCCCATAAACTTGATGGAGCCGGTCTTGGAGCGCAGCAGGCCCGAGACGGTCTTGAGCGTTGTGGACTTGCCGGCACCGTTGGCACCAATCAAGGCCACGATCTCGCCCTCGTTAACGTTAAAGGAGATGTCCTTGATGGCGTGGATGGCGCCGTACCAGACGTTGATGTTGTAGACGGAAAGCATCGGCTCTGCCATTTAGTTCTCCCCCTTATCCTGCTTACCCAGATACGCCTCGATAACAGCGTCGTTGTTCTGGATTTCCTCGGCCGTGCCCTTGGCGATGACCTTACCAAAGTTGAGCACGCAAATGCCCTCGCAGATGTTCATAACGAGCGACATATCATGCTCGATAAGCATGATGGCAATGCCGAAGGTGTCGCGAATCTTAACGATGTTCTCCATGAGCTCCGCGGTCTCGGACGGGTTCATGCCGGCGGCAGGCTCGTCGAGCAACAGCAGTTTGGGGTTGGTGGCAAGCGCGCGGACGATCTCCAGACGACGCTGGGCGCCGTAAGGCAGCGATCCGGCCTGCTCGTTTGCCAGATGCTCCATATCAAAGATGGACAGCAGCTCCATGGCGCGCTCGTGGGCGGCCTTCTCGTGCTTCCAATACGTCGGCAGGCGCAGCACGCCCTCAAAACCGGAGTAGCGCTCCTGGTTATGCAGACCGACCTTAACGTTGTCCTCCACCGTCATGGTGTTGAACAGGCGGATGTTCTGGAAGGTACGGGCAATACCCATGCGGTTGACCTGGTAGACGGACTTGCCCGAGGTGTCCTCACCGTCGAGCAGGATGGTGCCGTGCGTGGGCTGGTATACCTTGGTGAGCAGGTTGAAGACCGTGGTCTTACCGGCGCCGTTGGGGCCGATGAGACCGGCGATCTCGGTCTTACCGATGGTCAGGCTAAAGTCGTCGACCGCCTTAAGTCCGCCGAATTCAATGCCCAGGTGGATGCACTCGAGCGCTGGGCGCTGACCCAGGTCGCGGTCGGGAACGATGGCGCCAGAAGGATACGGGACCATCTTGCCCTTGTTGAACTCAAACTTACTGGGCATCGGCTGCCACCTCCTTCTTGGAAGCAAAGCGGTCCTTAACGCGACCGAAGAATGCCTTGAGCTGCGGGTTGTTGGTAAAGATCATAACCAGGATCAGCACGATGGCGTAGATGAGCATGCGGTAGTCCGAGAACTGACGGAGCAGCTCGGGAAGCACCGTAAGCAGCGCCGCCGCGATGACGGAGCCGCGCATATTGCCCAGACCGCCCAGGACCACGAACACCAGGATGAGGATGGACGTGTTGAAGTCGAACTTGGTGGCGGAGAGCTGCGAGAAGTTACCGCCGAAGAGAGCTCCGGCAGCACCGGCGAGGGCAGCGGAAACCACGAAGGCGATCATGCGGTACTCGGTGACGGAGATGCCTACGGACTCGGCTGCAATCTTGTTATCGCGCACGGCCATAATGGCACGGCCGGTACGGCTGCGAACCAGGTTGAGCACGATCACGAGTGCGACCATGACCAGGATGGCACCGGCGAGGAAGGTCGAGTATGTCGACACGCCCGAGGCGCCCTGGGCGCCCTTGATGATGGCAGTGCCGTCCTCGAGCAGATGCAGGTCGTCGATCGTGGAGTTGCCCGTGATGTTAAAGATCACATGCAGGCCGCGGGAATCGACGCCCACGATAAGGCAGGTGACAACCTCTTTGATGATCTCGCCAAAGGCCAGCGTCACGATAGCCAGGTAATCGCCGCTCAGGCGCAGGACCGGGATACCGATCAAGAAGCCCAAGATGGCAGCGGCGATAGCGCCGACCACGATGCTGATGACAAGGCGCACCGAATCGGACGGAACGGCGCTCTCCAGCGCGACGGCGGTGACGATGCCCGTATAGGCGCCGACACTCATAAAGCCCGCATGGCCCAGCGACAAGTCGCCCGCGATGCCGACGACGAGGTTAAGGGAGATGGCCATGACGATATAGGCCGTGATGGGAACCAGCTGACCGGCGATCATGCGCGGAATCATGTGGTTAGACTGCATAAAGAACACGATGGCGAAGGCCACAACGCACATGGCGTACGTGACAAAGTCGTGACGCGTCTGTTTGTCTTTAAGGAACTTCATAACGCTCACCTACACCTTCTCGGGGACGTACTTGCCCAAGAGGCCGGCAGGCTTGACGAGCAGGACGATGATCAAAACACCAAAGACGATGGAGTTGGCAAGGCTCGTGGAAATGTAAGCCTGCGCCATCGCCTCGATGATGCCGATGAGAATGCCACCGACAAAGGCACCGGGGATGGAGCCGATGCCGCCGAAGACGGCGGCGTCGAAGGCCTTGATGCCAGGCATGGCACCCGTCGTGGGCTGCAACACCGGCGAGTAGGAGCACAGGAGCACACCGGCGATGGCGGCAAGGGCGGAGCCGATGGCGAACGTCATCGAGATGGTGCGGTTGACGTTGATGCCCATGAGCTGAGCGGCGGCCTTGTCCTCGGACACGGCGCGCATGGCCTTGCCCATCTTGGTCTTACCTGTAAAGAACATCAGTCCGGCCATGATAACCAGGCAGGCGACGATGGTGACGAGCGAGACGGCGCTTACGTTGAACTTGGCCAAGAACTCCGGCACCTGGAAGGTGACGAGCGAAGTGAAGTTCTTGGGCGTGGCGCCCCACAGAAGCTGCGCGGCGTTCTGCAGGAAGTAAGACACGCCGATAGCCGTGATCAGAACGGCCAGCGGGCCTGCTTGGCGCAGCGGCTTATAGGCCAGACCCTCGATGAGAACGCCGAGAACGGTACAGACCACACAAGAAAGAATTACAGATGCCCAGCCCGGGAGGCCGAGATACGACGTGGCACAGAACGAGACATAGGCACCGACCATGATGACGTCGCCGTGAGCGAAGTTCAGCATCTTGGCGATACCGTAGACCATGGTGTAGCCCAACGCGATGATGGCGTAGACGCTGCCCATGGACAGGCCGTTGACCAGGTATTGGATAAAGACCGTCATGTTCCACATCCCCCTTTCGAATAGGTTTCCAGTTGATGTATGAAACAGGGACGTTACGCTGTCCCTAGATACCAAGCAAGCAGGGAAGGCCAAAACCTCCCCTGCTTGGGATCAAAACCGCTCTATGTAAGGCGGCCAATTAGGCCTGTACGTACTTGCCGTCGGTGATGACGTACGCCGTGGGTTCCTTCTGGACCTGGCCCTTATCGTTCCAGGTGAGCTTGCCGGTCAGACCGTCAACGGTAATCTTGAGCATAGCCTTGGACAGCTTCTCGGCGGCCTCGGTCGGGTCGGCGTCGACACCAAGACCGGCCTCCTTGAGGGCCTCGGCCACCGCGTGCACGCCGTCGTAGGCGTCGGCGGCAAACTGGTCGGGGGTATCGCCGTACTTATCCTTGTAGGCGTTGACGAAGTCGGCGTTCTTCTCGTCGTCGGCGGAGAACGGGGTCATGAGCAGCAGACCCTCGGCAAGAGAGGTGTCGAAGCCCTCAACGCCCAGGATGCCGTCCATGCCGTCGCAGCCCATCATCTTGACGTCGTAGCCCATGTCCTTGGCGTTCTTGAGCAGGACGGACGCCGGCGTGTAGTAGATCGGCGCAAAGATCATGGTGGCGCCGGCCTGCTTTGCCTTGGTCAGCTGGTTGGTAAAGCTTGTGGCGGAGTCGTCCTTAAAGGTCTCCTCGTCAACAATCTCGAGCTTGGACTCAGCGGCCTGAGCCTTAAAGGAATCTGCGATGCCCGAAGAATAGGCGTCGCCGGAGTTATAGAACAGCACGAACTTCTCGTCCGCATACTTCTGCGCCAGGAACTTGGCAGCGTTGACACCCTGGTTGGGGTCGGTGAAGCAAACCTGGAAGACGCAATCCTTGCCGTCGGTGACGTCCTCGGAGGACGCGGACGGGGTGATCATGAACGTCTTGGGGTCGTTACCGCACTCTGCGGCAACGGCAACCGACGCACCCGTGGTGGTCGGGCCGACGAGGGCCTGCATGCCCCAGTCGAGCAGGGTGTTGAAGGCGTTGACGGCCTTCTCGCCATCGGCCTGGTCATCCTCGGCCTTGCTGGCAAGCGGCAGCTCCTTGGTCGAAAAATCCTTGCAGCCAAGCTCGACACCCTGGGTAACGGACTTACCGTAGGACGCGTTGGCGCCGGTCAGCGGGCCGATGGTGCCGATCTTAAACGAAGCGTCGCCCGAAGCGGAACCGCTGTCGCCGCCGTTGGAGGAGCAGCCAGCTAGAATGGACATCGCCCCCAGACCTGCTGCGCTCGCGATAACGCTCCTGCGATTCATAACAGGGTTCAATGACTTACCGGTGAGGCTCGACATGCGGCTCTCCTCTCAAATCTCGTCGGGTTTCGGTTACCCGACAGGCCATCCTTCGCCGTGTTCGGCGTTCGCAAAATAGTAGACGCTTTAGTTAGGAAAAGTGGCGGTTATTTCGACTTTTCTTTGGATTTGTTCATTTATCCATATTTCTGCGTATTTCTATTGCTTTATGCAGTAATGCCACTTTATTGTGTAAAAGCAATGTTTCCGTTCTGTTACAGACATCCCCGCCCTGCATAAAACAGCCTCACCGGTCGCGCTTTATGCGCGCTTAGGCGGCGATGTACTTGCCGTCCTGGATCACATAGGCCGTAGCGGGCTTTTCGACCTGGCCCTCGTCATTCCACGTCAGCTCGCCTGTCAGGCCCTCGATCTTGATCTTGCGCATGGCCTTGGCAAGGTCGCCGGCAATGTCGGCACCGTCGGCCGTAATGTCAATCCCCGCCTTGTCGATGGCCTCGACAATGGCGTGGACGCAATCGTAGGCGTCGGCGGCAAACTGGTTGGGTGTCTCGTCGTAGACATCTGATAGGCTTTGACGAAGTCGGCATTCTTCTCATCGTCAGCCGAAAACGGGGTCATGAGCAATACGCCCTCGGCAAGAGAGGTATCGAAGCCCTCCACAGAGAGCAGGCCGTCCATGCCGTCGGTACCCATGAGGGTCATGTCGTAGCCCATGTCCTTGGCGTTCTTGAGCAAAACGGACGCCGGCGTGTAATAGATCGGCGCAAAGATGAGCGTGGCGCCGGCCTCCTTGGCCTTGGTGAGCTGGTTGGTAAAGCTCGTGGAGGAATCGTCCTTAAAGGTCTCGGTATCGACGATATCAAGTTTGGACTCCTTGGCCTGCTCGGAAAATGCATCGGCAACACCCGAGCTGTACGTATCGCCGGAGTTGTAGAACAGGGCGATCTTGGCATCCGCGTACTTCTCGGCCAAGAACTTCGCAGCGCTGGCGCCCATGGTGGGATCGGTGAAGCAAACCTGAAAGACCGTGGTCTTATCCTTGGTGACGTCGAGCGACGAGGCCGAAGGCGTGACCATGAGCATATCGTCGGCGATCTCGCCCGAGACGGCGACGGCGGCACCAGTCGTGACGGGGCCAACGAGAGCCTGCATGCCCCAGTCGCACAGGGTATTGAAGGCGTTGATGGCCTTTTCGCCGTCAGCGACGTCGTCCTCGGACTTAAGCGAGAGCTTGAGGTCCTTGGTCGAGAAATCCTTGGCGGCGAGCTTGGCACCCTTCTCGGCCGAGACGCCATAGGTTGCCGCAGCGCCGGTCAGAGGGCCGATGACACCGATCTTGAAGGTCTTGCCGTCATCGGCGGAGCCGCCGTCCGAGCCACCCGACGAGCAACCAGCGAGTGCCACGGTGTTGCCGAGCGCCGCGGCACCGGCGAGAAAGTTCCTACGGCTGAGCGTGCTGTTGATGTTGAACATGGTGTCCCCCTTTTTCGCTGGCCGCAGTGCGGCCGTCTTGCGGTACGGGGCAAACCTTATGGCGCAAACGTTGACAGTTTGTTACGGAGTTCCGTTTGTAGCGAGCATGTTTCCAATGTTTCCGCAGCGTTTCGGGGGTGCCGTTTTGTGCGACTCCTGTTGCCTGGCGAGCACGCGCCCTCGGTTCACGCTAGAATGCACTCAACCTTTAAGCGGTTAATCCATCCATAAGATGCACGAAGGAGCTATCTATGAGCGAACCCCTGCGCACCGTGAACGTCGGCCTCATCGGTCTGGGAACCGTCGGCGGCGGCGTGGCCCGTCTGATCAAGAGCCACCACGATGAGTACCTGGCAGCCTACGGCATCGACCTTAAGCTGACCCGCGCCTGCGCGCTTGCTTGGGAGCAGGCCGAGGCGGCAGGCATTGAGCGCGAGGCCTTTACGAGTGACTGGCACGACATCGTCACCGACCCCGCCGTCGACATCGTCGTCGAGCTCATCGGCGGCGAGCATCCCGCAACCGAGATCTTCACCACTGCCTTTGAGCACGGCAAGCACGTCGTCTCTGCCAACAAGGCCCTGCTGGGCCGTCACGTCGAGACGCTTGCCGAGAAGGCACGCGCGTGCGGCGTGCAGATTAAGTGCGAGGCCAGCTGCGGCGGCGGCATCCCCATCGTGAGCACGCTTGAGCATGACCTGGTGGGCAACAAGATCCTGACCATCGCCGGCATCCTTAACGGCACCACCAACTACATCCTGTCGCGCATGGACGCCGAGGGCGCCGATTACGCTGACGTGCTCGCCGACGCCCAGGCAAAGGGCTATGCCGAGGCCGACCCGTCCGCCGACGTCGACGGCTTCGATGCCGCCAGCAAGACGGCAATCCTCGCCTCCATCGGTTTTGGCACCCGCGTTACCACCGACGATGTGTACCAGCAGGGTATCCGTACCATCGGCGCCGAGGACATCGCCCAGGCACGCGAACTCGGCTACACCATTAAGCTGCTCGGCATCGCCCGCAACACCGACGCCGGCGTCGACGTCCGCGTGCATCCCACGCTGATCCCCGCCGACCACATGCTCGCCAAGGTCAACGGCGCCATGAACGCCGTCTACGTGGTGGGTGACGCCGTGGGCGAAACCATGTTCTACGGTGCCGGCGCAGGCTCCTTCCCCACCGCAAGCGCCGTCGTGGGCGATATCCTGTCGCTCTCCGAGCAGATCAGCCGCGGCGTGGCTCCGCTTCCCGAGATTGAGCCCTATGGTCACAACCTCGCCTTTAAGCCCATGGACGAACTCCAGACCAAGTACTATGTGCGTCTGAAGGTCGCCGACCGCGTGGGCGCCCTGTCCGAGACGGTCGACATCTTTGCCAAGCACAACATCTCGATCTCGCTCATCAACCAGGTCGAGGACGGCAAGTCGGGCGTCAGCGATGCCTGCTCGGTCATCTTCCTGACGCACCGCGCACTCGAGAAGGACGTCCAGGCTGCCGCCGCCGAGCTTGCCAGTGTCGACTGCGTGGCCGAGGTCGCCAACGTCCTGCGTATCGAGGACGTCGAGGCCTGGACCGAAGGTGTTATGGCCAACTAATCCAACGCTTGCCTAGCAATACACGCTTTGAGGGCTCCCGTCCGATGTGGGACGGGAGCCCTTTTGTCTCCTGCCCCAAGCACAACGGCAGAGTACATTTGCGCGAACCGCTCATCGGTAACGCGGGCTACCGTTCACCGATATGCAGACGCGACCGATTCCGGCTACCGCTACGCTGTGCTGCGAATGTCCGCCCGCGATGAGAGGAGGCACCATGTTGCTCGAGGGCAAGAAAGCAATCGTCACCGGAGGCACGCGCGGTATCGGCTATGCCATCGCCTGTCGCTTTATCGAGGAGGGCGCCGCCGTCACGGTCTTTGGCTCGCGTCAGGAGACTGCCGACGCCGCCGTTGAAAAGCTGGCCGCAGCCTATCCCGAGGCCAAGGTCTGGGGCCGCACCTGCGACCTCACCTCGCTCGAGGCCGTAACCGAGGCCTTTACCGAGGCAGCCGCCGACATGGGTGGCCTGGACACGGTCGTTAACAACGCCGGCATCTCCCAGCGCTCGCCGCTTCTGGAGTACACGGCCGAAGAGTTCGCCAAGGTCATGGACCTCAACGTCGTCGCCGTCTTTAACGGCCACCAAGCCGCTGCCAAGATTATGGCCGAGGCAGGCCACGGCGGCACCATCACCACCACGAGCTCGATGGTCGCCAAGTACGGTCAGCCCTCCGGCGTTGGCTATCCCACGTCCAAGTTCGCCGTCAACGGTATGGTCCAGTCGCTCTCGCGCGAGCTCGCCCCCATGGGCATTCGCGTCAACGCTGTCGCTCCCGGCGTGACCAAGACCGATATGGTCGCCAACCTTCCCGAAGAGGTCATCAAGCCCATCATCGCCACCATTCCGCTCGGCCGCATGGGCGAGCCCGAGGACGTCGCCAACGCCTTCGTTTTCCTAGCGAGCGACATGTCCTCCTATGTCACGGGCGCCGTGCTCCCCGTCGACGGAGCCGCCCGCTCTTAAGGGACCACAAGCCTCAGCTCCCAGCCTCAACATAGTCCAACAAAGAAGGCGCGCCGTCTGCATCAACTGCAGGCAGCGCGCCTTCTTCTGTTTGAAAGGGAAGCTGTGTCCCGGAATTCCGACTCAGACCGGGACGCAGCTTCCCTCAGGGCCATGTTTCGGAAAGAGCGCCCCGTTTTGAACGCCGATTCTGGGATACCGTTTCCGCAACGGGTCTCTCGCGGAAACTGCATCCCACTCTGAGCGCCCATTCCGGGACACAGTTTCCCAACGGCCCCCGTTTCGGAAACCACATCCCGTTCCGAGCCTTCAAAGCAGGACGCGGCTTCCCCGAGAGAGTATCGACTACTTGCCGTCGTCGTCCTCGGCTTCTTCTCTTGCATAGAGCTCCAGCATGCGGCGGCGGTATTCGCGCACGGCGAGCTTGGCGCGCTCCAGGCGGCGACGCTCGCGCGGAGTCAGCTCGGACGGGTCGACCTCGTCTCCATAGGTCTTATCGGCAAGAAGATGTGCCGCGTCCACAATACGGGCATCGATATGGCCGCTCGCCGCCTCGGCGGAAAGACGCTCGGCAATCGTATCGAGCGTAGGCAAGCCCTCGAATACGCGACCATGGCCATGCGAAGTCAGCAGCTCGTGCTCACGTGCGAGCAGGCTCGCCAAATCGTGATGGGCGCGCAGGATGTCGAGCGCATCGGATGGATGCTCGGCAACTTCTGCCACGGCGGCGACCGGCGCGGCGTCGACCACGCGGTAGAAGAGCTGCGCGAGCAACGGCATCAAGAACACCGTGATGGCACCGGCGGCAACCATGACCGACGCAATATCTTGCGACAGCGCGCCCGCGTTGACGGCAACGCTTGTCACGGCAACGATGATCGGCAGGGCCGTGGTGCAGTACAGGGCCACGGTAATGCGACCATACGCCGACACATCGCGCGTCGCAGGACAAATGCTCATAGAGATGAGAATGGGCACGGCGCGAATGATCAGCAACGCCACGATAAAGCCTGCGAGCAGCCCGGGGCGCGACGCCACGGCCGTCAGGTCGATCTTTGCGCCCGATACAGTAAAGAACACCGGAATCAAAAAGCCGTAGGCCAGGCCGTCGAGCTTGGTCTCGAGCGTATGGTTGCCCTCGGGGATGATGTAGCGCAAGACAAAGCCGGCGGCAAAAGAACCCAACACGATGTCGAGATCAAAGACGGCCGAGAACGCCACGAGTGTGACCAGGATGAGCACCGTCAGGCGCACGAAGGTCTGCGACGTGGTATCGGCGCGTTCCTCGACAAACGCAAAGAAGCGGCTGCCGACGCGCTTGGAGCGACTTGGGACCACGGCCAGCAACACGCAAACCACCGCAAACAAGCCAAGGATAACGAGCGTTTGGATGCCAGTGCGGGCAGACAGCAGCACCGACATGGCGAGCACGGGACCGAGCTCGCCCCAAGTGCCATACGCGAGAATCGAGTCGCCCACACGCGTGCCGGCGAGCGAGCGCTCACGCATGATGGGCACGAGCGTGCCGAGCGCCGTAGAAGTGAGAGCAAGCGTCACGGCGATACCGTCGAAATGACTGACCGAGAACCACGGGGTAAAGCGCACGGCAAGCCAGGCGATACCAAACGTGACGACCCACGTCGCCAAGCCGTAGCGCCCCTCGACGCCCGTGATGCTCTTGGGGTCGATCTCAAAGCCGGCAAGCAAGAACAAAAAGGCCAGGCCCAGCTCGGACACAAGCGAGACCTCAGCATCTACATGGATGACGCCGAGCATATGGGGTCCCAGCACCGCGCCGAGCACGAGCAAAAAGACCGTCTCGGGAACGGGTTTTCCGGGAATCGCCGAGGCGATAAAAGGACTCGCAAAGGCCACGAGTGCGATGATGGCGAGCGAAACGAATGCCATGTGATGCCTTTCTCTTGTTTGCGCTTCACTGTAGCACCCTCGCCGTCCTCAACGCGCCGCGAGCTGTCGTATCATAGTGAGGTTTACAAACATGTGGCTCAAGGCGACCGCGAGGCTTGTCCCGTAAACCGACCGCTGCCGCATACCGTACCGTACGCCCAACCGATCAGGAAGGCAGGAACCAATGGTCTCTCGTATCTACGTGGAGAAGAAACCCGGGTTCGACGTCGAGGCTCAGCAGCTCAAGGGCGAGCTGACCGAAATTCTCGGCATCAAGGGCATCGAGGCCCTGAGGATCATCAACCGCTACGACGTCGAGGGCATCGACGAGGAGCTTTTCCGCTCCTGCGTGCCGACCGTCTTTAGCGAGCCCCAGGTCGATGTGACCTACGACGAACTCCCCGCAAGCGATGGCGCCGTCTTTGCCGTCGAATTCCTGCCTGGCCAGTTTGACCAGCGCGCCGACTCCGCCAGCGAGTGCGTGCAGCTCATCAGCCAGGGCGAGCGCCCCGCCGTGCGCTCCGCCAAGGTCTATATGATCTCGGGCGCTCTGGACGAGGCCGCCATCGATGCCATCAAGCACTACGTGGTGAACCCCGTCGAGGCACGCATCGCCTCGCTCGACCTGCCCGAGACGCTGTACACGGAGACCCCCGAGCCCCAGCCCGTCGAGGTGCTCGACGGCTTCCGCGAGCTCGACGAGGCCGGCCTTGCCGCCTTTATCGCCGATCGCGGCCTTGCCATGGACGAGGCAGACATCGCCTTCTGCCAGCAGTACTTCCGCGATGAGGACCGCGACCCCACCATCACCGAGATCCGCGTGATCGACACCTACTGGTCCGACCACTGCCGCCACACCACCTTCGGCACCGTCCTGGACGACGTGACGATCGACGACGCCGTGGTGCAGCAAGCCTTCGACCGCTACATGGAGATGCGCCACGAACTCGGCCGCGACGCCAAGCCCGTCTGCCTCATGGACATGGGCACCATCGGCGCCAAGTACCTTAAGAAGACCGGCGTCATGACCGATGTCGACGAGTCCGAGGAGATCAACGCCTGCACCGTCAAGGTGAAGGTCGATGTCGATGGCGAGGACCAGGACTGGCTGTTCCTGTTTAAGAACGAGACCCACAACCACCCGACCGAGATCGAGCCCTTCGGCGGTGCCGCCACCTGCGTGGGCGGCGCCATCCGCGACCCGCTCTCGGGCCGCAGCTACGTGTACCAGGCCATGCGTGTCACCGGCGCCGGTGACCCCACCGTCCCGGTTTCCGAGACGCTCGAGGGTAAGCTGCCGCAGCGCAAGCTCGTGACCACTGCCGCCGCCGGCTACTCCAGCTACGGCAACCAGATCGGCCTTGCCACCGGTCAGGTCAACGAACTCTATCACCCCGGTTACGTGGCCAAGCGCATGGAGGTTGGCGCCGTCGTGGGCGCTACCCCGGCAAACCACGTGCGTCGCGAGTGCCCCGCCCCCACCGACAAGATCATCCTGTTGGGCGGCCGCACCGGCCGTGACGGCATCGGCGGCGCCACCGGCTCCTCCAAGACTCAGAACACCGAGTCCATCGAGACCTCGGGTGCCGAAGTCCAGAAGGGCAACGCCCCGGTCGAGCGCAAACTGCAGCGTCTGTTCCGCCGCGGCGACGCCTGCCGCCTGATCAAGCGCTGCAACGACTTTGGCGCCGGCGGCGTCTCGGTCGCCGTGGGCGAACTTGCCGACGGCCTGTATGTCGACCTGGACACCGTGACCAAGAAGTACGACGGCCTGGACGGCACCGAGCTCGCCATCTCCGAGTCCCAGGAGCGTATGGCCTGCGCCGTCGCCGACGGTGACGTCGAGGAGTTCATGGGCTACGCCGCCGAGGAAAACCTGGAGGCTACCGTTATCGCCGAGGTTACCGCCGAGCCGCGCATGCGCATGGCATGGAACGGCGTCGCCATCGTCGATCTGTCCCGCGAGTTCCTCAACTCCAACGGTGCGCCCAAGCACCAGGTTGCCCACGTGTGCGCCCGTAGCGTGTGGCAGCCCAGCTGGGCCGGCACCACGCTCGCTGAACGCATGACCTCGCTCGTCACCGACCTCAACGTCGCTTCCAACAAGGGCCTTTCCGAGCGCTTCGACTCCACCATCGGTGCCGCAACCGTGCTCATGCCCTTTGGCGGCAAGACGCAGCTCACCCCGAGCTCGGCCATGGTCGCCAAGTTCCCCGTGGACGGCGAGACCACCACGGCGAGCGCCATGGCATGGGGCTTTAACCCCTATCTGATGGAGGCCGACCAGTTTGCGGGCGCCTACCTGTCCGTGGTCGAGTCCATCGCCAAGCTCGTGGCTGCCGGCTTTGAGCACAAGCGCGCCTATCTCTCCTTCCAGGAGTACTTCGAGCGCCTGCGCACCGAGGCCGAGCGCTGGGGCAAGCCCATGGCTGCCGTCCTGGGTGCCCTCATGGCCCAGGTCGACCTGGGTGCCGGCGCCATCGGCGGCAAGGACTCCATGAGCGGTTCGTTTGAGGACGAGGCCGGCGAGCTCAACGTTCCGCCGACCCTGATCAGCTTCGCCGTCGCTGTGGGCAGGGCCACCCGTGCCGTCTCGCCCGAGTTCAAGGGCCTCACGCACCGCGTCGTCCGCATCGCCCCCGCTACCTATGGCGAGGACTACCGTCCCGACGCTCAGCAGCTGCACTCCGCGTTTGACGCCGTCGAGGCGCTCACTGCTACCGGCAACGCCCTGGCCATCTCCACGCCCGGCTACGGCTGCGGCGCCGAGAGCCTCTTTAAGATGTGCGTCGGTAACCAGATCGGTATCGAGCTTGCCGAGGATGTAGACGTGGAGAGCCTCTTCACCCCGCTCTACGGCAGCTTTATCGTCGAGCTCGCCGAGGACGCCGAGCTGCCCGAAGTCGCCGACGGCATTGTTCTCGAGCCCCTGGGCACCACCGTCGAGGGCTATGTCATCGACACCGGCTCCGAGGTCATCGAGCTCGCCGAGCTCCAGGAGGCCTGGGAGAGCGGCATCGAGGGCGTCTTCGCCTACCGCAGCGCCGGCGAGACCCCCGAGGTCGAGACCATCGACTTCCGCGCCAAGGACATCCACGTGTACGGCGGCGCCAAGATCGCCCGCCCGCGCGTGATCATCCCCGTGTTCCCCGGCAACAACTGCGAGTACGACAGCGCCCGCGCCTTCCGTGCCGCCGGTGCCGAGGCCGACACCTTCGTGATCAACAACCTCACGCCCGAGGCCGTCGCCGAGAGCACCCACGAGCTTGCCCGCCGCATCCGTGCAAGCCAGATCGTCATGATCCCCGGCGGCTTCTCGGGCGGCGACGAGCCCGACGGCTCTGCCAAGTTCATCACGGCGTTCTTCCGCGCTCCCGAGGTCACCGAGGCAGTCCGCAACCTGCTCAAGGCCCGCGATGGCCTGATGCTGGGCATCTGCAACGGCTTCCAGGCCCTGATCAAGCTCGGCCTGGTGCCCTACGGCGACATCGTCGACGCCACGCCCGATGCGCCCACGTTGACGTTCAACACCATCGGTCGCCACCAGAGCCGTCTGGTGCGCACCCGCATCTCGTCCAACTTGTCCCCGTGGCTGTCGCAGTGCAGCCTGGACGACCCCTACACCGTCGCCATCAGCCACGGCGAGGGCCGCTTTGTCGCCAATGACGAAGTGCTCGCCCAACTGATCGCCAACGGCCAGGTCGCCACGCAGTACGTGGGCGAGAACGGCAAGCCCAGCATGGACCTTTCTGTCAACCCCAACGGCTCCGCACTCGCCATCGAGGGCATCACGAGCCCCGACGGCCGCGTCCTGGGCAAGATGGGCCATGCCGAGCGTCGCGGCGACAATCTGTACCGCAACGTGCCCGAGCATGTCCCCGGCGATAAGTTCATGCCGATCTTTGAGAGCGGCGTGGCCTACTTCGCTTAAACCTTTCCCATCGGGTACAATCCCTTCGGGTAACAACACCCGCCACCGGCACATCCGGTGGCGGGTTCTTTTTTGCTTCGCGCATGTAGGAAGGACATCATGGAAAGCCGCAAGCCGTATCTCGCCACCCTGCCCGGACTCATCCTGGGCTGCCTCGTCTGCTGTGCACTCTGGGGATCGGCCTTTCCCTGTATTAAGATCGGTTACGCACTCTTTGGTATCCCAGCGCACGATAGCGCCTCGCAGCTGCTCTTTGCGGGCTTGCGCTTCACACTTGCCGGCGCCCTGGTTATCGTTGGGATGAGTGCGGCCCAACGCCGCCCCCTCATTCCGCAGGCTCGCGACATCAAGCCCATCTTTGTCTTGTCGCTCTTCCAGACTATCGGGCAGTACTTCTTTTTCTATCTGGGCCTCTCGCGCGCCAGCGCCATGTCGAGCTCCATCATCGAGGCCAGCGCCAACTTCCTCGCAATCCTCTTTGCCGCCCTGGCGTTTCGCACCGAGAAGCTCAATACGGCCAAGGTGCTTGGCTGTGCACTGGGCTTTGCCGGCGTCGCGCTCGTCAACCTTTCGGGCGCGGATGGCACCTTTGGCTTCAGGCTCGATGGCGAGGGCTTTATCCTAGCCTCCACCGTCGCGGGTGCCCTTTCGACCTGCCTGATTGGCATCTTCTCGCGCGAGCACGACGGCGTCTTGCTTGCCGGGTGGCAGTTCTTGGTCGGCGGCCTTGTCCTCACCGCCATCGGCTTTTTGATGGGTGGCGCGCTCTCCCCCACGGCGATTGCCCCCGCCATCGCGCTCATCATCTACATGGCGCTTATCTCCGCGGTCGCCTACTCGCTGTGGTCGCGCCTGCTTGCCGTCAACCCCGTCAGCCGCGTCTCGGTCTTTGGGTTTATGAACCCCGTCTTTGGTGTGGTGCTGAGCGCGCTGCTGCTCGGCGAGGGCGCTGGCACGAGCCCCGTTACCGTCATCGTTGCCCTGCTGTTGGTCTGCGGCGGCATCATCATCGTCAACAAACCCAAAAAAGCCTAGCGAGTTCACCTTTTTAGAGAGGATGTTCGCAAACTTTAGCTTAATGGAGCACACTGGTTCTCGTTGATTTCGTACCGAGTCGCGGCGGCAGACGCCCGTCTCGCCGCACCGCGCCTGGGCATTATGGCCGGTGGCCCCCACAAACGTAAAAGGGGCGCACGACCATCGCAACGGTCGTGCGCCCCTTTTTCTAGCGAACCTTGATGCCGGATTTCTTTTTGGCGTCCTTGATGCGATAGAGCTCCGCATCGGCAGCGCGCAGAAGCTCTTGCCACGTGTTGATCCCATCGCCGTAGCGCGCGTAGCCGATAGACATTCGAAGCGAGTAGGGCGTCTCGGCGCGCGAGAGCTCGTTATTGATCGCCGAACACAGGCGGATAATGTCGTGCTCCGTCACCCCCTTCTGCAGTACGACGAACTCATCACCGCCATAGCGCGCAATAAAGCCGCCGGACGGCGAACAGACGTCCTTGAGTACTGCGGAAACAACCTGAAGAGCATGGTCACCCTCCACATGTCCATACTGATCGTTAATCTGCTTAAAGCCGTCGGCGTCCATCATGAGCAGATACACATCTTCGGCCTGATCCACATTTGAGAAGAGCGACAGCATATAGGTCTCAAAACGGTTGCGATTGTTGAGGCCAGTCAACGGGTCGGTCGAGATGAGCTGCTCCTGGCAGATGATATAGAGCAGCAACATGCTAATCATTATGCCGACACAAAGGCCAGGCACCGAGTATACGATCTGAAAGGTACCGCCCACCAGGGCCGGAATGGCGAAAAATGCTAAGGTTCGATAGATAGCCTTCGTCTGCAGGCTCTCGACCCTGCGAGATTGCACAAACGCATGCAGGGACGTATGTATAACGTAACAGTAGCTGACAATGGGCTGGATCATATAGGCAAAGCCGCGACGATACACGCCCTGCGAATCGATATAGAACAGGGCGTGCGTCCAGTAACTGGTAAAAGCCAGCACGACCACCAGGGCCGTAGGCAACGTTACAAGCACCACCCTATAGCGCGAGGTCACAAGGCGAGAACCCTGCATCGTCTCGGAATAGATAAACCAAATGAGACACGCGATGGCGAAGAGCGAAAACGAAACCGCGTTGGAAATCCAGTTGGCTGCAATGCCCAACGTGCCGTCCACACCATCCGAAAGCGTCCAGATCATATCGAATAATATGTACGCGGCAGAGGTGTAGCCAAGCATGCTAAACAAAAGCTGCTGGGTGCTCGAGAACAGGGAGCGACGGCTTCGTACGGCAAGCCCGATAAGAACAATCATGCATAGCAGGAATATCTCAATCTTGAGTGCCTTAACCACTAGACGCCCTCCCTTCAATATCCAAGTGGTCAGAATCGCCCGATTCGTGTCTGGGCAATAAACGCCCCTTTCTCCGCAGGGGTAAGGGGAATAATAGCAGAGCGCCCGAACATCACTGCAAGACAGCTCTCGTTCGGGCGCTCAAACGGCGCGAGTTGCACGCCGGAATCATTGATGGGTATCGATTGCTACTCGCCATCGATGTCGGCCGCGACAGCCTCCTCGATGGCCTCGACACCGGCAGGCGACAGGTCTTCCTTGCCCTGGCAGAACTTCTTATCGACCCAGCCGGTCAGAATCGGGGCCATGATTGCCGTGATGATGACGGCGGTGGCGATCTGCGCATACGCGGTGGGCGCAAGCTCGGCATAGCGCGGAGCGACCTCGGCGAGGGCGACCGGCGTGGTCATGGCCGTGCCGGCAATGGTGGAGCATGCCACAGCCGCCTTACCGTTGCCACCACACAAGCGCTCGAAGGCAAAGGTAATGGGACCGACGATAAAGAGCGTGATGAGGCCCAGCAGGATACCCGAAATACCGCCGGTGATAAAGCTCGAAAGGCTCATGGACGCACCGAGCTGAAAGCCGATAACGGCGATCGCGGAATTGGCGCCGGGGACCAGCAGGTTCTTGATAAACGGGAACAAGTTGCCCAGGACCATGCCGATAACGAGCGGCAGGATGGATCCGATGATGGTGCCGACGGGGATGTTGGCGAGACCCGAAACACCAAGGATGATCATCGTGACGGCGGGGCCGGCCGTAAAGAACAGGATACCGACAGCGCCCTGCTCGGACTCATCGCCGAACTCGCCCATGATGCCCGTATAGAGCGCCATGTTGCAAAACGTAATGCCGCCGATGATGGAAACCGAGCTCAGGCCTAAAAAGTTATCGTTAAAGAAGTACGCGACGCCCAGACCCAGCGCGGCTGCCACTACAAGCTTAGGAATCAGCACGACGATGCCGGTCTTGATGGCGCCCGGCGTGGACTTAAAGCTGATGCCGGCGCCCACGAACAGCAAGATCGCGGCAACGATGGTGTTGGAGCCGCCGCGGCAGGCAGCCGTAAAGAAGCCGCCGACCTCAAAGACCTGCGGGCAGAAGGTATTGAGCAAAAGGCCGACGATCATCGGATAGATCATGATGTCGCCCGGGATACGCGGGACCTTGAATTTCTTTTGCTCGTTGGCGGTCGCTTCCTGTGCCATGAAACCCCCATTTCCGCTGACGCAGAACAAAAGCCCACGTCACGCTTTGCTACAGTAAAGTTTGACCATGGTACCAGAAGAAGCAGACCGCCTCGGTGAGAAATTCGATTCGTTAAGCTGGGACGATAACGCGTCCTGCTCCTATACGAGGCTCAAAACGATATAGAACACGATGCCCGAAACGCAGCACCACAACATCGACTTTGTCTTGATTGCCACCGCCACGACGCCGGCGGCCGCAATCCAGGGAACCAAGGCAGGCCAGAGTCCCGTGTCGAACACGCCGGGGCTCACCAAGTCGTTGGCGACCAGCGCGGCAAAGGCAGCGGGCGGGATATAGCCCAGGGCCTCGGTAATGCGGGGCGACAGGGTCCGCCCGCGCAAGGCGAACGCCGGCGCGATGCGAAAGAACGCGATAGCAGCCCACGACGACAGCCACAGAACCAAGAACTCGTTAACGGGCATCGCGGGCACCTCTTCCGTCAAATACAGCATCGCACGCCAACGCAATGGCAATGCCGGCCACGACGCTTGCCGGCACGGCAATATTCGCGAGGCCCAAGAACTTGCATACGGCGACGGACACCGCGCCCGAAACCGCCGCGACAACGTTGCCGCGCGACAGCCGCTGCGAAAAGAGCAGGCAGATAAAGAGCGAGGTGCAGACAAAGGCTGCAATGGCGGTGGGAACATCGACAACGGCGCCGACGATGGCGCCCATCGTACACGAAACGCCCCATGTTGCGATGAGGATCACGTTGAGCACAAAGGACTCGCGCGGGCCCCAATCCTCCCCTTCAACCAACTCGGCAAGCGAGATGCCATATGCCTCCTCGGTAAGTGTCGCGGCAACAGCCAGCGTCTGACGCTTCGAGGCACCCCTCAAATGCGGCGCGATCGATGCCGAGTAAAGTGCAAAACGCGAGGAGATGGCGGCAACGCTCGCGATAATCGAAGGTGCCGGCACGTCCGCCAGCCAAAGATTGCAGATCATAAACTGGCCGCTGCCCGTCACAAACGTGCTGCTCAGGGCAAAGACCATCCAGGGTTCCATTCCCGTCTGCCCCATGATCATTCCGCACGGCGCGCCTATTGCAACATAGGTAAGCATCACTGGCCAGACGGTTCTAACGATTTTGAGCACCATACGCTTCTCATCCTGACAAGGTCTCCGAACCGCATGTAGCGACACGGCAGAATCATCATCCGACAGCAACCGAGTTCACCTACAATTGCCACCGGATCGAAAGACACAACTTTTTAGGAAGTCATTATGACAGCTATCGATCGAGACCGGGCGCGCGCGGCCTTCAAAAGCTACACTGATGCCTACGACGCCACCAACCCACGCATCGCGCTCAAAATCGAGCATACGTACCACGTGGCCGAGGCATGCGATGCCGTAGCGCGCGAGCAGGGCTGGTCGTCAGAAGATATTGACCTGGCATGGCTTTGCGGCCTGCTACACGATATGGGCCGCTTTGAGCAGCTGCGACGCTGGGACACCTTTAAGGACGCCGAGAGCATGAGCCATGCGGCGCTGGGCATCGAGGTCCTCTTTGGCGAGAATCCCGCCGATGCACCCGCCGTAACGAGCATCCGCGACTTTATCGATGACCCGGCAGAAGATGAGCCCATCCGAGCGAGCATTGCCTATCACAGCGATTTCCGTCTACCCGCGCAGCTCGACGTGCGCACGCGAAGCTTCTGCGATATCGTGCGCGATGGTGACAAGATCGACATTATGCGCACCATCGCCGACAGCACCGTCGACACCATCCTCAAGGTGGACGAGAAGACGTTTCTCGGCAGCCGTTTCTCGTCGCCGACACTTGCCGCCTTTGACGAGCACCGCTGCGTCGCACGCGACGAGCGCAACGAGCCGGCGGACTACCTGGTGGGACTCATCTGCTTTATGTTTGAGCTCGTCTATCCAGCGAGCCGCACGCTGGCGCGCGAGCAGGGCGATATCTACCGCCTGCTCGACGCGCCCTTTGGCATTACGCGGCCCTTTACCGACCCCGCCACGCAGGCAACCTGGAGCCGCCTAAAGGACGAGATGCGCGACTGGCTGGCGCGCGCCTAGCGCTCAAGCTGGGCCAGCAGCTCCTCGACGACCTCGACGGCATCCCCAACAACCTTGTACTGGGCAGCACCAAAAATGGGGGCATCCGGGTCCTCGTTGATGGCGATAATGCACTCCGCCCCACCGATGCCGGCAAGATGCTGGATGGCGCCCGAAACACCGATACTCACGAGAAGCTTGGGCGAAACCGATACGCCGGTCTGGCCAATCTGATGGCGATACTCCAACCAGCCGGCCTCCACGACAGGTCGCGTGCAACCAAGCTCGGCTCCCAGAGCCTCGGCAAGCCTTCGCATCAGCGGCAGGTTTTTCTTGGAACCAATGCCGCGACCCACCACGACCAGGCGCTCGGCATCGGCGATCGAAGCCTGCTGCCCCCACTCCTCGGCGGGAATCGAAATCTCGACACGAGCCCTGGCGTCTTCCTTAAGCATCACCTGGGTGATCGTGCCGGAACGGCCGTAGTCGAAGTCGGGAGCCTTAAAGATACCGGGGCGCACCGTTGCCATCTGGGGACGACGATTGGGGCAGACAATGGTGGCCATCAGGTTGCCGCCAAACGCCGGACGCGTCTGTTGCAGCAGTCCCGTCTCCGTATCCATCGAAAGTACGGTGCAGTCAGCCGTAAGGCCCGTCTGCAAACGCACGGCAACGCCGGGTGCCAGTTCGCGGCCAAAAGCGGTCGCACCGTATAGGATGGCCTCGGGTTTGCGTTCGGCTACCAAATCGCAAATCAAGCGGGTGTAGACCTCCGCATCGTTTTGGCGCAGGCGCTCGTCGCGACAGGCCAGGACTTCGTCGGCGCCCGCGCAAACCAGATGCTCCAGGTCACCGAGAGAACCCTCGGGGCCCATGCCGGCCAGTGCCACCAGACGGCAGCCACGAGCATCGGCAAGCTCGCGGCCCTTGCCCATAAGTTCATAGGCAACGGGAGTCACCGTATCGTGCTCGTCGGTCTGCACGAATACCCAAATGTCTCGATACGCATCGAGGTCAACCGCACCAGCGGCCTCGTCACGCTCGATCGAGATAGCGTTGACAGGGCAGGCGTCGACGCACCCACCGCATAGGATGCAGCCGTCGGTTACGCGGGCGCATCGGCTGGGTCGTTCGCCTTCCACTACGATGCCGCCCGAGGCACAGGCGCGAACGCAGCGACCGCAGCCGACACAGGCTTCGCTATCGATAATCAGTCCGCTCATCTATGCCATCCCCTCGATAATCTTGGCAAGCTTTGCCGCCTGCTCGGACGCCGTCCCCTCAACGGCCTCGCACGTTTGGTCACGGTCGGGCACAAACGAGCGCACGACCTGCGTCGGCGACCCAGCAAGACCGCAACGCGCGGGGTCGGCGTTCACGTCGGCGGCACTGACCACGCGCGCGTCCGCCTCCTCCGCCGCGCGAATACCGGCAATACTCGGCATACGCAACTGGCCAATCTCCTTGGCAGTCGTCATCGCGCACGGCATCTCAAGATACACCGTCTCCTCGCCGGCATCGCATCCGTGAACGAGCGCCAGCGAGCCACAGGTCGTAAAGCCCGCGCTCTGCACGCAACTCACGTCGGTCACGCAGGGAATCTCAAAGGCTCCGGCAAGCTCGGGACCAATCTGGGCCGTATCGCCATCCACCGCCATCTTGCCGCAGATGAGCAGGTCGAAGTCCTCGTCGAGCGCCTCGATGCCGCACTTGAGGGCATAGGTGGTTGCCAGGGTATCGGCACCTGCAAAGGCGCGATCGGTCAGCAGCAGCGCGTCGTCGGCACCTCGAGCGATGCAGTCGCGCAGCAGCGACTCGGTCGCGGGGATGCCCATCGACACCACCGTTACGCGCACGTCCATGCCAAAGCCGATAAAGTCGTCTTTCAGCGCCAGCGCGCATTCCAAAGCGCTCGCATCAAAGGGATTAATGACCGCCTGCTTGCCATCGCGCACGATGGTATTGGTCTTGGGGTCCATCTTGACCTCGGTGCTGCCCGGCACGGCCTTGACGCACACCACCATATGGAAATCGCTCATCTTCACACGCCCCCTTTCTGGACAAGCTCATCCAAGAGCTTCTCCGAAAACAGGTTGCCGCGACCCAGCTGCCCGTCGGGATCGAGCTGGAGCTTGAGCCGCGCCGACTCGACCATGGCCTCGTGACCGTACATCGTCTCCAAGAAGCCCGCCTTGATCTTGCCGACGCCGTGTTCTGCGGAGACGGCACCGCCCATGGCCGTGACCTCGGAAGCCCACTGGGCAAAGAGTTCTGCGCCGCGGCGATAATCCTGTGCATCGCGCGGCAGAATGTTCACATGCAGATGGTTGTTACCGATATGCCCCCAGGCGGCAGATTCAAGCCCACTTTCCGCCAGCGTGCGGCGATAGAGGGCGATAACATCGGCCAAGTGCGCGTTGGGCACCGACATGTCCGAACCCAGTTTGGTGATGGTGGGATCCATGCGGCGGCGCTCGTCGATGAGCATGTTGACGCTCTCGGGCACCGCATGGCGGAAGAATCGCTGACACTCGCGATCGACCTCGGTGCGCGCGACCCATGTCGCATCGTCACTGCCGCCCGCAAGCTCCAGTACCCACCCCAAGTGATACAGCTCCTCAGTCGCCTGGGCTTCGTCGTCGCAGTCGAGCTCCACGTAGACACAGACCTTGGCGTCTTTGTCGAGCGCAGGCAGCGAGGCAAACGCCGTCGACTGCTCGCGCTGGCGACGTAGAATATCCAGGGCGCCAGCATCGAAGTACTCGATGGCAGCCGCATGGGACAGGACGGGACGCACAGAATCGGTGAAGGACACGGCCTTGTCTTCGCTGTCGAAGAAGCAGCTCACGCCCCAAACGACCGCGGGTGCCACCTGCAGGGCAATCTCGAGTTCGGTGATGACACCGATTGTGCCACACGCACCGATAAACAGATCGATGGCATCCATATCGTCAGCAACGAAATAGCCCGAAGCATTTTTTGTCTTGGGCATGGTATAGCCGGGAAGATCGAGCTCGAGTGTACGGCCCGCTGCCGTCACGAGCGACAGGTGGCGGCCCTGGGCAAAAGCCTCGCCGCGCCGAAGCTCAAGCAAATCGCCATCAGCCAGCACGACGTGGAGTCCCGTGATATGTGGGCGCATGGGGCCGTAGGCGTAGCTGCGGGCACCGGAGGCGTTACATGCCGCCATGCCGCCCAGACAGGCAGACGCCTCGGTGGGATCGGTGGGAAAAAACTGCTCGGGAGCCTCTTGGAACTCCTCGTAGGCCTCAAGCGATGCCTGGTCCCAACCAGCGGTCGGCAGCACCTTCTTGCTCAGCTGCTTGCGCAGCTCCGAGAGCACAACGCCCGGCTCCACGCGCAGCAGAAATTGGCCTTGTTCATCGCGGCGAAGGCCCAAATAGCGATTCATACGGGAAGTATTGAGGATATGCCCGCCGTGGGGCACGGCGCCGGCGGCAAGGCCGGTTCGGGCGCCCTGAACCGTTACCGGAACACGCTCGGCATGGAGCTTTTCCAAAATGGCACGGACCTCGTTTTCCGTTGTCGGAAACGAGATGCTCGAGGCCTCGCCCGATGCGCGAGATTCATCGCGGCCATACTCTTCGAACTCGTCGGTGAAGGGTTTGATGGTTGCAGACACGCGAACTCCCCCTTTAGCTAACTACAGTGTTTGCAGGGAGATGTTACCGCATCGTTTCGTCGACGTGTTCGAGACCGTCTCCATAATTGGCGTTTTTTACGTTCGTGCAATTCGGCGAGCGGCTTGATTTCCTCGGCAGACGATGCTTTTGACACATATGGCCCCGCCGTCGCCGACCGCGCGATTGTCGCTCGAAAAAAGTTGGAGTATTTTTTGCCGCCTTTTACCTGCGGAGACGCCAATCCGTCAAGCATTTGGTCAGAAATTGGTCAAGTAGCGGCTGATAAGGTCGGCGTCGACAGCCAAAACCGATAGAAGTTTTGGCCCAGAAGCAGGGAGGTTCCCATGGCATATTACTGGCCCCAGTACGGCATCGCCATCGAAGTCGACGACGATCCCCATCTCCTGCCTTTCGACGAAGAGGCATTCCCCGATACGACGGTCTACCACGTTACCACCGATGTGATCTGCGACCCCGAGTCGTTCTCGGCGCTCGCCCACCACATCGCGCATATCCACGACATCGAGCTCCCTCCCGACTTCGACGAGCTCGTCTACTCGCGCCGTCTGATGCTTCACATGCTCTTTGGAGCGGACCCGTCCACCTTTGCGCGCGTCTATACCGCCAAGGATGCCGCATGAGCGCGAAGAAGCCACCCCACTTTGCAGGCCTGGGTCGTCGCAAGAAGCTCATCGTTGCCTGCTTGGCCATCGTCTGTGCCCTTGTCGCCGTAGGACTATACGTTTGGCAGTCGCAGCCCGTACCCGAGGCGGGCGCTTCGGTTACGACGGCCGAGGGCAAAACGCGCCAGGAAATCCAAGATGAGCTCGACGCCATCGTCCGCGACAACATGATGACGATTTCGGTCGCGCCGGTCGCTCAGCTGCAGGAGGACGGCAAACTGCGCGTCAACGTGCAAAACGTCCAAGACAATAAATTTCCCCAGCGATTCCGCGTCATCCAAAACGACGAGACCATGTACGAATCCGGTGTGGTCGAGACCGGCAAGACAATCGAGACGTGCCCCGCCGGCGACATCAAAGAAGGCGAGGCGTACATCGAGATCCAGGCACTCGATGCAAAGACCCTCGACAGCCACGGCAATCCGACACGTGTCAAGGTACGGGTTGAGCAAACCGAGAACTAGCCTTCCGGCCGACACGGCACCGCATGCAATTCACCAGCATTCGTCCAATCATCGCGGGGACGGCCCGCGGCGAATAGAAAGGAACGACCATGGACATCACCAGGAACATGAACGGAGTCAGAGCGCTCGTCGTGGGCACAGGGCTCGCGCTCGCGCTCGCAATGGGCGCCGCCCCGACGCCAGCTATGGCAGCCGGGCGCGTTGGAACCACGAAGGTAATGGTCAGGACCGAGATCGACAACGTTGAGTTCAAAGTTCCGACGGTTATTCCCTTCGTCGCCAAGGCCGACGGCACGCTTCAGGGCCCCTCAGAAGACGCGACCACCATCGACAATCATTCGGCCTACGGCATCCATGTCACCAACATGAAGATCGACGCCATGAACACCTGGACCATTGCCGCCGACGCCAAGGCCGGAACCGCGCAGAACTCCATCGACTTTAAGGTCGGCCCCGACGGCGCGCTCCAGAACGCCAGCGCCGCCGCGCAAGGGACGGGCCTCGATCTTTCCAAGAATGCAGCCTTCGACATGGGCTACCAGGGCATTGCCGGCGGCACGGACAAAATCAAGCTCAAGACAAGCGGAAACGTCGCCCGCGTCACGCGCGACATCTTCCGCGTAACCGGCGAAGGCGATCAGGTTGCGACGATCACCTGGACGGTCGAGCCCGGTGCGCACACGGCATAAGGCCGTCGCCCTGGCCGCCGCCGTCAGCATCCTAGCGTTTGGGCCAGCCATGGCCTTTGCCCAGCAAGAACAGGCGCAGGCCGCCACGCAAGTGACGGTCGACCTCTCGGAGCTCGACCGCGGCGACCGCGAGGAACCGTTGGCGCAGACAGGCGACAGACGATGGCTCTTGGCAGCAGGCGCCACAGCAGCAGGCGCGGGAACCGCCGGCCTCGGTCTGCACATCAAACGCAGCCAGAAACAAAACACGGACAGGCCGCACTAAATTAGCTAAGGAGACCCCATGGCATCGAAGAACCTTTTGCCCGTCGTCGCACTCTGCGGCGCGCTCGCAACCGGAACGCCTGTCGCCGCTTGGGCGACTCCCGTCATGGCAGACTCCTTACCAGTAGCCCTAAGTTCCGCACCAAATCCGTCGAGCGCCATTGCGTGCGAGCGTTTTTCGATCGCACAGGCCGTGATCTCAACCTCGGGATGCCTTCGTCGTAATACGGACGGCTCGATAGTCGTGGATATCAAGCGTTCGAACAAGGCAAACGGCTCCCAGGCGGGGTGCGCCGTCTGCACGTGGCGCTCGGTTGTGCTCGATGCAGATGGCGATCCATGCAATTTAGAGCTGCGCATCGACATCGCTTCGGTCGATGACTCGGCGAACGGAGCGAAGGTCGCCTTCGACGGTGCGTTTTTCGAGAAAGGAGGCGGTATATGTCTGGGCTGCGCCGCCGCGAATGCAGACGATGCGCAGCCCACCCTCTCATTCACGGCATCGTTTCGGCTGACCAAAGCCGGTACCGATGTTATCGCGGCGGGAGAAGCGTCCCTGCTGTTCTACGCCGTCAGCACCAAAGACACAGACGCTCATTTCGAGAAGCCAGCCGGATCACTCAGCCTTACACGAGGGATAGAGGCAGGCCCTATTGAAATCGATGCCCACGCGCAAAGCAGGCAACGCATTCTTGCCGACCCGGCGCTTCTCGAAATGGAGTGGAACGGATCCGGAGCCATCGGAATTCTCCCCTCCGCGTTTGACGCCAAGACGCTCCCCCCAAACGACGAACCCATCAACGCAACCATACAAGAAGAGAGCGCGGACAAAGAAGCAGGTGCGGGCGACACGCCGTCGCCGACAAACAGCGTCCCAGCTTCTCTCGAAGCGCCGAATGAGCCCGCTGCCGATCCAAACGATCCCGAGCTCGCGGACAGTCTGGGGCTTGCTGATCCTCAAGAGATCGATGAAGGTAACTGCTGCGTGCTTGCCGCGCTCGACCACACAGAGGTCATCGACGCTGCGAACATCGAAGTTGCCGCCGCCAATCAGCCCGTCCGCAAGTCGGCTATCATCGCATTTCCTGAATCCATCGAAGTCGTCTTTTTGCCATCGGGCGAGGTCGTGGCCCCAACACTGCTCACCTTGTTGGGCGCCAAGAATACTCGAAACGAAATTAAAAAGGTCACAGTTGTCGACCCTGCAACCACCGCCAAGCTGCGTCTATACGCCGTTGCTCCAGACGGAGGCAAGACCTTGGAATTCGATGGCGACACACTCCTGGCCTGGCGACGTCTGGACATTATGCAAGACGTCTCGTATCAGATCGAACTCGAAGGGTTTGATCGTGCCCGCGATGCCAATATCATCGCCGCGGCTATTGAATCCCCACAGCGGCTTATGACACTGCGCTTTGAATACTATCCCTATGTCCCGACAACCACCTGAGGCTTAAATGCCGCGCATCATTCCTAATACCACTTATATAACGTATTAGATGAGTCGCGATGTACCTCGCATTTCGTTCTGCTACGATTGCCACGTTGGCATCAATACAGGAGGGCTCATGCCGGGCTTGGGAACAATCATCAACGTTGGGCTTTTAGTTGCGGGCGGTCTTTTGGGATTAGCGGGCGGCCGCTTCATTACACCGCGCATCCAAGACACGCTCATGAAAGCATCGGGGCTGTGCGTCCTGTTTATCGGCCTTGGCGGCACCATGCAAAAGATGCTCCTTATCGATGGGAAGGCGCTAGCGACCACCGGCACCACCATGCTCATCGTCTCGTTCGCCCTCGGCTCGCTCATCGGCGAGGCCATCAACTTGGAGGCCGCCATCGAGAACCTTGGCGAATGGCTCAAGCGCAAAACCGGCAGCGAGGGCGATAACGAGTTCACCAACGCTTTTGTCTCGACTTCACTCACCGTGTGTATCGGCGCCATGGCCATTGTGGGATCGATCCAGGACGGTCTGCTCGGTGACTGGTCAACGCTTGCCCTGAAAGGCGCATTGGACTGCATCATCGTCTGCACCATGACGGCGTCGCTTGGCCGCGGCTGCATTTTCTCCGCCCTGCCCGTCGCCGTGTTCCAGGGGACGATCACGCTGTTTGCCGGCGCACTCTCCCCCATCATGACTACGGCAGCCCTCGACAGCCTTTCGCTCGTAGGCTCCATGCTCATCTTCTGCGTCGGCGTCAACCTCATCCGTCCTCAGACCTTCCGCACGGCCAATATGCTCCCCTCCGTCGTCATCGCCGTCATCTACGCCCTCCTGTTCTAAATCTATCTACGCAGCAGTATCTCGAACACCTGTTTGATGCTGTGCTATGATATGAGGTCACCGAAGCTGCGTTAGGAGAGGAGAAGCGGTGGCCGACCAGGACATCAAGATGCTCATCGAGCGCATTATGGCCGAGGCCCGGACCCATCAGTCCGCCCGCTTCTCAAACGAAATCTACGCAGACGAGCCGATTCTCAAAACCGGCCGACAGATGCAGAATTTCCTCCCCGACCAATACCGCAAGATGCGCGAGATATCGCGCTGGCAGGATGACCCCAAGGGCGGCGCGGGCCGCTGGCTATCGGAGGCCGAGCTTTTTTACCGCCAGGGCCTGCTGATGGCCGACTTTGAGGACGACTGTCCCTATAACGGCACCTTTAAGTCGTACTTTCCCACCTACAACGCCATGAGCGATCGGCAGCTGCGCGGCTACTTTACCTGGCGTGCCCAGGTGCGCCGCGGAACCGTCGAGGAAACGTCTACGTCCTTTGCCTTTCTGTATCTCTATGAGCTGATTTGCGGCATTGGTGTAGATAATCCGCTCGATGGTTTTAACAAGATCAAGGCTTTTTGGGATATCTATCGCGCCTTTGAGCCCGGCATCGACCGGTTTGCGCGCGTGTGGCTGCAGGATTACGCCGTGTTCCACGGGCTCGACCCCAAGCTGCTTTGTGACTCTAAAACCGTCATGCTCGATAACGCCCTTATCGAGCTGCGGCGTGCGGCTCGAGACCTTGCGCCTGCACCGGCACCGTCCGGGCAGGCCCCCAAGCGTCGCAAGAACTCCGAGCCCACGCTCCCCCTTCCGCCCGATGAGGTGCGCGAGGAGCGACTCATGGCCGCCATCAACGCCCTCTCCACGTACAACCTAAGTAACTCGCGGCTCGACCGCAGCCACCACCGCGATCTGCGCCACGTGGCATGCGCCGTGTATGTCCGTATGGCGCGCTACTATGACACGCACCGAAAGACCGGCATCGTGGCGAGTTTATTTGGGGAGGAGACGGCCATGCCCTACACCATGTTTGCCTCGGCCGTATTCTTTGCGCCCGAGCGCCACGAGGACTGCGAATACCGCCTGGATCCTATCCATATCTACCGTTGCCAAAACGGCTTTTGGGAATGCATGCGTATCCACGGTAGTAGGCAAAAGAGCAGCAAGCTCGGTGAAATGATGCGCGCCTGCGACCAACGCCTGCGCCTGGCGCTGGACCCCGCCCATCCCCTTAAGGAAGAAAAGGTCCCCAAATATCTGGCCAAGATTATCGATGACGAGATTGTGGCATGGCTTTCGTGGGACGCCGCACACCAGCCCGTCAAGATCGATATCGATCTGAGTCAGCTGGGGCACATTCGGAGCGCCGCTGCGCAAACGCGCGAAGCGCTTTTGATCGACGAGGAACGCGAGGACGGCGCGTCCGCAGAAGCCGAGGCAGCGGACTCTGGGCAACCGGAAGCCGAGCCCGTAGCCGACGCGACGGTCGAGGCGGTCGCGGCACCCATTCGGCAGGACGAGGCCGACGAGCCGACCATATCCACCGAACAGTTTGGTGTCGTGGCACCGCTTCTCGCGCCGACGCCCGCGTTCGCAGCGGCAGCGCCCGCTGACGCCACGAACGAACTCGCGCCTGCCGCAGATGCCTTCCTTCGCGCACTGCTCGAGCAAAACGCAGCGCAAGCGACATCGGCAGTGGCGCACTCGGGACAGAGCGAGGACATGCTCGTCGATAGCATCAACGAGGCGCTCTTTGACCTGGTGGGTGACACCGTAATTGAATTTGGCGCGGCAGGACCGCAAATTATCGAGGACTACGAAGCAGACGTGAGAGGATACCTAGACCATGAGTGATACCGCACCCGCAGCACCCCGCGTGCCCAAGCGCGTCGCTGCCGTCATTCTCAACTCGCTCAAGGGCGGCGTGGTCCCGCGCATCGGCCTTCCCTATATCACCGTGGGACGCGAGGTCGAGATTCGCGCCCTGCTCACCGATTTGAGTCTCATCGCCGACGGCGGCGCAAGCTTCCGCTTTCTGGTCGGTCGCTACGGCGCCGGCAAGAGCTTTTTGCTCCAAACCATCCGAACGCATGCCATGGGCGAGGGATTCGTCGTCGCCGATGCAGACTTATCCCCCGAGCGCCGTCTGCAGGGCGGGCAGGGGCAGGGCCTTGCCACCTACCGCGAGCTCATACGCAATATATCGACCAAGACGCGCCCCGAGGGCGGTGCGCTCAACCTTATTCTGGATCGCTGGGTTGCCTCGTGTGCCGACGTCGACGAGTCGGTCGTCAATGCCCAACTGGCCCCGCTCGAGGAGATGGTCCACGGCTTCGACTTCACCCGCATGCTTCGCCGCTATCGCACGGCCGTATCCGAGGGCGACGAGGAAGCCATGAGCCGCGTGACCAAATGGATCCGCGGCGAATACCGTACCAAGAGCGAGGCTCGCGCCGAGCTGGGCTCCTCGACCATCATCAGCGATGACGACTGGTACGACTACGTTAAGCTCATCGCGCGTTTTTTGGTCTGCGGCGGCTACAAGGGTATGTTGGTGCTCATCGACGAGCTCGTGAATCTGTATAAGATTCCCAACGCAATCACGCGCCAGTACAACTACGAGAAGATCCTGACCATGTACAACGACACGCTCCAGGGCAAGGCGCAGTACCTGGGCATGATCATGGGCGGCACTCCAACCTCTATCGAAGACCGCCGCCGAGGCGTGTTCTCCTACGAGGCCCTGCGCAGCCGACTCGCTCAGGGCCGCTTTGCGCGCGAGGACCTTAAGGACATGCTCGCGCCCATCATCCGCCTGCAGCCACTCACCTATGAGGAGTTGCTGGTGCTGATCGAAAAACTCATGCAAATTCACGCCGGCTACTTTGGCTGGACGCCCACGCTTACCGAGAACGACTTGGTGGACTTCCTCAAGATCGAGTTCGGTCGTGTGGGAGCCGACACGCATCTGACGCCGCGTGAAGTCATTCGTGACTTTATCGAACTGCTCGATATCCTGTGTCAGAACCCCGATGCAAATGTGGCGGAGCTGCTGCAAAGCGTTGGTGGCGACGCGCTGGCGCCGGCAGCCGCAACAGGCGACACCGGCACCGCAGACGGCGACCGTAACTTCGCCGAATTCACCATCTAGCCTGCCAAAAAGGGACAGGTTTATTTTGGTAGGTTCTATCTGGGCAAACGTTGAGGCAGTAATGCAGCAAGCCGTTGCCAGCCGCGTTGAGAGATTCGTTTTTGAGAGGAGGCCCCGTGAACGCCTTTGACCGCTACGCCCCGTTTATCCAAGACTTCATCTACTCCCACGATTGGGAGAGCTTGCGCTCTATCCAGGTTGCGGCGGCAGATGCCATCTTTAACACGCAGGACAATGTGCTCCTGACGGCATCCACGGCTTCCGGCAAAACCGAGGCAGCCTTTTTTCCCATCCTGACCGAGTTTTGGGAGAACCCGCCCGCAAGCGTGGGCGCCCTCTACATTGGCCCCCTCAAGGCGCTCATCAATGACCAATTCGTCCGCCTCAACGACCTGTGCGAAGAAGCCAATATCCCTGTCTGGCACTGGCATGGCGATGTCTCGCAGTCGCACAAGGCTAAGCTCATCAAAAAACCGAGCGGCATCTTGCAGATTACGCCCGAGTCACTCGAAGCGCTCTTAATCCATAAGCACATGGCGATCCCGCGCATGTTTTGCGACCTGCGCTATGTGGTCATCGACGAGGTCCATTCGCTCATGCGCGGCGACCGTGGCGGGCAGACGCTCTGCCTTATCGAGCGACTCTCGCGCATGGCAGGCGTGCAGCCCCGCCGCATTGGCCTTTCGGCCACCATCGGCGACCCCGAGCGCACGGGTGCCTTTCTCTCACAGGGAACGGGACGCGACTGCGTTATCCCCCGTTTTGAGGAACCGCGTCGCGTGTGGCGTATCTCCATGGAGCACTTCTACAACTCGGGTCCCCAGGCACAGCAGCGAGGATTCGAGAGCATGGGTCCTCAAGAGGCCGAAGTGCTTGCGTGCGAGCGCATTGAGGCAGTGGCACCCGCGGCGCTGCCCGCATCCGGACAAGACATGCACCACAGCGGACAGCTTACACAGGCGGAACGTCGTCAACGTCGCGAGCAGGCGCGGGGCAAGGACGCTCCCAAAGACCGTCGCACTTCCTCGGCCCCCGAGGGCGAAGTCGACATCCCACGAGCGACCGAGCAGGCGCTTCTCAACCCCACCGACACGGCGCCCGACAACGCCGACCCCGGTATGGGCTATATCTTTGAGCATACGCGCGGCCGCAAGTGCCTGGTCTTTGCCAACTCGCGCGAGGAGGCAGAGGCCGTGTGCTCCATGCTGCGCAGCTACTGCGAAAGTCGACACGAGCCCGACCGCTTTCTCATCCATCACGGCAATCTTTCGGCATCGCTGCGCGAGACGGCCGAGGAGCTCATGCGCGACGAGGAGCAGGCGCAGACAACCGTCACCACCTCTACGCTGGAGCTCGGTATCGATATCGGCCGCCTGGAGCGCGCCTTCCAGATTGACGCGCCGTTTACCGTCAGCTCCTTTTTGCAGCGCATGGGGCGCACAGGCCGTCGCGACCTTCCGCCCGAGATGTGGTTTGTCATGCGCGAGGAAGAACCCGAGCCGCGCACGATGATGCCCGAAACCATTCCCTGGAAGCTCCTGCAGGGTATCGCGCTCGTACAACTCTATCGCGAGGAAAAGTGGGTCGAGCCGCCCGAGCTCGATCGACTCCCCTACAGTCTGCTCTATCACCAGACTATGTCGACCCTCGCCAGCACCGGCGAGCTCACGCCGGCCGAACTTGCCCAGCGCGTGCTCACGCTCAGCTATTTCCACCGTGTCTCGGCAGACGATTACCGTGTGCTGCTGCGTCACCTCATTAAGATCGACCATATCCAGGTCACCGAAGGTGGCGGGCTCATCGTGGGTCTCGCGGGCGAGCGCATCATCAACAACTTTAAGTTCTACGCCGTGTTCCAGGAAAACGAGGAGTTCACCGTTCGCAGCGAGTCGGCCGAGCTGGGCACAATCGTCAATCCGCCACCGCCCGGTGAGCGCATCGCCATCGCAGGCCATTGCTGGATTGTCGAGGAAGTGGATTGGAAGCGTCATACCGTCTTTGCCACGCAGGTCAAGGGCCGTGTGCCGGCCTACTTTGGCGACTGTCCCGGTGACATCAACACGCACGTACTCGAGCGCATGCGCAAGGCGCTCAACGAGCACGCAACATATCCGTATCTCATGGGCAACGCACGGGCACGTCTTGCACAGGCTCGCCATACGGCCGAGATTTCGGGCGCGGGGACCAAGCCACTCATCAACCTGGGTGGCGACACCTGGGTGCTCTTCCCCTGGCTGGGCAGCTACGCCTTTTTGGCACTCGAGCGCATGCTCAAGATTAAGTGCGCCGCGGAGCTGGGCCTTCGCGGACTCGACCCATCACGCCCGTACTTTATGCAGTTTAAGATGAAGGCCGACGAGGAGACGTTCTTTGAGGTGCTCGCCGCCGAGGCCGAAAAGGACTTCGATCCCATCGAGCTCGTCTATCCCGGCGAGGTGCCTTATTTTGATCGCTACGACGAGTACGTTCCCGAGGAGCTCGTGCGCAAGGGCTTTGCCGAAGGCGTGCTCGACATCGAGGGTATGAAGCAGCGCGTCCTCAGCTGGCGCGACCACGCCTAAGACCAGTCTTTTTTGGGACGGGGAGACTTACTTGTCGTGAAGGACGGTACCGAGGAAGTCGGTGTCGAAGGGCACAGCTTCGGCAAAGGCGTAGTCGCCGTCGCTGGCGATGAGCAGATAATTCTCCTCGCCGCCGAACTCTGCATCGCCACATGGGACCACCCAAGCATGGTCGAACACCTCAAGCGCCGTGGCGGCACAGTCGCGCAGGAACGTCACATCGCCCCCCCTCGTTTGCACTCACGATATTGGCAACGTAGACGCCACCGACATTTAGGCTGCCCCGCACCAAACGCAATGCCTCAACCGTCGCCAGCTCGCGTACGGGCTCGGCACCGCCAAAGCAATCGCTCACGACCACGTCGTAGCGACAATGGCCCACGCTCGTCACACCCAGATACGAGCGAGCCTCAGCGGTAATCACTCGCAGGCGATCGCCCGCCGCGCGCTCCAGCTCGTCTAGGTAGAACCAGCGGCGCGCCAGGCGCGTAATCTCGGCATCGTACTCAATGACGTCCATGCGCAAGCTCTCGTGCGACATCAGCGCAAACTTGGGATAGGCAAACCCACCGCCGCCCAGCATAAGCATACGGTCGATGCCGTGACCATAAGCGTCGCGCATCGCATCCTCGGACTCAAACACGTCGTCAAACGCACGATAGTACGCAAAGACGGGCTCCGTCCAACGCTCGCCAATGTCGCTTGCGCTTTGGTAGACGCCGCCTTGCACCAATACGCGAATCTCATCGCCGTCCCCATCGTGCACGCGCTTCACACGCGCCAACCCATTGCGGGTTCGCGCAACCTGCAGGCAGGCAGCACGAACAGCGACAGCGGCCGCACCAAGCGCCGCGGCTCCCAGGGCAACGCCGGCAACGACGCCGGCAGAAACACTCGGCTTGTTCATTTAGAGCTCCTTTTGCAGATAAAGGCCATGGTCATAAAATCCAAGATGACGATAGTACTCGCGTGTGCCAATCGCGCTAATCACGTTGATACGCGCATAACCCGCATCCCGGGCAATCTCGCACGCACGCTCTACGAGCAAACGCCCCAACCCGTGATGCTGTGCCGCCTGGCCCTGGTCGCCCACGCGTGCCGCCATGCCATACACGTGCACCTCGCGAATCATCGCCTCGTCCGGCGTAGTCGGCAACTCGTCCGCATGTGCGGCAACAAACGAATGGTCGGGCAGCGACAACCGCAAAAAGCCCGCGATCTTGCCCTGCGGCGTCACCCACTGCAAAAAGCGCTCGTGCGTCACCGGCGTCTCGTACGCCACCTCCTCATCAAGAGATAGCTCATCCAAGTCGGCACCCGCCGTGCTGATCTCGCGATAGCGAATCTCGCGCACCGTCGCACCGTCACCCCGAGCGGCCAAGCGGTTTTCGACGAGCTGACGCAGGTTGGGTTTCTTGTTGCCCACCATGATGTCGTCGGAACTAAAGTCGCGGATCATGCGACTGATGCGGCAGAACGCCGGCGTCACCACGATGTCGTCGGCCAGCACATCGAGCAGCTCTTCCTCGGTATAGGGACGCCACTCGCCGCGCTCGTAGCAGCCCACCAGACGCGAGTCCTCGATGAGCGCACACGGGTAAACCTTGACCTCGTCGGGCATAAAGGCCCCTTCGGTCATAAAGCGTTCGTAGTCGCGCTTATCCCCCTCGGGCGTGGCGCCCAGCAAGTTAAGCATAAAATGCGCGTGGATCTTAAAGCCAAACAGGCGCGCAAGCGAAAACGCCCGCTCGATCTGCGCCACTGAAATACGACGCTCGTTGATGTCGAGCAAATGTTGGTCGAGACTCTGAATACCCATCTGGATCTTGGTGCAGCCCAGGCGGCGGATAAGCGTGAGGGTCTGCGGCGTCACGGCATCGGGGCGCGTCTCGATAACGAGCCCCACCACGCGATGCTTCGCCGTCTCGTTGATGCGCTGCTGACGCTCAAGCTCCTCCATCGTTGCCGTCTGCCACTCGGCAACCTCGCCCCACGGCGTACCGGGGCCGTACAGACGGCGCACCGCGCGGTTGTAGCCGCCCACAGCAACATCCACGTGCTCTTGCTCGTCGGCAACGCCGGCAGCAAGCTCAGCCTCATCTGTCGCAATGCCGGCAACCCGATAGCGCTCGCGGTGCTCTGTTACCACCGGCGGCAGCGCATCGGCGGGAGCGTCATCGAGCAGGCGCCCCGCCTCGGCACGGCTGATGCCCGGACGCGCCAGCATGGGGTTGGCCGCCACGCCGGCGACGGCATCGTCATTGAGCGCACGGAAAAGCTCCGACATAAACCACGTCTGATACCCTTGCGGATAGTCGCTCCAGGTACCGCCGAGCACGATGAGCTCAATCTTATCGGTTGCGTGCCCCATCTGCGAAAGCGCGGTCAGACGAGCGCTCACCTGCAGATACGGGTCAAAGCAATTTTGCTCCGCACGGGCGCACGCCGGCTCGGCGTGCAGGTAGCTTTTGGGCATGCGCAGATCGTTGGGGCAAAACAGGCAATCGCCCGAGCATGGCCAGGGCTTGGTGATAACGGTAATGGTCGCCACGCCCGAAGCCGTACGACGCGGCTTCATCCTCAGCACCCGCAGCAGCTGGCGTTCCAGATCGGCATCGACATTCCACCCAGCCCAACGAGCCGGCTCCTCACGTTTTACCCGCTGGTAAAACGGCAGCAGACGGCGCTTGGCCAAATCACGTTTGTCGGCGCCCTCACGGCGCGCCTCGGCATGTATCAGTTTGACGAGCGCCTTGTCGTCCACGGTCTCGCCGCGACGCAGGGCCTCGAGTATGTTCAAGATAATCTGTTCCATGTCCCCATTGTAAAGGTAAAGGCGCCGGAGCCGATCCCGGCTTCGGCGCCTTCATCAAACAGCGCGTCTATATCTTCGCCTAGGCTTTCGTCTGCCTCACTACTCCGAATCAAACGACATATCGCCCGAACCGACCTCAAAACGATACGTAGCAGACTTATCGCCGTTATCGAATTCAAGATTCAAAATGGTCTCGCCGTCGTAGTCAAGCGGAAGGAAATCGCTCTCAAAGTCGCCGCTGCCCAAGGTGAGGCTCGCCTTAAAGCCCGTCGAGTTCGGAACCGTCATCTCCACATCGCCCGAGCCCACACTCACGTCCATCGATTTCGCGGGGGCCTGGTAAAGCTCGAACGTCACATCGCCCGAACCGACCTCGGCATTCAGAGTGTCGGTCACGGTGCCCGCGAACGCGACGTCTCCCGAGTCCAACGTCAAATCAAAGTCGTGGCACGCAATGTCCGCGACCGTCAGGTCTCCCAACCCCACGTTTGCCGTAATGCCCATCATGTTATCGGCAAGCTCACGCGGCAGTTCAATGGTGACCTTACGGTCATGGGCGCGCTCGTCATCGCAGTCGAACTGGCTAATCTTGAGTGTAGAGCCCTCGATCTTAACCAGATTCTGAGTGGCGGCATCGGAAGCAGACGCCCCCTTTGCAACGCGCCCGCTTTCGATGACACGTACCGGTCCGCCAGAGACACGTTTAATCTCGACCGTCCCCGACGTCACATCCAAGTCGAGCGATTGGAACGCGTCTTCGTCAAAAGTCGTGCTCGAAAGTTGCTGAGGCCGAGCGGAATATTTACCGCCATCGTTCATAAAATCGTCGTCGTCAACCACATCGTCCATACCGGACAAGCCGGATACAACATCGTCGAGATCCCACGGGCCATCAAAATGAATCAAAGTCCGCGAAGTGCCAAAGACGAGCCCGATGATGAGCACAAACGCTCCGATGCCAACGCCCAAGCGTACCTTGGATTCATGCGAAAGCTTCATCATTCATCACCCTCTTTGGCGATCGGCTCAGCGGTGGTCGCGGTAGCCACGTCAGTATCAACTGAAGCGGAAGTATTCTGAGCCCTAGCCGCCACCGGCGCCGGACCAACCTGAATATCTCCACGCGCCCAATCACCATCGAGCGCACGCGCCACCCAGTGATAGATGGGAATCGTGAAGAAGATCAGCGCGGCAAAGGGGCCGGCACCAAACAGGAACATCAGCAAAAAGAACAGCAGCCAGCACACGGCCCAATACGGGAACGACTGGAACGGGCCCTTCACCGGAGTCGAGCCAACTGCGCCGCCACTCGTCGCCTGCGCCGTAGCGGCATTGGCGGCCTGCGCACTCCAGCTTGCCGCTTGCGCCGCCTTGGCGGCGGCATCACTCGCCTGCGTTGCCGCCTCGGTAGCACGCGCCGCCGCCTCATGGGTGCGAGCGCGCTCTGCTGCCTCGGCCTCGCGCTGACGGGCGCGGTCCTCGTTCTCAAACTCGATATCGTCCTCGATCTCATCGCTCGGATTGAGCAGCTCGTCCAGACTCACGCCATAGAGCTTGGCGAGCGAGATCAGGTTCTCGGTATCGGGCGAGCTCTCCGCGCGCTCCCATTTGCTGACCGCCTGGCGCGACAGCCCTAACTTTCGCGCCAACCCTTCTTGGCTAAAGCCCTTGCTGCGACGAAGGTCGGCGAGCCGCTGCGCAGTTTCTACATTCATGGTTCCTCCTATGTGATGCCAGCCGTGCCGCCGGACCGTTTTTGTTCTTAAGGCGCCTTGCACAGTTAAAAATCTATCCGCCACTGCCAAAAGCATGCCACCTATTCTAGTGAGATTTTTGACAACCGGCGGTTGCGGGCACATGTGAGCTGCGGAAATGTGTCCAAACAAAGCAATGACCCGTAGCTTGGTTGTCCCCGTTGCGGCGTTAACGGTAGTATGGTCGTACTGTTTATTCCGCACCGCCAACGGAGGGAGTCCCGCGCCGTGAACCGCGATTTCGCCTCATCGCTCATCCAGCTCAACAATACGTTCTATCGCGAGCACTCCGCCTCCTTTTCCGATACGCGCCAGGCCCCTTGGCCCGGCTGGGTGCGCACCATGGATATCGCACTCGGGCAGCTCGACGTCGCCACGATTGAGCATCCCGTCCGCGTCTTCGATCTTGCCTGCGGCAATATGCGATTCGAGAACTTTGCCGCCGGCGGCGCACTTGCCGCCAAGGGCGTTGACGGCGCAAACCCCTCGGCAGACGCCAGCCGCCCCTTCGAGTTCTATGGCGTCGACTCGTGCCAAGACTTGGCCATCGATGCACATGGCCACGCGCTGCGCATTCCCAACCTGCACTTCCAGGAACTCGATGTGCTCGACGCCCTCATGAAGCTCAACCCCGCCGAGACGCCCGACGTGCTTTTCGACGCCCCGCTCGCCGACATCTCGGTCTGCTTTGGCTTTATGCACCACGTGCCGTCGTGCGAGTATCGCGTACGCGTGCTCGACGCCCTGGTGCGTCAGACGCGCCCAGGTGGCATCATCGCCATCAGCTTTTGGGAGTTTATGAACGACGAGCGCATGGCGCGCAAGGCCGTTCGTGCCGAGGCCCGCGCCGAGCTCACCCCGCCGTTTGAGGGTTACGATTCAGCGCAGTTTGAAGCCGGCGACCACCTCATTGGCTGGCAAAACGACCGCCACGCCTACCGCTATTGTCATCACTTTGACGATCAGCAGATCACCGACCTGGTGCGTGGCGTCCGCACGTTCTACAAGAGCGGCGAGGTCCCCGTGCGCGAGCTTGAACGTTTCCATGCCGACGGCCGCAGCGGCGAGCTCAACCGTTATGTGATTCTCAAGCGTCTGTAGGTATCGGCGACTCGCCGCCGAACCGCACCGCATCTTTCGGGCAAACTATGCCCACCCTTTTTCAACCCATTGACGGAACGCGCAGCTACGCGTTCCATATTTATGACCAAGGAGCCTCATGGGAGCCGTCCACGTTCGCACGCCTAAGAACTTTGTGCTCGAGGAGCGCCTGGAGCGCTACGCCGATGCGATTGAGACGAACCCCGAGGCTTATGCCGGAGATTGGCGCAAGGCCTGTGCGCCCGCAGGCGGCAAGCCCTTCGAGCACCTTCACCTGGATCTGGGCTGCGGCAAGGGAACGTACCTTGTAGAGCGCGCGGCCCACGAGCCAAACACGCTCTTTATCGGCATGGACCAGGAGCCCATCTGCATCGCCTATGCCGCACAGAAAATCTGCGAGCAGGAGCTATCCAACGCACTCGTCCTGCCCCGAGGCGCCGCATCGCTGCCGCAGCTGTTTGCCGCAGGCGAGCTCGATGCCATCACCATCAACTTTCCCACGCCGCAGCCCAAGGCCAAGTACGCCAAAAAACGACTCGTCCATGTCGACCATCTGATGCTCTACCGCCCGCTCTTTTCAGCCGGCGCTACCGTCACGCTGCGCACCGATAGCAAGCCGTTGCGCGATTACGCCCTGGGACAGTTTGCCGCGGCCGGCTACGATACGCTTTGGGTAAGCGACGACGTCCGCCGCGACCATCCCGAGCACCCCGAGACCGAATATGAATGCCGCACGCGCGAGATGGGTGCCGCCGTCTATGGCATTTGCGCCACACCCGGCGCGCAGCCCAGCGATGAACAGCTCGCGGCGGGCCGCGCGCAGGAGCAAAGCCTTGCCTGCTACCTGCCCGAAAACCTCGATGCGCTCACCTATGTACCTCTGGGCATGGAAGAGGCCGTCGAGAACTTTAGAAACCGCGCCCGCAAAGGCAAGAAGCGCCTGCCGCAGGAGTCCTAGGGGCTTCTGATGGTCGCGGCGTCGGCAAACAAGTGAAAATAGGCGTCAGCGAACGACCCTCAAACCTAAGTGAGTAGACTTTTTTGCAATAGCCAAGCACAACCCGCATAACGAAAACTAAAACCGCAGGTAGAGCTCTTGCGCAAAAGCCATGTGCTCGCGATATTGCAAAAAGTCTACTCACTTAGCTGGCAACTGCACCAAACGGCTGGGCAGAACGCCCATTTCCTGCATTTTCTCGCGCGCTGGCACCCCGCGCCGCTGCTACGCCATAATAGTTGGCGGACAAACGGCGAGAGAAAGCAACCACATGGCACAGACCACGACAGATACTTCCGCCAGCACCGTTTCTGGCGCCGGCGCCGCCAGCTCGTTCTCGGGCGGCACGGGAACCGAAGCCGAATTCGGCTCGCTCGGCGCGCTCTCCCCCACCTGGTGGGAGCCCGAGGATGGTAGCGAGCCCGAACCATGGCTCACGCCCGATCAGGCCTTCGAACGCTTCTTTGAATGGACGAGCGACCGCGGCATTGAACTTTGGGATCACCAAGAAGAGGCCCTCATGGACCTGGCTGCCGGCGATCACGTCATCTTAGGCACACCGACTGGATCGGGTAAATCGCTCGTCGCGCTGGGCATGCTCTTTATGGGCATGGCGCAGGGCAAGCGCTGCTATTACACGGCCCCCATCAAGGCCCTGGTCAGCGAAAAGTTCTTCGACCTGGTACAGGTACTCGGCCGCGATAACGTCGGCATGATCACCGGCGATACGCATATCAACACCAAGGCGCCCGTCATCTGCTGCACGGCAGAAATCCTTGCCAACGATGCACTGCGCGAGGGCGAGGGCGCCGACGTGGGCTGCGTCGCCATGGACGAGTTCCACTATTTTGCCGACCCCGACCGCGGCTGGGCCTGGCAGGTGCCACTGCTCACCCTGCCTCACACGCAATTCATGCTCATGAGCGCCACGCTCGGCGATGTCACTGCCATCGCCGCCTCACTCGAGGAACACACCGGCGCTACCTGCGACCTGGTCGTCGATGCCCCACGCCCCGTGCCGCTGAGCTACGACTACGTGACGACCTCCCTCGAGGGCACCGTCGAGCTCGCGATGCGCGGCGGAGAGGCCCCGCTCTATATCGTGCACTTTAGCCAGGATGCCGCCCTTGCGACGGCACAGTCGCTCGCCAACTTTGGCATTGCCAGCAAGGAGCAGCGCGAGGCCATCAAGGAGGCGGCCAAGGGCACGAGCTTCTCGACGGCCTTCGGCAAGATCCTCAAGCGTTTGCTTGGCTGCGGCGTCGGCGTGCACCACGCCGGTATGCTACCGCGCTATCGCCTACTGGTCGAACGCCTGGCGCAGCAGGGCCTACTGCCCGTCATTTGCGGCACCGACACACTCGGCGTCGGTATCAACGTGCCCATCCACACCGTGGTTCTCACTGCGCTCACCAAGTTCGACGGCTACAAGATGCGTCGCCTGCGCGCCCGCGAGTTCCATCAGATAGCCGGCCGCGCCGGCCGTTCGGGCTTCGATACCGAGGGCATGGTCATCGCCGAGGCCCCGGAGCACGAGATCGAGAACGCCAAGCTCATGGCCAAGGCGGGCGACGACCCCAAAAAGCTCCGCAAGATTAAAAAGAAGAAGGCCCCCGAGGGCTTTGTCACCTGGAACAAGCAGACCTTTGAGCGCCTGATCGAGACGCAGCCCGAAACGCTCAAGCCGCGCCTGCGCATCACACACTCCATGGTGATTAGCGTGGTCGAGCAGGGCGGCGACGCCCGCGCCCGCGTGCACGACCTCATCGAAACAAGCCTGCAGACCCCTGAGGAAAAGGCAAAGCTCGAGGTTCGTGCCGACGAGATCTTCGCCACGCTCATCGACTCCGGCGTCGTCGTGCGCACCGAGGTGCCGCCCGCACCCGACGCTCCAGCTGACGCCGCGCCGGACATCGACTATGCGCTAACGGTCGACCTGCCCGAGGATTTTGCGCTCGACCAGCCGCTCTCGCCGTTTTTTCTTGCCGCGCTGGAGCTGCTCGACCCCGAGAGTGAGACCTATACCATGGATCTGATCTCAATGGTCGAGGCTACGCTCGAGGATCCCAAGCAGGTGCTGCGCGCGCAGGAGCGCGCCGCGCGCGACCGCGCTATGGCCGAGATGAAAGCCGACGGCGTCGAATATGAGGAACGCTTGGAGCGCATCCAGGATGTCACCTACGAAAAGCCGCTCGAGGATTTGCTCGATGCCGCCTTCGACAAGTACTGCCAGGAAGTACCTTGGGCCAACGACTACCAGCTCTCGCCCAAGAGCGTCCTGCGCGACATGTTGGAGAGCGCGAGCGACTTTAAGGGCTATATCCAAAAGCTCGGCATCGCCCGCTCCGAGGGCATTCTGCTGCGCTACCTAGCCGAGGCCTACCGCTCCCTCGATCGCACCGTGCCCATTGAGAAGCGCGATGAGCGCTTGCGCGACATCATTTCGTGGCTCGGCTTTGTGGTGCGCTCGGTCGACTCGAGCCTGGTGGACGAGTGGGAGAACGCCGGCAACCCGGCGGCCCTCGACGCCGCGCCGCCGCAGGGCATCGACGAGGTCGTTGCGGACCGTCGCGGCTGCACGCTGCTGGTGCGCAACGCACTCTTCCGCCGCGTGACCCTTGCCGCCCGCGAGCACGTTCGCGACCTGGGCGAACTCGACGAGGACTGGGGCATGAGCGAGGTCCGCTGGCAAAAGGCGCTCGATGCCTACCATGAGCAGCACGAGGAAATCCTCACCGACGGAGATGCCCGCAGCGCCGCGATGTTTACCATCGACGGGAGCGACGAGAAGACCGATCACGTGTGGCACGTGCACCAGATTTTTGCCGACGAGGATGGCGACCACGACTTTGGCATCATGGGCGATGTCGACCTGGATGCCACGCAAGACGGCGGCGAGGTCATCTTCAAAAACTACCGCGTCGGCTTTATCGAGGACCTGCTCGAGGACTAGCCGTACATACTGGAACGAAGCGGGGCCGTTGGCAATATCGCCAGCGGCCCCGCTTTTGCACTATACGCTATCCTCTACTCGGCATCCTCGACCTCATACGAATCCGCCTCGGCGGGCTCATCGTTTGCCCCTGTCGCAGCCCCGCGCGCCTCGTCAAACGCCGCCTTCATGGTCTTGTTGCCCCAGGTGAGCTTGCGAATGGTAAGATCGTCGGCCTTCTTGTTGGCTAGACGTAAATTGTTCTCGGAGGACAGCAATGCCTCCTTGGTTTTCTGCAGATGGCTAATCGTCTTGTCAATCTCCTCGATCGCCGTCTGGAACTTACGGCTCGCAAGCTCATAGTTGCGGCCGAAGTCGTTCTTGAACTTCTCCATCTTGGCCTCGAAGTTCGTGACGTCGATGTTCTGCTGCTTGTACTCCGCCAGCTCCTGCTTATAGCGCAGCGAACCCATGGCGGCGTTGCGAAGAAGCGTGATCATGGGAATAAAGAACTGTGGGCGAATCACGTACATCTTCTCGTAGCGATAGCTCACGTCCACGATGCCGGCGTTGTAAAGCTCGCTCTCGGGTTCGAGCAACGTGCAGAGCACCGCGTACTCGCAGCCCTTTTGGCGGCGATCGTGGTCGAGTTTCTTAAAGAAGTCCTCGTTCTTGTGCTTGGTCGCGGTCTCATCGTTCTCGTTTTTCATCTCGAACATAATCGAAATGACCTCGTTACCGCTTGCGTCGCACTCGCGGAAGATAAAGTCGCCCTTGGTGCCCTCGGACGCATCGTTATCCTTCTCGAAGTACGCGTTAGGAAACGCCGTCATGCGCAGACGGTTAAACTCGGTCTCGCAGTGCTGCTCGAGCGACTCGCCCACCATCTTGGTGGACAGGCGGACCTTCATGTCCTTAAGGCGCTCGATCTCTTCATCCTTATAGCGAATCAGGTCATCGCTCGCACGCTTGGCCTGCGCAAGCTCGAGCTCGTGTGCCGCTTTGACCTGTTCCTCGCGAGAATCGCGCACCGCCAGCTCGCTCGTCAGTTTGGCACGCGCCTCATCGCGCTCTCGCTCCGCCGCGGCGACCGCCTTCGACAGCTCCATTTTTGCAGAAAGTTCTTGCTCACGAAGCTGTGCACGAAGGCCCTCGGCCTCGCGCTCGGACTGAGTCTTAGCATTCGAGAACTTCTCACGCACTTCTGTCTGGTAATCGGAAAGCTTACGATTCGCTTCGTTTTGCGCAGCCTCGAGCTTACGCTGCGCCTCGGCCGCAGCAGTTGCGAGTGCCATTTCTTGAGCCTTATCTGCGGCGGCAAGCTTTGCCTGCAACTCCGCAATCTGAGCATCGCGCGCGGCGAGGTCATTTTGAGTCGCATTGCGTACCGCGGCTTCGGCAAGCTTTGCTTCGTCATCTTTGCGTCCCAGCTGCGCACGCAAATTGTCGATCTCGCGCTGGAGCTCCACATTCTCCTTTTGGACATCGGCACGAGCCTCAACCGCCGCACGCCGGCTTGCACTCTCGCGCTCTGCGGCAGCACCCTCGAGCTTGGCGCGCAGCTCGGCAAGCTCGGCATCGCGCTTGGCAACCTCTTGTGCCAGTTGCTGAGCCGCAGCGTTCTTCTGCTCGACAAGTTGAGCGTTGCGCTGAGCCTCTGCCTCCTGCAGGGCAGACGCCGAACGCGAACGCTCAAGCTCCAGCGCCTGCTCGCCCTCGCGTCGAGCAGCCGCTACGCGGTCATTCAGGTCGCGCGAGAACTCCGCATCGCGCACCTGCTTGACGATATCCGCATAGCCGGATGCATCGACCTTAAAAACTTCGCCGCAATGCGGGCACTTGATCTCGTTCATAGCAGCTCCTCGATGGACGCAAATATCAACCGGCTACACTCTACCGCGCCGCGCGGACAAAAAAGGCGCCGCCGCCATAATGGCAACGGCGCCAGAACCACCACAAAGGTGCCTGTCCCCTTTGTGGTGGCTCTGGCGCCCTATAACCCAAAGAAGCTAAGAATCTGATCGCGGCTTACGGGCTTGTACTCGTTGGCATCGAGACCGACATCGTAGCGAAAGATAGGGCGCTCGCGATCGCGGTTGCGTGCGTTGGCGCGGTCACCCCTGCTGTGGATATGCCCATGCAGCATAATGGCGCCACGTGCCTTGCCGTTCCAGCTGAGCATGGGGTAGTGGCTCATAACCAGACGATGGCCCTTGGCATAGCCGGGAGCAATCTCCAGGTAATCGCGCACGTCTTCCCAAATCTGCGGTACGTCGGAATCTTCCCAGTCGCCGTCATGGTTACCGCGGATGAGCGTCACGTTCTGGCATTCGATACGCTCGCGCAGGCGCACCGCCTCCGCCAGGGGCAAACGATAGGTAAAGTCACCCAGAATATAGAGGCGGTCGTCCGCAGCCACGCACTCATTGATGGCATCGATGACCTTGCGGTTCATCTCCTCGACCGAGCCAAACGGCCGGTCCATGTCGTGCAAGATATTCGTATCGCCCAGGTGCAAGTCGGCGGTAAACCACATCATCGTCTGTGTCCTCATTTCGCAACGTGTTCAACTCGTGCTAAGTATACAGACGCAGCGATGCGGCGGTTATCCAAAGAGCCCGCCGAACAGTCCGCGGCGGCGTTTGTCTTGCTTTTTCGAAGCGTCACTCTGAGTTTTCTTGTCCTGCCGTTTCTTACGATCCTGCTCCAACTCATCGTCGTCGAGTAGCAGATCCCACTCAAACGAATCGTCTGTCAGATCGAACTGGTCGTCGTCATCAAACATGGCCGCCTCCATTGCCGACTAGCGGGCATCCACCACATAGAGGCCAACGCGCACCTGGTGCCACGGGCTGCGCTCGGGGGCAACCTGTTGCACGCGGGCCTCAAATACGTCCTCGTGGCCGTAATACATCATCAAGGACAGCGGGCCGACCTCGTTTCCCGGAACGTAGCCAAGTTTGGTCTTGCCATAGTAGATCGCAACTGCCTCGGGGTCATGGGGATTATCGCGCTCGGCACACAGCGTCAGCTTATCGCCCGCTTTAAGATCGCCCAGGACCAAGGCGCCATCGGCATACTGAAATCCTGCAATGTGAAATGACAGAAGAACACGTGAAGGCTCGTACATAGCAGCTCCTCTAACGGCCGGATAAACCGGTGTGTAACCTTATTGAGAAGTCTACGGTCCCGTGCGGACACAAATACATCCTGTCTGCGTCCTTCAATCGTTTGCCTCAACGCTTGCGCGACAGAACGCTTGCAGATAAGATAGGAACACGGATGGCACCCGTTGCCGCGGGTCTTGCCAACTCCGATACACGTTTTCATCGTGAGAAGTGGCCGTCTTCGCTTACGCGGGGGCGGCTATTTCATTCGGCCGATAAACAGACCGAGTTCGATAGCCGCAATCAACAACGCCAATAACGAAATAACATCGCTTACGTTCATACCAAATCCCTTCTAAAGGGAGTTGGCCCATCCGTGCTCCATAACAGTAGTCTAACGCAAAATGCAGGTAATAGGAACACTTGTTCGTATTACCTGCGCCCTTTTCTAATGCACAAACATGCGCACGAACTTGTGCTTCCAGCTTGCGTAGGGCGCATACCGAAACGGCACGTCCAGCCAAGTTGCCTTGTTCACGATGCTCTTCTTGTGGCTAAACGTATCGAAGCTCTCGCGTCCATGGTACTGCCCCATACCGCTCGCGCCCATGCCGCCAAAGCCCATATGGCTCGTAGCCAAGTGCATGATCGTGTCGTTGACACAGCCGCCGCCAAAGGGCACGTAGCGCACAAAGCGTTGCTGAACCGAACGGTCCTGGCTAAAGATATACAGGGCCAGCGGCGTCGGACGATCCGTAATAAGCGTCTCGGCCTCGTCTAGGCTCTCAAACGTCAGCACCGGCAAGATGGGACCGAAGATCTCCTCCTGCATCACGGCGTCATCGGGGGTCACGCCGTCTAGGATCGTCGGCTCAATCTTGAGCGACGACTCGCGCGCCGTGCCTCCCAGCACGACCTTATCGGGATCGATCAGCCCGCGCACGCGCGCAAAATGCTTGGCGTTGACGATATGCCCGTAGTCCTCGTTATCGAGCGGATGCTCGCCAAACATACGGCGGGCCTCTTCCCTGATGAGGTCCAGCAGCTCGTCGTGCACGCGCGCATCGACCAGCAGGTAGTCGGGCGCCACGCAGGTCTGCCCCACGTTGAGCCATTTACCAAAGGCGATACGCCGCGCCGCAACCTTCAAGTTTGCCGTCGCATCCACGATGCAGGGGCTCTTTCCGCCCAGCTCAAGCGTCACGGGCGTAAGGTTTTTACTTGCGCGCTCCATGACGAGTTTGCCGACCGGAACGCTACCGGTAAAGAAGATCTTGTCCCAGCACTCATCGAGCAGCGCTTCGTTCTCGGCGCGCCCGCCCTCGACAACCGTCACCAGGCGCGGATCAAATGCCTCTTCACAGATTTGCCTGAGCACCGCGCTCGATGCCGGAGCATAGGCGCTCGGCTTGATGACCACGGTATTGCCCGCGGCAAGGGCGCCAGCGAGCGGCTCGAGCGTCAGCAAAAACGGATAGTTCCAGGGCGCCATGATGAGCGTGACGCCATAGGGCACGGTTTGCGTTTTGCACACGCTCACGGCGTTAGCGAGGTCGCACGGACGCAGGCGCGGACGACTCCATCGAACCACGTGAGCGATCTGATGTCGAATCTCGGAAAGCGATGTGCCAATCTCGCACATATAGGCCTCGTCATGCGACTTTCCCAAATCGGTCTTGAGCGCATGAGCGATATCGGCCTCGTGGGCCCGCACCGCATCGCGTAAACTCGCGAGCGCGCGACGTCGAGCATCAACATCAAACGTAGCGTGCGTCTTAAAGTAGGCGCGCTGATCGCCGACGATGCGCGCAATTTCCTCGGTGTTCATGGGCCCTCCTAATTCTCGCTCTCAAACATACCACCTGCAACGACTTCGTACATATGCTCGAGCTCCAAGCGGTCCATTAGAAGCGGAACGGGGTACAGGGGATTGGCCTCGGCATCGGCATGCGCCGCCATCTCGGAAATGTCGGAGCGGCGAATGCCCGTCACATATTTGGGTATGCCCAAGGCGGCGTTCATGCGGTCGACCCAATCGATAAAGGCCTCGGCCGCAAGACTGTCCTGCGCGGTAGCCGGCGCAATGCCCGCCATGCGAGCAAGATCGGCAAGCTTGGGGGCGGCAGCGTCACCATAAGCGCGAAGCATGTGCGGCAGGATGATCGCGTTGGCCAAACCGTGCGGAATTCCGTATCGGCCGCCCAGACTGTGCGCGATGGCATGCACATATCCGACATAGGAGCGGGTAAACGCAACGCCCGCCTTATACGCCGCCGAAAGCATATTGCGACGAGCGCGCATGTCGTCACCATGCTCATAGGCCTCGAGCAAATTGTCGTGGATGAGCTGCACCGCCTGTCGTGCCATCTTGCGCGTATAGGGCGTGGTGCTTCGCCCGATAAAGGCCTCGACGGCATGCGTCAGGGCATCCATACCCGTCTGCCCCGTAATGGAGGCGGGCAGACCGCGCGTAAACTCGGGGTCGTGCACCGCAAAGCGCGGAATAAGCACAAAGTCGTTAATGGGGTACTTGTAGTGCGTCTCGTCATCGGTAATTACCGCCGCAAGTGTGACCTCGCTTCCCGTGCCTGCCGTGGTGGGGACGGCGATGAGCAGCGGCAGGCGACGATGAATCCGCAGCAGGCCGCGCATCTTGTTGATGGGCTTGTTTGGCTGCGCAATGCGTGCGCCTACGCCCTTGGCGCAGTCCATGGCTGATCCTCCGCCAAAGCCGATAATGGCCTGGCAGGCGCTCTCTCGATACAGGGACGCCGCCTCCTCCACATTCGAGACCGTGGGATTCGCACGCGTTTCGGCATAGACCGTAACGCCAATCCCCTGAGCCGTAAGCGCACGCTCGAGTGATGCCGTGAGTCCCAAACGTGCAATGCCGGGATCCGTCACGATAAGGACCTTCTGGATCGAGCGCTTTTGAAGCACCGCGGGCACATCCTCGGCATGCTCTAAAATGTGCGGCTCGGTATAGGGCAGGATCGGCAATGCAATGCGAAAAACCGTCTGATATGTTCGGCACCAGGCACGACGGGCTAGATGCATAAAGGAAACTCCCTCATTTGTTGATTGGTCAACATTTGCTCGACCGATTGTACTCAGCGACGGTCAAAGACGGCCTGCCAATCGTTAATCAATCAACATCTTCATATCTCAAAATTGTTTTATTAAAAATCATTCCTAATAGGCTTCACATTTGGTTGCATTTATGGATAATAGAACTCGTCAAGACGCACGTCCGGAGAGGGCCCTTACGGGACCGGACGAGCGCACAATCGCCATCGATCGAAAGGATCGAATCATGAAGTTTGTTTGCCCCGTTTGCGGTTATGTGGAAGAGTTCGACGGCGACCAGCTGCCCGAGGACTTCAAGTGCCCCCAGTGCGGCGTTCCCGGTTCTCGCTTCCTGAAGCAGGAGGAGGGTCAGCTCGAGTGGGCTGCCGAGCACGTCGTGGGCGTCGCCAAGATGGAGGGCGTCTCCGAGGACATCGTTGCCGACCTGCGCGCCAACTTTGAGGGCGAGTGCTCCGAGGTCGGTATGTACCTGGCCATGGCGCGCGTCGCTCATCGCGAGGGCTATCCCGAGATCGGCCTGTACTGGGAGAAGGCTGCCCACGAGGAGGCCGAGCACGCTGCCAAGTTCGCTGAGCTCCTGGGCGAGGTCGTGACCGACTCCACCAAGAAGAACCTCGAGATGCGCGTTGAGGCCGAGAACGGTGCCACCGCCGGCAAGACCGATCTTGCCAAGCGTGCCAAGGCCGCTGGCCTTGATGCCATCCACGACACCGTGCACGAGATGGCTCGCGACGAGGCCCGCCACGGCAAGGCTTTCGCCGGCCTGCTCAAGCGCTACTTTGGCTAAGCCAAACGCCTGAGACATAACCTCTAGCTCAATGAGGCCCGGACCGTATTGGTTCGGGCCTTTTTCGTGCCTCACAAACTTGTTAACTACCTGAAATAGGACCGCCTTCGGCATAGGTTTCTCGTCAAAAACTAAGTGAGTAGACTTTTTGGAACTTGCCGAGCACGCCATCCATATTGCTTTATAAAGCCGCAGGTAAATGACTTGTTTCAAAACGGCCTGGTCGCCAAAGTGCTAAAAGCCTACTCACTTAGAACCGCAGCCGTCCACGATCGAGCCATTTTGTGTCTAGCGGGCATCTTTCCGTCGATTACTCCCAATTTTGTCCAGTCAACGAATAGTTCAGACCGGAGTAATGCCTCAGCCCTTTGCTCATCTGAGCTTTTATCACGATATTCAGCATCGAGCATCCTGCATACGGCCTTAACGATCGCGCGGAATCTATCCTCATCCGATATCTGTCTGTGTGTCAGGAGAAGCACATCGTAGCCCATGGCCTGAAGGGCCGTCATGCGGTCAGCGTCACGCAAGCCATCCCCTGCGCGTCCGTGCGAGGCCTTTCCCTGACATTCAATGGCCACCTGTCGCCTACCGTCCGGTGAAGAAAGAAGTAGGTCGATATATACACGGGACTTTCCCACAATCGCTCGAGCACTTGTGCCTAGCATCACTTCAACATTAAGCTCTATGTCGCAAAAACCTTCGCCTCCCAGGGATCGCGGCAGTGCAAGTAGCAAATACGCCTCGACCTCAAAAGGCGACGCGGCACCCAATGGAACGAATTGCGATACCGCCATAAATCTATTGCCGTAACGCATCCCGCAAACATCTGAACAAAAACGGTCAAGGTCTCTGCCCAAAACCAAAGCGTCTCGACGCCATAAATTTGAAGCGGTGCCGTCCTCGGACGGGCAGCGCACCCAACCCAACGTCGTCGAAATCGCGCCCGAATCAATTGCACGCGTAAGCTCCGCCTCAAGTGCCGCCGGCAGAGCACACACCGCAAACAGGCCGCACATCTCCGCCAACACAAAAAGAAGCTGAAGATCCGTCAGATGCCGCGACATGATGAATGCCGTCAGTAGAGGAGACGTAATCAAAAATCCATGCTCCGTTTCCAGCACGGATTCCCTGGGGGGCTCACCAAGGAACAGCCGCTGCCTAATGCTGGTAGGACAAGTCCGTTTGTTTCTCGTCTGAACCAATGTATACAACGGAAAACCGAGCGCGACCGCAGCCGTCGGGTTGCGGGCGAGATCATATCGCTGCCGGTCTTCTTCCGGTCGTGGAAGCGGCGGACACAGAGCGCGGACCTGAGGGGGCAAACGCCAGTACCTAAAAGCCGATATGTCACAAAGTAGATCTTTCATAGGCACAGGAAAACACGAATTTCAACCCAGTCAGTCACGCATTGGCGCGAACGCGCCAAAAATGGTGCCGAACGGACTGCCAAGTTTTCAACAGCCCTCCCCAACTGGCCAAAAGCTTGCCGAGAGCTGGACGAAGTTCTGTTGAAAACCCCATTTTTTCTCATGCAGAAGCTTTGCGCGACAAGTGAGTAGACTTTTTTGAACATCCCGAGCAGCCCGGTCATCCTGCTTTTCAAAACCGCAGGTAGATAGCTTGTTACAAAACTGCCTGGTCGCCAAAGTTCCAAAAGCCTACTCACTTAGGTTGCAGAGTGCTCCCATTAGCTGCGATTCCAAGGTATTTAGCGCTTTTGGACTCAAATCGTCATACTGAACAAGAATTTGACTTGAGTTTTCAGGGACAGATGCGCCATCGGCACACCAATAACAGTCACTGATATCGACAAAAGGGATACTCGAGCGCGTGAGGGCCCGCACAAAAGAGCTTCCGCCCGCTCCACGCTCCGCAACCACGATACAGTAAAGGCCCGCGTCTGCATGCTCGATCGAGACCTCTCCTGCCGGAAATACCTTCCGCACAAGCGCCATCAGGCCATCACGCGCCTCGCGAGCACGAACGCGCACGCGGTTCACATGTCGCTCGTAATCACCCGATTCCAGCAAACGCGCCAAAGCGACCTGATCAACAGAGCTCACCGACGAGGCGTAGAAACCAAGGTTGCGCCTAAACCGCTCCATTAACTCATCGGGCAACACCATGTACGCCAAACGCAACGCCGATGAAAGGCTCTTCGAAAACGTGTTGGTGTAGATAACCGACTGGGCGGCATCGATTGACGCGAGCGCGGGAATCGGCTTCCCGGCAAGGCGAAACTCACAATCAAAGTCATCTTCGATGAGATACCGACCTGGTCGCTCGGCGGCCCAGCTCAGAAGCGCATAGCGCCGCGCAATGCTCGTCACAAGGCCGGTCGGATACTGATGGGACGGCATCAGATGAAGTACATCGGTCCCGGTTTTCTGCAGAGCGCTCAAGTCCACGCCCTCATCATCCAACGGGATATGTCGAACTTTGCAGCCCATAGCCTGATAGATGCACGTCAGACGTAAATAGCCCGGGTCCTCAACGGCATACACCTTGTCAGCGCCAAGCAACTGAACCAACATGGTATCGAGCAGCTGGGCGCCCGCGCCGATAACAATGTTATTGGGATCGACATTCATGCCCCTTGTCCCACGCAGGTGGTGAGCAATTGCGCGTCGCAGCCGAGCGGTGCCCTGCGCCGGTGCGGGCGAAAAGATTTCGCGCTCATCTTCGGATGCCAGCGTCGCCCGTAGTGCGCTTTGCCAAAGCCGCGCCGCCTCCAAAGCGGAAGGAGAAAGTGCATCGAATCGCTCGACCTGTCCGTTGACATCATGCGCGCTGGGACCCGCAGAGGCGGCATCTCGGTCGATGCCCTCCGCAGCCGAAGCCAAAACCGGTGCATCCGGAAGCTCGCAAGCGTAGTAGCCACGACGCGGCATTGAGCAAATATAGCCCTCGGCAAGTAACTGGCTATATGCATTCTCGATGGTAATGACACTGATTCCCAGATGACTGGCAAAGGCGCGCTTAGACGGAAGATGCTCCCCCGCCGCAATACGTCCAGCAACAATATCATCTCGAATTTTCTGGTAAACATACTCATAAAGCGATGCTTCGCCGCGTTTTTCCAAATTGTAGTCAAGCATGAGCCTATCACCTGACCTTATTAAGCCATTCAATCTGGTATTAGTCTGACCTTGTTATTATCTTGAAAACTGAGTATTTCGCCATACCCAGCTCCTCGATAGGATGTTCCGTCAAGCAATGCACATGCCAACCAAGGGAGCAACCATGGCAGAACAGACCAGCAAGGCCGATCGCGTCAAACTCAATCGCGAGCTCGCGCAGATGCTCAAGGGCGGCGTCATCATGGACGTCACCACACCCGAGCAGGCGCGCATCGCCGAGGAGGCAGGCGCCTGCGCCGTCATGGCACTCGAGCGCATTCCGGCCGATATCCGTGCCGCGGGCGGCGTCTCGCGCATGAGCGACCCCAAGATGATCAAGGGCATCCAGGAGGCCGTCTCCATCCCTGTTATGGCCAAGTGCCGCATCGGCCACATTGTCGAGGCGCAGGTCCTGCAGGCCATCGAGATCGACTACATCGATGAGTCCGAGGTTCTCTCCCCTGCCGATGACGTCTATCACATCGACAAGACCCAGTTTGACGTGCCGTTTGTCTGCGGCGCCCGTGATCTGGGCGAGGCGCTGCGCCGTGTTGCCGAAGGCGCCACGATGATCCGCACCAAGGGCGAGCCGGGCACGGGCGACGTGGTCCAGGCCGTGCGCCACATGCGCAAGATCCAAAAGCAGATCCGCGACGTTGTTGCCCTGCGTGACGACGAGCTCTTTGAGGCAGCCAAGCAGCTGCAGGTTCCGGTCGAGCTGGTGCGTGAGGTCCATGCCACGGGCAAGCTTCCCGTTGTGAACTTTGCCGCCGGCGGCGTAGCGACCCCTGCCGACGCCGCGCTGATGATGCAACTGGGCGCCGAGGGCGTCTTTGTCGGCTCGGGCATCTTTAAGAGCGGCGACCCCGCCAAGCGCGCCGCCGCCATCGTCAAGGCCGTGGCAAACTTCACCGATGCCAAGCTCATCGCCGAGCTTTCGGAGGACCTGGGCGAGGCCATGGTGGGCATCAACGCCGACGAGATCGAAATCATCATGGAGGAGCGCGGACGCTAGTCCGGCAGAAAGGATCGCACATGAGCGATTATGCAGACCAAACGGTCGCCGTGCTGGCGGTCCAAGGCGCATTTGCCGAGCACGAGGCAAGACTATCCGAGCTGGGCGCGCGCTGTATTGAGCTGAGGCAGGCGGCTGATTTGAAGCAGGACTTTGACCGTCTGGTACTTCCCGGCGGCGAGTCTACCGTTCAAGGGAAGCTGCTTGATGAGTTGGGCATGCTCGAGGAGCTTCGCACCCGCATTGTTGAAGGCATGCCCGTCCTGGGCACCTGCGCCGGCCTGATTCTGCTGGCTCACGACCTTGCCGCCCATGACGATAAGGGCACGCCGCGCCTGGCAACCATGGATGTGCTCGTTGAGCGCAATGCCTACAGCAGGCAGCTCGGCAGTTTTCGAACCAAGGGGCAGGTAGCCGGCATCGACGGTGAAGTGCCGCTGACATTTATCCGCGCGCCCCGAATCGTCGAGGTTCACGGCGACGCCAAGGCCTTAGCGAAAGTCGACGGGCGCATCGTCGCCGCCCGCCAGGGCAACCAGCTCGGCGTAACCTTCCACCCCGAACTCGACGAAGACACCCGCCTCCACGAACTGTTCCTACAAATGTAGGCATCGAAATCAACAAGCGAAACGAGAGTGGATAATCTCCCACCTTGAGCATGAATATGGGCTCATACCGGGAGATTATCACTCTCATTTTTTGGTACAAATGATTCCTTGGGGATGCCGATGTTTTGGTACCGACAGCGAGCGCCCACCAGAGCGAACAAATTGGCATGAAAAGAGGACGGCATAGACCTTCTGGTCATGCC
>CABUQG010000006.1 GCA_902493535.1 uncultured Collinsella sp. | reverse complement strand
CAGCAGGCCATGCCCGATCTGTACGACGAGGATATCCCGTTTTAGGGAAGGCGACGGCGACACTATGGGCATGGTTATACACGATGACTTCTGGGCGGCCGCGCAGGCCATGCCCGAGAAGCAGCGCGCGCCGTTCATCTACGCCATCGTCGAGTACCGGTTCACGGGCAAGGAGCCGCAGGGCAGCCCCGCGTGGCTGCCCACCTTCCTGGTGCTCAAGGGCAGGCTCGACATGGGCGACGAGAAGAGCGAGCGCGCAAGGAAGGCGGCCAACGCCCGCTGGGGCAACAGGCCGGGGAAGGATGATGCGGTGGACGATGCGGCGGCACGGGCGCAAGCCGATGCGCAAGCACATGCAGGAGCATATGCGGATGCAGATGCAGTCGCACATGCGCAAGCAGATGCGGACGCACATGCAGGCGCATCGAGTTGCGGCAATGCAGAGGTTGAGGTTGAGGTTGAGTATATAGATAACCCCTTAATCCCCTTTGACGAAATCGTGCATGCGCTCAACGAGGCGGCCGGCACCCGCTACCGCTCAAGCAGCGCCAAGACCCGCAGGCTGATACACGCCCGCTGGGCCGAGGGCTACCGCCTCCCCGATTTCCTGGCCGTCATCGACACGATGGCAGCCGAGTGGGCGGACGACCCGAAGATGGCCAAGTACCTGCGGCCCTCCACGCTGTTCTCGCCGAAGTTCGAGGACTACGTGAACCGCGGCCCGAGGACCCGGAAGGAGGCCGACGGCTATGCCGAGTACGACTGAGTGCCCTCACTGCGGGGCGCAGCTGGAGGGCAACTACGTGACCCTCATGGGCCGCCGAGCGTTCTGCGGCTGGAAGCCCTGCGGCTGCCCCGGCGCGGTGGCCGAACGGGCCGAGCGGGCGCGGCAGGAGGCACGCGCCAAGGCCGAGGAGGCCGCAGCCAAACGCCGCCGGGCCTACGAGCGGGCCGGAATCAAGCCCCGCTTCATGACAGCCGCCTCCCCCATGGCCGAGGGCATTGCCGCGAAGGTTGAGCAAGGGCGCGGGGCGTACATCTGCGGCCCCGTGGGAACCGGCAAGACCCACCTGGCGAGCGCCGTGGCGCGGCTCCTGGTGGACGGCGGCACCAGCGTGAGGGTGACCGACATGCTGGGCGTGCTGGCCGCCATCAAGGGCACCTACGGCGGCGACGGCACCGAGGACGGCGTGCTGTCCAGGCTCTCCCGCGTGGGGTGCCTGGTGCTGGACGACCTGGGCAAGGAGTCCCCCACCGACTGGACGCTGGGGCAGGTGTTCCGCGTCGTGAACGACAGGTACGAGAACATGAGGCCCGTGGTCGTGACCACGCAGTACGGCAAGAGCGACCTCATACGCCGCCTGGCCAAGAACGGCGACGAGGAGACGGCGGTGGCCATCGTGAGCCGCCTGTCGGAGATGTGCGACAAGTACGAGCTGCAAGGCAAGGACAGGAGGCTATCGAATGGCAAACGTTGACACGCTGCCCGAGATCCTGCGCCCCCTCATGGAGGGGCCGAGCATCGAGACGCCCAGGTGCGCCGTGTGCGGCGCGCCGTGGCCGCTCAACCGCCACCACATCGTGAGGCGCGGGGCGGGCAAGCTGTTCCGCGACGGGCGCGAGGTTCCCAAGCCCACGGTGATGCTGTGCGGCAGCGGCAACGGCAGCGGCTGCCACGGGCTGGCGCACGCCAACCGGCTGCACTTCCGCTGGGTCAGGGCCGAGCAGAGGTTCAACCGCCCCGCCCCGCCGGGATCGGGGCACTGGGAGTACCTGCTGCTGCCGGAACCGACCAAGTACGCGGATGCCCTGGCCATGGACGGCTGGGGGCGGCTGCCGAGGGGCAGGCGGTGCATGTGAGCGGGTACGAGCCTTCAAGCGGGTGGAACCTCCCGCCCGGGTGCTTCGAGTCCGACCCCAGGGCACCGTGGAACCGGCCCGACCCGTGGGAGGGCCGCACGTACCGGGAGTGCCGCTTCTGCGGCCGCGTGCAGGGCGCTGGCGGCGAGGCCGTGTGCGCCCGCGACGCCATGACGGGCGGCGGCCCCGACGTGGAGGCGGTAGACGAGACAAGCGAGGCATGCGAGTGCTTCGAGTTCGAATAGGAGACGAAACGATGAAGAAGATCTACGCGGTGGCCACGGAGAGCGACGTGGTGCTGGCGTTCGAGAGCAGATCGGACGCAGACGAGTACGCAGGCGAGCACGACGGCATGGCGGTGCTGCCGGTGCCGTGCGTGGGGGCCTACGAGTACCCCAGCGAGAAGTCGGCCACCGACTGGGACCGAATCGCCGACGCTCTGCCGAAGGGAGGCGAGCAGGCATGAGGCTGTACATGTGCGCATGCGAACGCTGCGGCAAGGAGGTGCCGGCGACCCTGGCGGGTTACGCCAAGATGGTGCTGAGGAACAGCGCGCGAATCGACGGCAAGGCAAGGGCCTTGTGCCCGGAGTGCGCCGAGAGCCTGCGGGCGTGGTTCCTCGCAGGCGCGGTGAAGCCGGAAGGAAGGGAGTAGCCATGGGAATCATCTGCGATACCTGCGGGCGCGATATCGACGCCCTGGGGCAGGACAACATGGGCGTAGACGCGCCGCTGTGCGAGGACTGCTGGGGCGAGCAGCAAAGCCATACGGTAGCAGTGCCACGTCGCGAGGCTCGCAACATGAGGTTCGAGAACACCCGACTGCGCGAAAAGCTGGACGCCGGAACCGAAGAGACGGCCGTGCAGAACCTGCGCAAGGGCATCGAGACGGCCTACGAGGCGAGCCGCGAGCGCGCCCTGGCGCTCACGAAGCTGGACGAGTGCGAGTTGTGGCTGGGGCGCTGCGAGCTGAGGGTGACAGCGTCACCAACGCTCAAGGGCGCGGCCCAGGACGCCGCCATGCCCTGCCTCAAGGCCGAAGAGGCGCACGGTTTCGCGATGCCCGACGTGAACGTGGAGGTGAAGGCCGAGGTAACGACCGAGAAGCTGGCCAAGAGCCTGCGCGAGGCCATGAAGCCGGCCATGCGGATGGCGGTGGAGTAGCCATGGAGCAGCAGACCGAGAAGCCGAAGCGCCGACCCAGTATCGAGGTGCGCTGCCCGAAGTGCGGCATGCGCGAGATCTGGCACCACCTGCCCAAGGGCGGCGACCGCTGCCGCTGGTGCGGTCACCTGTTCGAGGACTTCACCTACCGCAAGGTCGGGCCGAGCGCGAAGGAGGGGGCGCGATGACGAACTGGGAGCACCTTTTCGGCACGCCCGAGCGGGCCATCCACACGGAGACGGAGTTCCACTCGTGGCCCTTCTTCATCGCCGTGTATGAGACGAGCCGCATGAGCAGCTGCACTACCAGCAAGCGGCTGCTGGCCAGCTTCTGCGAGGAGGCCGACTACCTGGAATGGCTCAAGGCCGAGTACGACGACGGCACCGTCGAGTGGGAGGAGCGATGAACCGCCCGGGATGCAACTGGGGGTGCCTGCTGTTCATAGCGGCGGCAATCGCCATAGACGCGGCGGCCATCTACGCCATAAGGGCGCTGGCGCTCGGGCTCATGGCCATAGCCGTGGCGGCGTGCGGATAGGGGCAACCGAATACGGAAACAGGCAGAGGGCCGTCCTTCGGGGCGGCCTTTTCCGTGCCCGGCGACACGCTTGCGACCATATGGGCCGAGAGATAGGAGACGCATGGCGAGAGGCGAGACATACGAGGAGTTCACGGCAAAGTTCGAGCCGAAGAGGACGACGGACGACTGCTACACCCCGCCCGAGGTGTACGACTGCGTGCTGCGGTGGGCGCACCGGGAGTACGGGTTCGACCTGGCGAAGGTGGCGCGCCCGTTCTATCCGGGCGGCGACTACGAGCGCGAGGAGTACCCGCAGGGCTGCACGGTGGTGGACAACCCGCCGTTCTCCATCCTGAGCAAGATCGTCAAGCACTACCAGGAGCGCGGCGTGGGCTTCTTCCTGTTCGCCCCCACCCTGACGTGCATGGGCATCCGCAACTGCTGCAAGGTCGTGACGGGCGTCGGCGTGACGTACGCCAACGGCGCGAGCGTCAACACGTCGTTCGTGACCAACCTCGACCCCGCCCAGGCTCGCAGCGCGCCCGACCTGCGCTCCGAGCTGGATGCCGCGATAGAGCGCCTGCGCCGCGAGAAGGCCAAGGCGCTGCCGAAGTACGAGTACCCGGACGAGGTGCTGACCGCGCCCATGCTGGCGCGCTACTCCAAGTACGGCATCGACTTCCGCGTGGGGCCGCAGGAGTGCAGCTTCACGAGGGCGCTCGACGCGCAGCGCGTGCAGAACAAGGCGATATACGGCAGCGGCTACCTCATATCAGAGCGTGCAGCCGCAGAGCGTGCAGCCGCAGAGCGTGCAGCCGCAGAGCGTGCAGCCGCAGAGCGTTTCGCGCTTTCGCCCCGCGAGCGCGATGTGATCGCGTCGCTTGGCTAGCGCGAAACTAATCAGGAAGGAGGCCGCAGGTGCCCAAGAAGGACAAGCCGCTCACGGCGAAGCAGGAGGCATTCGCCCGCGAGATGGCCAAGCCCCGCGCCAAGCAGCAGGACGCGTACCGCGCGGCCTACGACTGCAAGCGGATGAACTACAACTCGATAAGCTGCGCCGCCTCCAAGCTGATGCGCGACCCACGAATCGCGCACAGAATCCAGGAAATCCGCGACGCGGCCGCAAAGGACTGCCGCTGGGAGCTGCAGGACGCGGCCGCCCCGCTGTTCGAGGTGCTCGACGGCGCGCTGCCCATCTTCCGCCGCCAGGCGGCCGAGGGCAGCATCAACGGCGACGCGCGCCTGGCCATAACCGAGAGCGTGAAGCTGCTCAACGACATGTTCGGCGTGGACGGCGCGAAGGCCGCCATGGCGGAGGCGGGGGTGACCATCGTTGACGACCTCGGTTAGGCTCTCGGACGTCGTGGCCTCCGTGTTCGCCGGCGTGTGGCGCTCCATCAAGGCGCACGAGTTCACGCACTACTGGTTCAAGGGCGGGCGCAACTCCACCAAGTCGTCGTTCATATCCATCGCCATCGTGCTGCTGATCATGCTCAACCCGGAGGCCAACGCCGTCGTGCTGCGCAAGGTCGGCAACACGCTGCGCACGTCCGTGTACGAGCAGATAGGCTGGGCGTGCGACGTGCTGGGCGTGGCGCACCTGTTCGACTTCGGCCTGTCCCCCATGGAGGTGACGTACCGCCCCACCGGGCAGGTCATACGCTTTGTGGGATGCGACAAGCCGAAGAAGCTGAAGTCCGCGAAGTTCCGCACCGGCTACTGCGCCGTGGTGTGGTTCGAGGAGGTAGACGAGTTCGACGGCATGGACGAGGTGCGCAGCGTGCTGGCCACGTTCCTGCGCGGCGGCGACATGTTCTGGGTGTTCTACAGCTACAACCCTCCCCGCTCGGCTCGCAACTGGGTGAACAAGGAGGCGCGCGACCTGGAGGCCCACCCGGGCGAGGACGGGCGCTTCATATGCCACACCACGTACCTGGACGTCATAGACGAGCACCCCGAGTGGATAAGCGCCGCGGCGCTGGCGGAGGCCGAGCGCAGCCGCCGCAAGACGCCCGACTCCTACCGCTGGCAATGGCTCGGCGAGGTCATCGGCACGGGCTCCGAGGTGTTCCCCGACAAGCTGCTGGACATACGCCCCATCACCGCGGAGGAGCGCGCGTCCATCGCCCTGCGCTCGTTCGGCGTGGACGCGGGCAGCGTGCACCCCTGGGTGTTCATGGAGGCGGGCTACGACGAGAACGAGCGCGTACTGTACCTGCTGGACGAGGAGAGCCGCCAGGGAACCGAGGCCATCGACGTCAAGACCGCCGAGCTGGTGGCGGCCAAGCTGCAGGCGGCCGAGGACCCCGCCGCCGACGTGTGGTGCGACAGCGCGGCGCGCGGCATGATCCTCTACTACCAGGAGCAGGGCATCGGCGCGCAGAAGTCGCTCAAGCAGGGCCTGAACGCGCCCAAGAGCCGCATCAGGTGGATGCAGAACCTTACGCGCATAGTCATCGACCCCGACCGCTGCCCGCTCGCCGCCAAGGAGTTCCCCGAGTTCGAGTACGTGTCGAACGGGCAGGGCGACATAACCGAGACACTGCCGAAGGTGAACGACGACGCGATAGACGCGGCGGGCTACGCCGCAGGACTGTGGATAAGGAGCAACCTCTGATGGAGAAGCGAGGCAACACGGGCTACGCCGAGGCGTGGCTACGCCGCATGGGATACCAGCCGGACACCCGCATGCAGGGCATGGTGGGCGTCTGGTTCGGCTGGTTCGCGGCGAACAACGGCTGGTACCACTACAGCGAGCGGCGCGGCTTCCGCGTGTACAAGCGCGAGCGCGCCAGCCTGCACCCGGCGGCGCTCGTGGCCGACGAGTGGGCCAGTCTGCTCATGAACGAGAGCACGATCATCTCCAGCACGAGCGACGAGCGCCGCGCCTGGATGGCGCGCTACTTCGCCAACCCCACGACAACGGGCGGGGACGGCCAGGAGGCGACGGAGGGCAACGCGCCGGCGCAGCAGCCCACGGAGGACAGCGGCGCGCCCTCCTCGTTCGCCATGGACAACGCCGACTTCATAGCACGTGCGTTCGCCATGGGGACCGGCGCGTGGGTCATCGAGCCGCGAGGCGTGACCGACAGCGCCTACACGCCCGACGCCGAGCTGCGCATCGTGCGCTACGACGCCACGCAGATAGTCCCGCTCACGTGGAGCGCCGACGACTGCACGCAGTGCGCGTTCGTGGGCCGCGTGGAGGTCGCCGGGCGCGACTACGACCAGTGCCAGGCCCACGTGCTCAAGGGCGGCACCTACCACATCCTCACGCAGCTGTTCGACACCCGCACGCACAAGCAGGTGACGGTCGAGGGCATCAGCGCCGACATGGACACGCGCTGCACCCGCCCGCTTTTCGCGCTGGTGCGCCCCGCCGTGTCGAACCGCTTCTACGACTACTGCGCGATGGGCGCGAGCGTGTACTGCAACGCCGTGGGAGCCATGAAGGTGGTCGACGAGGCCGCCACCTCCCTGCTCGACCACATTCGCGTGGGCCGCCCGCGCACGTTCGTGGACAAGACCCTCATAGAGTCCAAGACCGACAAGGGGCCGGACGGCAGCCTCACGAAGACCTACTACGCCTTCGGCGAGGCCGACGACACCATCTTCAGCATGAACCCCGGCGACGAGGGGTCGGCCAAGATTCAGACCGTTCAGAGCGACCTCAAGGCCGACGAGAACGCCAGCGCCATCAACACGGGCCTGCGCCTGCTGTCGGTGGCGTGCGGCTTCGGCAACGGCTACTTCTCCTGGGAGTCGCACACGGGCCTGAAGACCGCCAAGGAGGTGGCGGCCGACAACTCGCAGCTGATGCGATCCATCCATCGGCACGAGAACGCCCTGCGCAAGTCCATCGTGCGCCTCGTGAACGGCATGGCCGACGCGTGCCGCAGCATCAAGGGCGAGGCCGTGCCCTACGGCGACGTCACCGTGGACTTCGACGACTCCATCATCAGCGACACGCAGAGCGCGCGCGAGATGGCCATGAGCGAGGTCGGCGCGGGCATCATGGCCCCGTGGGAGTACCGCCGCCGCTTCTACGGCGAGACCAGCAACGAGGCCAAGGCCAACGTGCCCGAGCAGCAGGGCGGCGCGTTCGACATGCTGGGCGACGGGCTCGCCTGATGCTGGGGCCGGACTACATAGAGCACTTCACCGACGCAGCGCAGGGGGCCATGGACGAATACGCCCTGCGCCTGGTGTGCATCTACGCCGCGCTCATAGGCTCCATCGACTTCGAGGGCGACAGCGCCTACTCGCAGGCCGCCCGCAGGGCGGCGCTTGCCGCCAAGGACGTGCAGAAGGCCATGAACGAGGAGGGCCGCAGAGCCGCGCGCGAGGCTGCCAAGGCTGCGGCCGAGGCCGTGGCCAAGAGCGCCGAGGCCGACCTGGCCACGCTGGGCACGGCCATGGGCGCGCTGTCCAAGGCGATGCAGTGGAGGCTGCACAACTCCGCGCGGGCCACGGCGGCGGGAGTGCAGGACGTCGTGAGCCGCGACAACCTGAAGATGCCCGCCAACGTGCAGCGCGCCTACCTCGAAGTCGTGGCGCAGGCCGTGGCTCGGGTGAACTCGGGCATGGCGGGCTACGAGCAGGCCACCCGCGAGGCCGTGCTGAAGCTGGCGCGGCGCGGCGTGTCCGTCGTGGACTACAAGAGCGGGGCGTGGGCGCAGGCCGACGTGGCCATGCGCCGCCACATCCGCACCCAAGCGGTGCAAGCGGGCAGCCGCAACACGCTGGAGCTGCTTGAGGAGACCGGGCACGACCTCGTGCAGACCTCCTCGCACGGCGGGGCGCGAGAGAGCCACGCCAAGTGGCAGGGCCGCGTGTTCAGCCTGTCGGGCAAGTCCAAGAAGTACCCGCCGTTCTACCGCGAGACGGGCTACGGCTCTGTCGATGGCCTGTGCGGCGCGAACTGCAAGCATGACTTCGGCATCTACGTGGAGGGCCAGCCGCTGCGCTACGAGCGCGACCCCGACGGAGGCGACGAGAAGCGCGAGAAGCGATACCAGGCAGAGCAGAAGCAGCGCGAGCTTGAGCGCGGCATACGCGCCGCCAAGCGCGAGGCAACGGCCCTGGAGGCCGCCGGGCTCGACAACACCAAGGAGCGCCTGCGCCTGGGCAAGCTGCAGAAGCGCCAGCGCGAGCACATAGCCGCCCATCCCTACCTGTCCCGCGAGCGCACGCGCGAGGCCGCCGTGGAATCGAAGGAACGCATCTACCCGCTTGCCACGGACAAGACCTGGGTGCGCGAGAAGTTCATGCCGGGCAAGGGCGCGGGCACCGCCGCAGACGTGAGCCGCCGCGCCGTGAACGGCAGGGCCTACCACGACAAGGTGGCGTCCCTTCCCATCCCGAAGCGCGCAAGCGAGGCCGTGTACGCCGAGAGCCGCCGCATCCTGCGCGACCGCGACGGCACGGGCTACGAACGCATGTCCGTCGTGTCGTGGAAGAAGGGCGAGCGCGTCACCGACACCTTCGGGCACGGCCTGAAGAGCCAGGCGTGCGGCCTGACCGCCAGGCAGGTGGAGGCGTGCAGGCGCACCAAGGGCGGCGTGGTGCTGATCCACAACCACCCCATGAGCTCGCCGCCGTCGTGGACCGACATTCGAACGGTGGCGGAAAACGACTGGGTGCGCAGCTCGGTGGTGGCGTGCCACGATGGTACAATTTACGAAATCAAGGTGAACGACCGCAGCGTCGTGCAAGCGTACGAGGAGCTGCGAGAGCTGGCGAAAAGAGAGTGCCCGAACGCGGGCGGCGATGTTATCGACCAGCTTGCCACCGAAATGCTCTACGAGCGAAACGAGGAAGCGAAATGGTTCAGGCTGACAAAAAAGAAGTGACGCCAGAGGACTGGGTGCTCGTCATAGACGACAGCGCCTCCGAGTCGAAAGCCGCCGAAAAGCTGACCAAAGAAGAGCGCGAGGAGCTTTTCGCCAAGTCCCGCAAGGTGCTGCGCGACGCGGGGCTAATGAAGTAGACCAAGCGACAACCGAGTAGACGCACGGCATCAAGGCCGCCCATCACGGGCGGCCTTTTCTTTTGCCTGGCGACACCTCGGGGAAGATGCGGTCACGCGATGGGGCGGCGACAACATGCCCCGCACGCGACCGCGGCGACAACGGCGGGCCATCCAAGCGCGCAGGGAAGCGCGACAACCAAACACGGAAGGAGCAAGCGATGGCTGAAGACAACAAGCCCCAGGGAAACGAGGGCGGCGAAGGCCAACAGACCGAGCCCCAGAAGGAGGTCGTGTCCTACGCGAAGTACAAGCGCGAAACCGACGAGTACCAGGAGCAGGTGAAGGCCCTCAAGGCCGAGCTGGAGCAGCGCGACAAGCAGATCGAGGAGTTCACCTCCAAGGCGGGCAACGCCGAGGAGCTGCAGGCCGCGCTCGACAAGGCCAAGGCCGACAACGAGGCGTACAAGGCCGACGCCGAGAAGCGCGAGGCCGACATGCGCCGCGACTTCGCCATCGACACCAAGCTGGCGCAGATGGGGGTGCGCAACGCCAAGGCGGCGCGCGCGATCATCCCGAACATCGCCGACGCGAAGCTGGACGAGCAGGGCAACCTCACGGGCATCGACTTCGAGGCCCTGAAGAAGGACAACGCCTACATGTTCACCGACCAGCCCCGCGAGAGCGCGGGCGGCGACCCCAAGGGCGGCGCAGGCTCCGACGGCCTGGCCGACTTCCGCGCAGCTTTCGGACTCACCGACGGATCTTCAAAGGAGTAAATCATGCCAAACAGCATCGAGCTGCCCAAGGGCTACGAGAACGTGCTCATGGAGGCGTACCGCAAGGAATCCCTGACCGCAGTGCTTGAGAGCGCCGCGCCGCAGGGCAACATCGCGCAGATGGAGCAGCTGGGCGAGTTCTACTATCCCGTCTACTCCATGGGCGGCCTGGGCGACGTGCAGGCCAACGGGCGACTGCCGCAGAACAGCGGCGCGTCCCTGACTTGGAAGCCCATCAGCGCCAACTACGACCGCGGCACCATCCTGGAAATCGACCAGAAAGTGGACGCCCAGTCCTTCAACCTGGCGTTCGGCAACGCCGCCGCGCACTTCAACCGCACCAAGGTGGTGCCCGAGGGAGACGCGTTCGTGTTCTCCACGCTGTGCGCAGGCACCGGCATCACCAAGGAGCAGAAGACCTACGCCGACGGCGCGGACATGCTCAAGGGCCTGAACGCCGCCATGTGCGACATGGACGAGAAGGAGGTGCCGGAAGAGGGCCGCGTGCTGTTCATCACCCCCACCCTGCTGGGTATGGTGAAGGACCTGGACACCACCAAGTCCCGCGAGGCGCTGGACGGCTTCTCCTCCATCGTGAAGGTGCCGCAGTCCCGCTTCTACAGCGCCATCGACCTTTTGGACGGCACCACCAAGGACGAGGAGATCGGCCACTACAAGAAGGGCACCGGCGCGGTGGACATGAACTTCCTCATCGTCCACAAGGACGCCGTGGTGCTGCGCTGGAACTTCGCGCACGGCAAGGTCATCGACGCCGAAGACAACCAGCAGGGCTTCGGCCACCTGTTCAAGTACCGCAAGTACGGCGTGTGCGGCGTCCGCGAGAACCTGGCGCACTACATCACCGCAGGCATGAAGGCCGCGTAGGAAGGAGGCGCGACATGCGCACCGTTGGACTGGCCTTCGAGAAGGAGGCCCCGAAGAAGGCCAAGCCCGCCAAGGGCAAGGCGGAAAAGCCAGAGGCGAAGGCCGCAGACGAGCAGCCCGCCAAGGGCAAGGCGGAAAAGCCAGAGGCGGCCGAGGACGATGGAAACTAGAGCCCCGACCCACGAGGACTACCTGGCAGCCGGGCGCGGGGAGCTGTCCGCCGAGGAGTTCAAGGCGGCGCTCCCCCACGCCACGGCAGCCGTGCGCGACCTGATCTTCCCCAACGAGCCGGACGGCTCCGAGGAGTGGGCGCGCGCGGTCATGGCGGCCTGCGAGGTCGACGCCGCATACGGATGCTCGGGCGGCATCATGGAGGGCGGCGGCTTTACCGTCGGCTCGTTCTCGTGGAACCCCGGTACCGAAGGGGCCAGCGCCTACCGCAGCGACATGGAGGCCGCCGTCCGCCGCGAGCTGCTTGGAACGCCGCTGCTCTACGCGGGCATCGGGGGTACCAGATGATGCGGGTGCCGCGCTCGGCGCGGCCCTCCACCATGTCCGTCAAGGTGCCCATGGAGGGCGGCTACGGCGGCGAGTTCGAGCAGCCCGTCGAGGTGCGCCGCGTGCGCTTCGAGCCCGTCTCGGCGTGGCTCGTGCGCGAGTACGCCCTGGGCGACGGCGCGCAGGGCCTCGTGATAGCAGACGGCGCGGACAGCCCCGGCATGTTCGACGTGCCCGTGGGCAGCCGCGTGAGCATCGACGGGGGCGAGTGGATGAACGTGGCGAGGTGCACGCCCCGCCGCGCGTTCGGCACCCGTCCCCACCACTGGGAACTGGAGGTGAGGTAGCCATGCCCGCAGCAGTTACGGTCGACCTGACCAAGCTCATGAAGCGTTTCAGCGCGAAGGAGCTGGAGGCCAAGCAGGTGAAGTTCGCCATGAGCGTGGCCGAGGACATGAACGCGTTCACGCCAGAGGACACCAAGCGCATGCACAACTCCATGCAGGCCGCCTCCGACTTCAGGCAGGGCCTCGTCATATGGGACGCCGACTACGCCGCCTACGTGCGCGACCTGCCCGACAGCTCCATCAAGCACGGCAAGAACCCGAGGGCCAAGGCCGACTGGCCGAAGGCCGCGAAGGAAGCGCACGGCGAGGACTGGGAGCGCCTGGCCGTCGACCTCCTGACCGAGGGGGCGTGACATGGCCCCGGACGTGATGGAGGCGGCGAAGGCCGCCATAGAGGCCCTGGGCTACGGCCCGGTGCTCCTCACCCGCCTGGCAGCATCGCGCGGCCACGACGACGCGGTGGTGCTGAGGCCCATGCCCACGGCCGACGCGGTGCGCCACATGGACGGCACCCGCCGTGTCGGATACGTGCTGCAGGTCATCGTGAAGGACACCTCCGAGGCCAAGGCCATGGGCGACGCCTACGACCTGGCCGACGCGTTGGACGGGGCCGACCTGTCCTCGCCCACCGGCTCCTACGGCTTCACCAGCGCGGCGCTGTACACAGAGCCGCAGGAGATAACGCCGCCGGAGGGCGGGCCGTACCTGTGGGAGTTCCGAATCAAAGCGACCATAACCATAGAGAAGGGATAACGATGGCAAAGAACCAAGACCTGGGCTTCGCGCCCAACTACATGAGCGCGCTGGAGATCGACACTACGCCAGACGCGGCCAGCCCCACGTGGGCCATCTTCTCGCGCGGCATCACCGAGGTGAAGCCGACCACCAACGAGACCACCGAGACCAAGGACTACTACGACGGCTACGGCACTCCCACCGACAAGGTGAAGAGCGTGCAGCCGCAGTACGAGGTCACAGGCGACCGCTGCTACGGCGACCCCGCGCAGGACTTCGTTGCCAGCCTGGCGCTTGAGACCGGCGAGGGCCGCACGGGCCACTTCCGCCACACCGACCCCAACGGCGACGTGGTGGAGGGCGACTGCACCTACCTGGGCCTGACCGTCGGCTCGCAGCAGGGCGCGGCGTCCGACCCCGGCGCGTTCTCCTGCACAATCTCGGGCGCTGGCGCTATGCGCTACATCCCCGCCAACAAGCTCAAGCAGCCCACGGGCGTCACCTGCACCGCGCCGACCGGCCCGGCCGTGGGCAAGTCCATGAAGCTCGCGCCGACCGTCACGCCCGCCGAGGCGAACGCCAAGTGCTTCTTCGCATCGGGCAACACCGAAGTGGCCACCGTCGACAGCGACGGCAACGTGACGGGCGTGGCCGCAGGCGAGGCGGTCATCACCGTGCGCTGCGCGTCCAAGCCGAGCATCTGCACGCAGGTGAAGGTCACCGTGGCGGCGAAGTAGCCGCAGGCGACACCAGACATAACCTCCTGGACATGGGGGCGCGGGCTAGTGAGCGGCCCGCGCCCCTTTTCTATGCCCGACGCTCACCGCTCACGAAAGGGGCAACAAATGGAACTTCTGAAAAACATCCGCGCGTACGAGGACGTGTTCTTCGAGGACCCCGAGGAGAACCCCGACACGCCGCGCTTCCGCGTGTGGTTCGACGACAAGCACATCGAGGAGTACCTGGCCAAGGTCGGCAACGCCATCGACCGCGCGCAGGCCAACGAGCAGATGGCCCGCGAGGCCGACACCCCCGAGAAGGCGGCCGAGGCCAACGCCGCGCAGGCCCGCCTCATGAAGCGCACCATCTCGGCGTTCATCGGCACCGAGGGCTGGGAGCAGCTGCTCGCGTGGATGGGCGGCGACGAGGGCCCCATCGCGCCCGAGGAGAACATCCGCATCCTGGGCGAGGTCTTCGCCACGTTCCTCAACATGTTGGCGCGCCACGCGACCAGCGAGCAGCTGATGGCGTGCGGCCTTGCATACAGCGAGCGCGCCGATCAGGTCCAGGCGCTCAACCGCGCCCAGCGCCGCGCCAAGGCCAAGCGCAAGAAGAAGGGCGGCAAGTAATGCTGCCAGCCGCGCTCACGGCCGAGCGGGTGCGGCTGCCCGACGGCACGAGCGCCACGCGCTACCCGTGGAACGGCGAGGAGGTGCTGGTGCGCGACGACGCGCTCACGATCATCCGCGTCATCGATGTGCTGACCGACGAGGACAAGTCCGACGACCAGCGCCGGGACGAGTTCCTGGCGCTGTTCTTCGTGGACTGGGCGGACGCGTGGTGCGCATGCGACTACGACGCCGCCGAGTTCGTGCGGATGCGCGACGCGGCGGTATGGGACATGTGCGGACTCGACCTGACCGGCGACCGCCCGCACGAGACCCCGCTGTGGGACTTGGAGGAGGACGCGGAGCGCATACGCACCAGCTTCCGCCAGGCCTACGGCATCGAGTGGGACGAGGTGCGCGGTCGCATCAGCTTTGCCGAGTTCGTGGCACTCGTGGGCGGCTGCCCGCAGGACACGCCGCTCGGCGCGGCCATCCACTACCGCAACCCGGCGACCAAGCCGAAGCCAACCAAATACAACAGGCAGGAGGTCGAGGCCTGGAACGCCGCCCACAAGGCGTTCGAACTCGGCAAAGGCCGCAGCTCACACGGCTCTGAGGAAGGAAGCGACGCGGCGATGCGCGATGTGTTCGCCGCGCTCAAGAGAGCGACGAGGTGAGCATGGACGGCAACGTCATCATCAAAGCGGTGCTCGACACCGTTGACGTATCCAAGAACATCAAGGCCCTGGAGCGCGACCTCCAGGGCATCTCCTGGAAGAACATAACCGAGGGCGACGAGAAGGCCGCGAAGCTGTCGTCCTCGTTCAAGAAGGCCGGCACGGCCGCCACGGTGACGCTGACCGCGCCCGTGGTGGCCGCCGGCAAGGCCGTATTCGGCGTGGCCAGCGACTACGAGCAGGCCAACGCCCGCATAGCCGCCGCGTTCGGCGTGTCCGGCGAGGAGGCCGAGCGTTTCAGCGGCATAGGCAAGCGCATATACGAGGGTGGCTGGGGCCAGTCCCTGGACGAGGTCAACGATGCGCTGATCCAGTGCAAGTCTACCCTTCGCGACGTGTCCGACGAGGACCTGCAGACCGTCACCACCAACGCACTCATGCTGTCGGACACCTTCGGCGCAGACGTGAACGAGTCCATACGCGGCACCAACGCCCTCATGGAGGGCTTCGGGCTGTCCGCCACCGAGGCCAGCGACCTGCTGACGGCGGGCATGCAGCGCGGCCTGAACTACACCGACGAGCTGGGCGACAACCTGAGCGAATACTCCGTGCGATGGGGCGAGGCGGGAATGAGCGCCAGCGAGTACTTCTCGCTGCTCGAAGCGGGCACGTCCAACGGCGCGTACAACCTGGACAAGGTGGGCGACTACCTCAACGAGTTCCTGACGGCGCTGTCCGACGGCCGCATGGAGGAATCCATCGGCTCGTTCAGCGAGGGCACGCAGGAGGTCTTCGAGAACTTCAAGAACGGCAGCGCCACCGCCGAGGACATGCTGCAGGCGGTGCTGGGCGACCTCACGCAGATGCCAAACGAGTACGACAAGGCCGCGCTGGCCTCAACCCTGTGGTCCTCGCTGGGCGAGGACAATGCCATGGGTATGATCGAGTCCCTGGCGGGCGTGCAGGACAGCTTCGGCGACGTGGCGGGCGCTGCGCAGCAGGCCCAGGAGGCCGCCTCCGACAGCTTCGCCGTGAAATCGCAGGAGGCCATGCGCGAGCTGCAGGGCTCCATCGAGCCGCTGGGGCAGCCGCTGCTCAACATCGCCACCAACGTGGCGGGTGTCGTCAAGTCGTTCTCCGAGTGGTTCGCCGGCATCGGCGAGGGCGGCCAGACCGCCGTGCTGGCGATCGCCACGATAGCGGCCGCCATAGGCCCCGTGCTGTCGACGGTCGGCACCGTCGTGGACACCGTGCCGAAAATCGGAGCGGCCTTCCAGGTGGTCGGCAAGCTGGGCACCGGCGCGCTGGGGCTCATAGCCGCGCACCCCGTGGTAGCGGCCATAGCGGCCATCATCGCCGCCGTGGTGCTGCTGTGGAACAACTGCGAGGAGTTCCGCGACGCGGTGACCGCCGTGTGGGATGCCGTGTGCGCCGCGTTCGAGGTGGCCATCCAGGTGGCGGGCGACGTGGCCCAAAGCGTCGGCGAGTTCTTCTCGCAGCTCGGCGAGACGCTGGGCGGCGTGTGGGACGGCATCTGCTCCACGGTGCAGGGGGCCATCGACGCCATAGCCGGGTTCTTCCAAGGCCTGGCCGGCACCGCCTCGTCCATCTGGGACGGCATCTGCAACGTGGTGCAGGTCGCCGTGATGCTTCTGGGCGAGATTCTGAACCTGGCCATCGAGACGCTGCTCATACCCTGGAACTTCATCTGGGAGAACTTCGGCGAGCAGCTGACGGCGGCATGGGACGCAATCTGCAGCGCGGTGGGAAGCTACATCGACGCGGTGAGCCAGGTCATCACCGACGTGGTGACGGCGCTCTCCGAATGGTGGGGCGCGACGTGGGAAGGCATCAGCGGCACCGCCAGCGCCATATGGGAGGCCATCTACGGCGCGGTGAGCGCATACATCCAGTACGTTAGCGACGTGATAGGCGCAGCCCTTTTGGTCATCCAGGGCGTGTGGGACACGGTGTGGGGCGCGGTGAGCTTCACCGCCTCCAGCATATGGGATGCCATCAGCTCGGCGATAGGCGCGGCCATCAATGCCATCAGCTCCACCATATCGGCGGTGCTGTCGGCAATTCAGGCGGTGTGGGACTCCATATGGGGTGCCGTGAGCAGCACGGCGTCGAGCGTGTGGGGCGGCATCAGCTCCACCATATCCAGCATCGTGAACGGCATCCGCGACACGATCTCCAGCGTGTTCAACGCCGCCAAGGACACCGTGAGCAGCGTGTGGAACTCCATCAAGAGCGCCATCGAGACGCCGATACAGAACGCCCGCGACACCGTGCGCAACGTCATCGACTCCATCAAGGGGTTCTTCAACTTCTCGTGGTCGCTGCCCCACCTGAAGCTGCCGCACCTGTCCATCTCCGGCAGCTTCAGCATCGCCCCGCCGAGCGTGCCGCACTTCGGCATCGACTGGTACGCCAAGGGCGGCGTGTTCAACGGCCCCAGCGTCATCGGCGTCGGCGAGGCGGGCCCCGAGGGCGTGGTGCCGTTCAACGAGCGCGGCGCGCGCCCGCTGGCCGAGGGCATCGCCAAGCTGCTCGACGGCAAGGGCGGCGCGGCCCATGGCGACACGAACGTGACAATCAACCTGTACGCGACCGTGCGGGAGGAGGCCGACATCGAGAAAATCTCCCGCCAGATAGCCAAGGAAATCAAACGGCAGGAGTGCTTCGCATGATATACAACGGCTTCGACTTCGCGCCGTGGTTCGACACCCGGCTCGTGACCCGCTCGCTGCTGCCCGAGTACGAAATCGCCACGCGCGACGTGCCCGGGCAGCCCGGCTCGCGCTTCATGCGCGCAGAGCTGAAACCCCTGACGATAGACGTGGCGGCGGCCTGGAGGGCGCGCCCCGCCGACGACATGGCGGCCCTTCGCCGCCTCATGGCCTCGCGCCTGCTGTGCCTCAAGGAGGCCGAGCTGTGGCTGGACGACGAGAGGCACCTGGGCCTGCGCTACATGGCCGTGCTGACCTCGCCGGGCGCGCTCGACACGTTGTGGCACACCGGCGAGGCCACGCTGACGTTCACGGCATACGACCCCGTGGCCTACGGGGCCGAGGGGCGCGCAACCGTGTCGGGCACCTCGGGCGTGCAGGTGGGCGGGACGTTCCGCACCTACCCCACCGTGACCGTCAGGCCCGGCGGCAGCACGTCGGCGCTGCGGCTGACGAACATGGGCACGGGCGAATTCGTGCAGATCGACAAGGCGGTGACGGCATCGAGCACGGTGGTCATCGACATGGCCGCCCCGCAGGCCACGGTGGACGGCAGCCCCGCGCCCGTGACCTTCGAGAGTGACTTCTTCCCGCTGGAGCCGGGGGCCAACAGCCTCAAGCTGTCCAGCGGCACCGCGACGGTACAGTGGACGGAAAGGTACGTGGGCTGATGATTCTGTGGGCATGCGACCGCTGGGAGGCGTACAAGGGACCCATCAAGACGCTGTTCGAGTGCGAGGACACGCGCGAGGTCAACGGCGAGAACGCCCTGAGCATCACAACGCTGGCGCGCCTCGACAAGGGCGACCGCCTGGTGTGGCGCGACCTCAAGGGCCGCTGGCACGAGAACATCGTGGACGGCGTGGAGGAGGAGCGCGCAAGCGCGGGCATCCTCTACACGTACTACTGCCCGACCTCGGCGCAAATCGAGCTCCTGGGCGACTACCTGGAGGACAAGCGCCCCTACGACGTGAGCGCCTACGCCGCGCTGGCCTCGGCGCTGTCCTCCTCGCGCTGGCAGGTCGGAACCGTGGCCGACCTCGGGCAGGCCGGCACGAGCTTCTACCACACCAACGCATGGGCGGCCATCCACGGCGTGGCAGACACTTGGGGCGGCGAGCTGTCGTTCGAAATCCAGGTGAGCGGCACCAAGGTGACCGCACGCCGCGTGTGCATGGCCAAGCAGGTCGGCGAGGACAACGGCAAGCGTTTCACCTACGCCAAGGACCTCGTGAGCGTCAAGCGCAGCGTGGACGAGGGCAACGTGTGCACCGCCCTGTACGGCTACGGCAAGTCCCTGCAGACCGCCGACGAGGACGGCAACCTGACGGGCGGCTACGACCGCAAGCTGACCTTCGGCGACGTGAACGGCGGGCAGAACTGGGTGGGGTCGGCCGACGCGCTGGCGCGCTGGGGACGGCCCGACGGCAAGGGCGGCAAGGCGCACGTGTTCGGCGACGTGGAGTTCTCCGACTGCGAGGACGCCGCCGAGCTGAAGAAGCTCACCGAGGCGCAGCTGGCGCAGTCGTGCGTGCCCACCGTGTCCTACACCGTGGACGCCACGGCGCTTGCGCGCGCCGGCGAGGGCTTCGAGGGCGCGGACGAGGGCGACCTGGTGACCGTGGTGGACAAGGTGTACGACCCGCCGCTGCGCGTGCGCACGCGCATCACCAAGGTGGTGGAGGACCAGCTGCGCCCCGGCGAGGTCACCTACACGTTCGGCAACTACCAGACGGTCGCCGAGCTGATGGCCGCGCAGAAGTCGGCCGCCAAGTCCACCGCCTCGACCATCCGGGCGACCGTGACCGAGGCCGTGAACGCCTCGAACAAGGCATCGACCGGCAAATGGGGCGAGAGCCTGGCGGCCGCCGAGGAGCGCCAGAAGGCGTACGCCAAGGAGGTCGGCGGCGGCGCCCAGGACTACACCGACCAGATAAGGGACGAGCTGGACAAGGCCCTCAAGGAGTACGCCGACAACGGGGACACCACGCTGGAGGAGGCGCTGAAGAAGTATTCCGACGACGGCAACCTGACCCTGGACGAGGTGCTGCGCCTGTACACCGACACGTCGATAGAGCAAAGCGAGAGCGTGCTCAAGAAAATAGACGAGGCCAACAAGGAGTACCTGGAAGGCGTCACGGACAAGCTGGACGAACGGCTGACGAGCGCCGAGGGCGAGGTGGATGGTCTGCAGAAGCAGCTCGACCAGCTGCCGACGGATATCCGCAAGAAGATCGTGGAAATACTCAACAGCGAGATAAACACCACGGGCGGCTGGGTGTACGAGGAGCCAGGCCAGGGCATCCTCGTGTACGACAAAAAGCCCGAGAGCGCCACCAAGTGCGTCAAGATAGGCGGCGGAATCATCGGCGTGGCCAACTCCAAGTACTCCAGCGGCGCGTGGAAGTGGCGCACGGCCATAACCGGCGACGGCGTGACCGCCGACGAGCTGACCACGGGCCGCATCAAAGGCGGGAACTCGTACTGGGACCTCGACAGCGGGGCCTTCTACCTGCGCGACGGCTCCATCTTCATGACCGACAGCAACGGCAACAGGGTTTATATCAACGCCACCAACGGCTTCCAGATATACGACAAGAACGGCTCCATCATCGCGGGCACCGTGCTGGTGGGCAGCACCTCCATGTTCCGCTGCAACATGGTCGGCACGTCGTCAACCAACTACATCACCACCGGCACGACGACGAACAACCACCCGGGAGCGTCGTTCGTGAACGGCTCGACCGAGTACTGCACCATCGAGGCCGTCCACGCGAAGGACAGCCCCACGGCGAGCTCGACCGACGGCGTGGGCATGTCCGCCTGCGGCTACGGCTTCCTGGCAGTCAACCGCTACTACCGCCAGACGTGGCTGACGACCCCCTACTACGCGGGCTACATGAGCCATCCCGACGAGCAGCTGTACATGAAGAGCGGCAACAACAACGCGGGCAGCTCGGCGTACGTGAAGCTGCAGGAGAACTCCAACAACTACGTGTACCTGGATAGCAGCCGCGCAGACATTGGGTCGTCGGGCACCGCCAGGATACTCGCCCCGAAGTTCGCCATAGGAACCAGTCCGAGCAGCGGCGGCACCTACGGGTACACGGGCTCCACGCAGTTCATCGGGTGCATCACCAACAACGGCAACAGCTGGACGTGGGGCACCATCAACGTGGTGAACGGAATCATCACCGGCATGAGCAGCATCACGGGAAACTAGACCAGCGAGAGAGGAAACGGAATGTTCTACCACCTTGTGCAGCAGCCCGAAGCGCCGCAGGCGCTCGACGGCGCGCCGAAGCCGCCCGAGGCGCTTCCGGTGTTCGAGTGCATCAGCGACCCGGCCACAGCGCGGGCCATCGTGGAATCGGAAGACGTATTCGAGTTCGACGGCAAGGGCGGCTTCACGCTCGTGTCCAGCCCCGTGGCCGTCATGGACGCGGAAGGCGGCGAGGCCAACGCCGTGGACTTCTCGGCGCTCACCGACGAGGAGATATGCGGGGTCCACAGAGCGCAGCCCGGCGACATATCGCGGACACTTGCGGCCGAAGGAAAGGAATGAGGCATGGCAACGCACGAGCTTACGCTCAACCTCAAGAAGACCAACATAGCGCCGCCCGTCATCACCGTGCACCAGGGCGACAGCGCCGAGGTCCTGAAGGCCGCCATCTACGACGGCGACAAGAAGGCGGCCCTGACGGGCTGCAAGGTGCACCTCATGGCTGCGAAGCCCGACCACACCTACGTGGAGCAGCAGTTCACTGGCATCAGCGACAACGTGGCCACCGTGACGGTCGACCCCGCCGTCTTCGGCGTGGCCGGGCTGCTCAAGGTGTGCTACGTGCGCGTGCGGAACGCGGCAGGGCTGGACGCCACCACCGAGAACGTCCTGGTGAACGTGCTGCCCTCGGCGAGCGCGTCGGGCGAGATATCCGGCCCGTACGTCGATGCGGTGGAGGCGATCATCGCGAACCTCGAAGGGCAGCTAGCCGACGTGAGCGCGCTGAACGCGCAGATGCAGAAGGCCGAGGCCTCCCGCGCGAGCGCGGAAAACCAGCGCGCCACGAACGAGAAGGCACGCCAGACCGCCGAAACCAAGCGCGCAGAGGCCGAGAAGAAGCGAGCCACGGCGGAAAGCGACCGCGTGACCGAGGCGTCGCAGCTGAAGACGGCCTCACAAGCCGCCACGGCTGCGGCAAACGGCGCGGCCTCGAACGCCGACGCGGCGGCAAACATCGCCCTGCAGATAGCCAACAGCGTGGCGCAGGGCAGCGCGGGCAGCTCGGACATGGCCAAGCAGAAGCAGCAGATAGCCGACCTGTACGGCAAGCTGGCCGACGCCACGGACGCGTTCATCTACGACGACGGCACCGTGTACTGCCCCGCCTCCAAGGCCAGTGCATCTGGCAGCACCATCACGTTCGGGAGCACCTGCACGGCGTCCGGCACAACCCTCAACCTCAAGTAGAAAGGCAACGAAATGGCACAAGCGAAAACCCTGTCGGTGGGCGGCATCGGCTACGAGGTCATCGACGATACCGCGCGCAGCAACGCGCAGACGGCGCTCAACAACGCCGAGTACAACCGCCAGGGCCAAATCGGCAAGTACGGCGGGCAGAACATCGCCACCATCCTGGCGGGAGAGATCGGCAGCGGCAGCGTGTACGACGCGCTGCATAAGCGCATCGCCGCCGCGAACTTCGCGGGCCTGCGCGTGGGCGACTACCTGGACGTGCCGCTTGTGAGCGCATCCGCCGTCACCACACAGCAATCTGTGCGGTTCCTGCTTGCCCACATCGACCCGTACCTTTACTGCGGCGACAACAGCAAGGGACACCATATCGCGTTCGTGGCCTCCGCGCCCATCGCCGTGGCCAAGACCGTGACCGGCGTTGCCAACGACAGCTTCCTGATGTGGGACACGACCAACACGAACCAGGGCACCGCCGACCAGAAATGCCCCTACCCCAACAGCAACCTCAAGGCGTGGGAGACGGCCTTCGAGGCGTGCCTGCCCGAGAGCCTGACCAAGTACCTGCTGACCCAGCGCGTCCTGCTTGAGGAGCGTTACAGCGCCAGCGGCGCGCTCAACGACTCCAACTCGTGGAGCTGGCAGGATATCGGCAAGGTGTTCTCGCTGTCCGAGATGGAGGTGTACGGCTGCCCAGTGTGGGGCACCAAGGGCTACAGCGTCGGCTTTGACTGCCAGTGGGACCTGTTCAGGGACACCGCGCACCGAATCAACGGAAATCGGTACAATTGGTGGCTGCGTTCCGTTGCGTCGGGCTCCGCGTCCAACGTGTGCTATGTCAACAACAACGGCAATGCCAACTACAACTCGGCGACGAACGTCTGGGTTCGCCCCCGCCCCGGCTTCCTCGTCGGCTAGCCAGCCGAGTGCTCTATACTCTGCTTCTAGGCGACCGCCTTGCGCGGTCGCCTCCTGCCCGCGAAGCGGGCCGTTTTTTCGCCAGTTTCCCCAGGAGGTGCACGTGAGCGGCGTCTACCAGCGCAACCGCGAGGTGTCCGAGTACAAGTTCTTCACACAGGCCATCGCCATCCGCGTGGAGGTTAATAAGCTGATGGCGTCCTCCTCAGTAGTGCCCAAGGCCTACAGGCTGCTGAACGCGGTGCCGACCGTGGAGACGGCGCGCAGCATCGTGTACAACGTCAACCGCGCCGACTGCTTCTATCCCAACAGCTCGTTCAACGCGCTGGAGAGGAAACGCTACCTGACGCTGGCCATAGCGGACTGCGAGCAGCTTATGCTGGACATGCAGTGCCTCATGGATATCGGTCTGCCCGTGAACGCCAACCGCTTCGAGGAGCTGGCGGCCATGGTCGAGGAGGAGATCAAGCTGCTGAAGGGCGCGCGCAAGAACGTGCGCGTCACCGGCAAGAAGTCCGCCGAGGAGCGCATAGCCGAGGCCGAGGCCGAGCTAGAGCGCCTGCGTTCGCTATAATGGACGGCGGTCGCGCCTTGTTTATCGGTACAATTGGTGGCTGCGTTCCGTTGCGTCGGGCTCCGCGTCCAACGTGTGCTATGTCAACAACAACGGCAATGCCAACTACAACTCGGCGACGAACGTCTGGGTTCGCCCCCGCCCCGGATTCCCTTATTGCCAGACCGAGTAGGCCCCAGGGCCGAAAGCAGAGCGCGAAGAGGAAGGAAGGCGCGACCGTCGGGCATGCGCCCGTAAATACGCACCCCGCGAGGGTGGCCGGACGCTGCTTGCATGGCGCGGCGCTCCGTGGCTTCGCCGCGTTTCATGGCCATACCTCAAGCGGCTGCCAGAGCCACATTGCAAGCCGCGCGGGGTGCCTCCTGTGAACTCCGAGCAAAGGCGGGCGGCGCGCCGCAAGCGCCGCGAGGAGAAGCGCGCGCAGGCCAAGGCCGAGCGCGTCAAGGCGTGCACGCTTGATACCGTGGCCGACCTCAACAGCCTGTGCAAGGCTTCAAAGCAGGCCGCGCGGGGCGTCATGTGGAAGTCGTCCACGCAGAGGTACATGAGAAGCTACCTGCGCAACGCCGTCCTGTCCCGCCGCGACCTTTTGGAGGGGCGCGACATATGCCGGGGCTTCATACGGTTCGACCTGTGGGAGCGCGGAAAGCTGCGCCATATCAGCGCCGTACACTTCCCCGAGCGCGTGGTACAGAAGTCCCTGGCACAAAACGCGCTCGTGCCCGCGATCGTGCCCACCCTCATAGCCGCGAACTCCGCAAACATCAAGGGGCGCGGCACCGACTACGCCCTGAAGCTGCTCAAGCGCCACCTGGCCGACCACTGGAGGCGGCACGGCCGCGAGGGCTACATACTCCTGGGCGACTTCTCCGACTACTTCGCGCGCATAGCGCACCAACCCGTCAAAGACCAGGTGGCCTCCGCGCTGCTAGATCCGCATGTGGTCGCCTTGGAGCACCGCCTGATAGACGCGCAGGGCGATGTGGGCCTGGGGCTGGGCAGCGAGCCGAACCAGATATGCGCCGTGGCCCACCCCAACCGCATCGACCACTATGTGACCGAGATGCTGCGCCCCGAGTCTTACGGACGCTACATGGACGACTTCTACCTGATACACGAGTCCAAGGACTACTTGCAGGCGTGCCTGCTGCTGATAGAGGGCAAATGCGCCGAGCTGGGCATCGAGCTGAACCCGCGCAAGACGCGCGTGGTGAAGCTCACGCGCGGGTTCACGTGGCTGAAGAAGCGCATCTTCTACACGGAGACGGGCCGCATAGTCGTGAAGCCGTGCCGAGACTCCATAACGCGTGAGCGCCGCAAGCTCAAGAAGATGGCCCGCATGGTCGCCGATGGCATCATGACCCCCGAGCAGGTGGAGCAGAGCTACCAGAGCTGGCGCGGAGGCATGAAGCGGCTGGACGCGCACCGCAGCGTGCGGGCCATGGACGCGCTGTACCGCAGCCTGTTCGGAAATCCCGCGGGGGGGGTTGCTCAATGCAATCCAAACTTGGAGGCGACACGGATGGGAACATGCCCCTACCCTAGCAACGGAAGGAGCGACCCATGACAGAACAGGAAATCGCCGGGGAGATCAACGGCTACAAACAGCAGCTTGAGCAGAGCGACTACAAGGTCATGAAGGCGGTGGAGCGCATCTTCTCCGCATCGTCCATCACCGACCTGCTCTCGGCCATCGCCGCAGCCGCCAAGGAGGTGGCCGAGATCATCTCGCAGCGCCAGACGTGGCGCGACCGCATCAACGAGCTGGAAGCCATGGAGCCCGACCAGCCGGAAGCGCCGCAGGAGTAGCGAGCGCCCCTTCGGGGGCGCTTTTCTTTTGCCCGGCGACACCTCGCGGACAATCGCGGCAGCGATTCGAGGAGGTGAGAAAACGAATGACCGACGTGCTGGAAATCTTCGCGCCGTACGGCCCCGGGTCGCTTTTCGGCGCGCTGCTCGTCCTAGTGGTCCTGTACTTCGGCAAGCAGTTCCTCGAAGAGTTCAAGGCTCAGAACGAGCGCAAGGCGAACATCGACCTCAAGCGCGAAGAGCGAAAGCAGGACGAGGTGAACGAGCGGGCGCAGCGCGACCGCGAGCGCAGCCAGATGGAGGGCCGCATCGCCGCGCAGATGGAGCGCAGCAACGCGCTGATGGAGGCTATGAAGGCGCTCATGGAGTCCGTCGTGACCTCCAACGAGGTGCTGCACGCCGACCTGGCGAACAGCCAGGCGCGCAGCCAGGGCATGGCGGCGAAGGTCGACCACATCGCCGACCGCGTTGACCTGCTCTACAAGGAATCGGCTCGATAGAAAGGAATCCGAAATGACAGAAATGCAAGCAATCGCAGCCATCGTGCTGTCTTTCGCCGTGCCGTTCGCGGTGCAGCTGATCAAGACCGAGGCCATGACCGGCAAGGCCGCGCGCATCCTGGCGCTGGGCTGCTCGCTCCTGGCGGGCGTCGTGACCGGCTTCGTGGGCGGCGTGCCCGCAGACCCGGGCGCATGGGTCACGTGCGCCTTCGCCGTGGTAGGCGGCGTGCAGGCGGCCTACACGCTGTTCAAGTCGGTAGGCATCACATCCAAGTGGCTCGACGCCCTGTTGGGCGTGACCGTAGGCGGGAAGGAGTAGGCAATGGCTAAACTGTTCATCATCTGCGGCCACGGCGCTGGCGACCCCGGCTGCTGCGCAGGCGGCTGCACCGAGGCCGAGCGCGTTCGCGCCCTGGGCCAGCGAATCAAGGAACTGGGCGGTTCCGAGGTCGAGCTGGGCGATACGTCCCGCAACTGGTACGCCGACGGCGGGCTTAACCGCCTGAGCACCGACGCGCCAGTGGTGGAGCTGCACATGGACGCCAGCGGCATCGCCACGGCCCACGGCGCGCACGTCATCATCAAGGAGGGCTTTGAGCCTGACGAGTACGACAATGCGCTGGCCGACAAGCTGGCGGCGTTCATGCCCGGGCGCTCCGAGAAGCTGGTGCGCCGTTCCGACCTCGCGAACCCGAACCGAGCCGCCGCGCGCGGCATCAACTACCGCCTGTGCGAGAACGGCTTCATCGACAACGACGGCGACCGCGAGAAGTTCAACGGCAACCTGGACGAGCTGGCGCGCATCTACCTGGAATGCTTCGGCATCACTGCTGGAAGCGCCCCCGCAGCCGTCCCGCAGCCGCAGCCTGCGCAGCAGGAAACGACCGAGAACTTCGGCGGCACCTACCGCTGCACTGTGGACTACCTGCGCGTGCGCGACGCCCCCGGCCTGGGCGGCACCGAGGTGGCGCACTATTCCAGCGGCGAGACCGTGACGCTGGATAACTGGTACAAGATCGCCGACGGCTACGTGTGGGGCCGATACACGGGCTACAGCGGCGCAACGCGCTACATCGCCGTGGGCAAGGCCACGGGCAAGCCAGAGGCCGACGACTATCTGGTGAAGGTGGGATAGGCCATGCCGTACCCGAGCCCCGCAGACGAGGAGCGCAACGGCGGGTGCGGTCCCATCCTCGCGGCGGCCGTCCTGCTGTTCATCGTCCTGGCCGCCGCCAGCTGCGCGTCGCAGGCCATGGGAGCGCAAGACGTGACCGTGAGGCAAGCCCGCACGGACGGCCCCATATACGACCTGCCCGAGGGCATCGGCCAGGAAATCGTGTGCGACGAGCACAACCGCGAGTACCTGCTGCTTACCACCGAGCAGGGCGGCGTGTTCCTCATGCCGTACATGGACGAGGACGGCGAGCAGGAGATCATGCCGCAGGCCTAGAACGCAAAGAAGCCGCCCCGTATGGAGCGGCTTCTTTCTATCTGACGAGCAATACGAACGCCCGCCTAACGACGAACACGCGTATGTGTTCGCCTACTGAACAGTTGGTGGAGGCGCGGAGAATCGAACTCCGGTCCGCGAAAGCCCCCTGATTGGCATCTCCAAGCTCAGTCGCTGGTTTAGTCTCGGACGCTTTGCGCGCAGCGACACGCTCGCGGCGTCCTAACCGGTTCGGTCTTAACCTGCGCCATACCGATTACGTGCGCAGGAGCATTCCCCTAAAATGACGTCGCACCGGTGGCGGGGAAATCACCGGGTTGACGCGCCGCTATAAATTAAGCAGCGAGAGCCATAGGCTCAAAAGAAGAGTTGTTGTCAATTCAATTTGACGGTACCCCTGTTTAACGAGGCGAGGAGACCTCGGCTTGCTTCCTCTCTCAGAGCTATCGTGTCGAAACCAGTCGCCCCCGAATGTCGGGAAAGTCTGGATGGCATTGGGCACGAGCACCCAACACCCGTCGACTTTTCAAGGAACATGCGGGGCGAGCCCCGCTTGTGGAGTGTTATCTTACCACGTTCTGAAAGCGGACAGCTGTTCTATGCACGAGCTGTGAAGACCCCAATGTGCGCCGCACTTCGCACTTTTACTACCGATCGCGTCACGTATATTTTCGCCAAGCAAAATTGACCCGTCGAAAGGACCGCCATGGATACCAAGCAGCAACTCGTCAATGCCCTCGCAGGCCTGGGCTCAACCATTACCGAAGCTATGGATGTCATCGAAGGCTTTGTCCCCTGCGGACATCCCGCCCTCACGGTATCGAACGCACTCGTCGCGCTGGACGCCGACGATGATGCAGCTCTCGCCCAGCAGCTTGAGACCGTCGAGGGCTTTATCGACCACGTGAGTGAGAACCGCGGCGTGGCCGCCTACCACGGCATCGAGGTAGAGCTCGCAGGTCCCAAGGCCGATCTGCTCGCAGCAATCCGCGAGGTAGGTACCCTTATGCAGACTGCAGGCGTCAAGAACACCCAGGTCAACGAGTGGGTCTACCGCAGTCTGGCAGCACTCGACAGCTCAGACGAAAAGGCAGCCGAGCAGCTCGCAGAAAGTCCCACCATTAAGGCCGAGCTTTTGTAAATAGCAGACGCGGGTCCCTTGGCGCATCGTCGTCCAAGAGGCCCGCAAACAGTTCGCGTCAACCGATAGCCGCGCCGCCGCGTTCGGCCAAAGCAAGAATCGACATCATTTGGCGCGGGGTCTTCGCTGCAAGATCGGCATGTTCGAGCAGCTTGTGATCGTTGGTCACTAAGTAATCGACCTGTGCGCGCTTGCACGCGGCGAGCACCAAGTTGTCCTCGTAATCGCGATGGAGCGTCAGATATTTGTCGGCTAGCCACAGATCGGATGCGTCTGCACCCACGGCCGTAGCGTTTTCGGTCATGTTCCGAACAAACGCCAACGCCGCATCGCCAATTGCACGGGCAGATGCCTCGTCGAGCGCTCCCCCGCTGGCAAGAACGCTACGCTTCAGCTCGTGTTGGACAACGTACAGCACGTCCTTGGCGATATGCACCGGAAAGAACAGCAATGCCCCCGTCTCCGCCGCCTGCCCAATAAACGCACGCGCGGCAAGCGACTCGGCATGGTCGACGCAAAACGAATCAACCCATACGTTGGCGTCCACCATTATTTTGAGGGGAGCCCCGCTCACAGGATCATCCCCTTTTGGCGATAGCGCTCGTCCATGGCTTCGGAATAGATTGTGTCCCAACCGCGATCGTCGGATACGGGCGACGTAGCGATGCCCAAATCTGCATAAAGCCGGTCTGCCGCTGCCCACGACGCGGCGAACGGAGTATCGGGCGCGACGGTCTGCTGCCGGTCGTCGACGGCCGCAAGCACTTCCTCGCACTGCCCGCCACCCTGCGCGACCTTGGCCACGACCTTTTTGATGAGCTCGGGCAGCGAGGCGCCCGAAAGCCGCAGCGCTTCCTCGGCGCGCTCTTTAACCGAGCGATCTACGCGAACATTCACCTGTGCCATGCTGCCAACGGTAGCCATCTCAACCTCACCTTCAGCATTTACTAGCATTGCTAGCACGAGCATATATCCGAGCTAACATATCGTCAAACAAAAGAAGGCCTGCACCCTGACGGCTGCGATGCCGCCAGGGTGCAGGCCATATACTCAATCGAAAACGCTAATGCAGGTAAGCCTTCGCGTTGCTCAGGCTGTAGGCAATCGTCGAGCCATTGTGCAGCAACGACGACGTCTGCGGGGTAATCGTGCCGGTAATGCCCAGCGCCAGGAGCGCTGAGTTGGTGAGCATCACCTTGGAATACGAACTCGTCAGACGGTCGATAAGCCCCTGGCTCATACGGCGCAGGCGCACGATCGCGGCCAGATCCGTATCGGTCAGGATGATATCGGCGACCTCCTTGGCGATGTCGCTTCCGCCACCCATCGCCAGGCCCACGTCAGCCAAACCGAGTGCCGGCGAATCGTTAACGCCGTCGCCCACCATGGCAGCATGGCGCCCCTCGCTCTTAATGCGCTCCACATAGGCGTACTTGTCCTCGGGCAGCAACTCGGCCTTAAATTCGTCGACCCCTGCCTCGCGCGCAATGCGCTCGGCCGTGCGCTCCGAGTCGCCCGTGAGCATGACCACGTGCTTAACGCCCAACGCGTGCAAGTCGGCGATGGCCTCGCGGACCCCGGGCTTAAGCGGGTCCTCGATACCGAGCACGCCCACAACGGTGCCGTCGACCGCCAGATACAGCGGCGACAGGCCCTGCATCTGGGACTCGATGCGCTCCTTTATGTCGGACTCGAGCTGCGCGCCCTCATCCTCAAACACAAAGTGTGCCGAGCCGATAATCGCGCGACGTCCTTCGATGGACGAAGCGATGCCGTGTGCCACGATGTACTCGACGGCGGCATGGCGCTCGCGGTGCTCGAGTCCACGCTCACGCGCAGCATTGACCACGGCGCGTGCTACCGGATGAGGGAAATGCTCCTCCAAACAAGCGGAAAGGCGCAGGATCTCGTCCTCGCTCCAGCCATCGGTGGTGAGTACGCAGGCAAGACGCGGCTGCGCCTCGGTGAGCGTGCCGGTCTTATCAAACACAATGGTGTCGGCCTTGGCAAACGACTCAAAGTACTTCGCACCCTTGACCATGACGCCCATCTTGGCAGCATCGCTCATGGCAGTCATGACGGCGACGGAACCCGTGAGCTTGAGTGCGCACGAGTAGTCGACCATCAGCGCCGCCGAGGTCTTGATGAGGCTGCGGGTGGTAAGCGCAACCAGGCCCGCGAGCAGGAAGTTCCACGGGACGATCTTGTTGGCAAGGTCCTCCATATGCGACTGGCCCTCGGACTTGAGCGAGTCGGCCGTCTGCACGAGCGAGACGATTGAGCGGAGCTTGGTCTGAGCCGTATTGCCGCGCACGCGCACCAAGATGCTGCCGTCTTCCACGACGGTTCCGGCGAACACGTCGTCGCCCACGCTGCGCTCGACGGCCAGCGGCTCGCCAGTCAGGGTCGCCTGATTGACCATAGCGCTCCCCTGCTCGACAACACCGTCGATGCAGATGGACATGCCAGTGCGCACAGCAACCAGATCGCCGGGCTCAAGCTCGGTGGCAGCAACGCTTACCTCGGTGTCGCCGACGACCTTTTGCGCCTTGTCGGGCACATCGAGCAACGAGTTGATGAGTTCGTTCTCACTCATGGCTCGGGTGTAGTCCTCGAGCAGCTCGCCCACGTTGAGCAGGAACATCGTCTGGCCCGCGGTGTCGACATCACGCTTGACGAACGAAATGCCGATGGCCGAAGCGTCAAGCACGGGAACGGTCAGGCGCGGCTGCGCCAGCTCATGAAGGGCAGCGCGCAAAAACGCCATGTAACCGGCCACGACAAACACCGCACGCAGCGGCGTAGGCAGGAACCAGCGGCGCGCGTAGTGGACGCCGATAAGTGTGGCAAGATCCATGACGAGCTTGTGCTTGCGTGGCTCAAGCTGCATCACGTAACCCGTCTTTGCGTCGGCAATGGCCTGGGCATCGAGCGCACCGACGGCGGCCAGCACGCCCGCACGACATTGCTCGTCATATTCGAGCGCCATCTGGCCAATACGGCCATAGACGCGCACCTTGTGCACGCCGTCGATATCGCCGCTGAGCTTAAGAAGTGCATCGAGATCGCTCTCTGGCACAGGACCCGCCAATTGAAGACGGGTCCTGCCGGGGATCTCGCTAATAATCGAGAATCTCATAGTTTGTGCCTGGGAGCGTTACTCGGCTGCCTCGTCAGCAGCGGCCTCGCTCTGGGTGATGTAGGCAGCCTCGGCAACCATGTCGTCGACATTAGCCTTGGCCTGCTCGACCATGTCCTGGTAGCCGTTCTTGATGCGCATGCCGCACGCGATACCCTGCACGCAGGCATTCTTGACCGGAGCGCTGGTAAGCAGCTTGATGCCGGCCGTGCCAAGCAGAAAACCGCCACCGACAAGCAGGGTATTGAACGTCGACTTCTTCATGTTGATTCTCCCTTTTGCCGCATTGGACGCGGCACGGTGCCTCAGCACCCGAGTAAATAAGTTTGCTCGAGCACACTTTTGAAAAATAGTTTAGTTTATCTAACTATTGAGGTCAACAAAGGTTAACTTTTTGGAAATCTTAGTGCGCGGTGTGACCAAGGAACCGCCCCGGCGCCACATCCACAAAAAATGGGGGCGCCAACGGCGCCCCCATCACCAAATTTCATTCAGCCCACCTGACCCGAACGGCCGAGTCGTTGCAGAACCCGGGAGCCCCGGCAGGGCGGGTGCTTGCTCAAAATGAGTCCCCTTCAAAACAATGGGCGCGCCAAACGGCGCGCCCATTCACTCTATTCCATTCAGCCCACCTGACCCGAACGGCCGAGTCGTCTGGCCGGGGAAGCCCCGAGTCGCCGGGGTGTTTGCTCCAAATGAGTTCCGCATGCAAAGAAGGCCACTAAATGTGGCCTTCGTCTTGCATAGGACTGTTTGAAATTTGGAGGAAATACCCCGGCGACTCGGGGCTTCCCCGGCCTCGCAGCTACGAGAGCGACGTTCTCAGCAACTCGTTGAAGAGCTTCGGATTGCCCTTGCCGCGGCTCGCCTTCATGCACTGGCCCACCAAAAAGCCGATGACCTTCTGGTTGCCGTCACGATACTGCTGCGCCTGATCGGCACAGTTTGCCAGCACCTCGTCCACGATCGGCTGCAGCGCGCCGGCATCGCTCACCTGACGCATACCGCGCTCGTCGACGATCTTGTTGGGGTCATCGCCGGTCTGGGCCATGGCCTCAAAAACCTCGTGCGCCTGGTTGGAGCTGATGGCATCGGTCGCGAGCAACTTGGCAAGAGCTGCCACCTGAGCCGGCGCGATGCCGGACTCGGCCAGCGAGACGCCTGCGCCCTTAAGATAGGCGATCATCTCGTTCACCAGCAGGTTTGCAACCGTCTGGGCCTCCTTGCCAGCCGTACCAGCAGCGGCCGCCTCAAAGAACTCGGCAAACTCGGGGTCGCCGGCAATCTGCTCGGCATCGGCCGCCTTAATGCCAAAGTCGGCCTCAAAACGGGCGCGCTTGGCATCGGGCAGCTCGGGAATCTCGCCACGGCAGCGGTCGATAAACTCGTCGTCCAGATCGAACGGCGCCAGATCGGGGTCGGGGAACAGGCGATAGTCGTCGGCCGTTTCCTTCACACGCATGACCACGGTGCGCTTGCGGCTGGGCTCCCAGTGGCGGGTCTCCTGATAGATGATGCCGCCCTCCTCGAGCACCTCGGCCTGACGACAGATCTCGTAGGCAAGACCATCATGCAGGCTCTTAAACGAGTTGAGGTTCTTGAGCTCGGTCTTGGTGCCCAGCTTGGTCTCGCCGCGGCGGCGCAGCGACACGTTGCCGTCGCAGCGCATGGAACCCTTCTCCATGGAGCAGTCCGAAATGCCCAGCGTCACAAAGATGCGACGGAGCTTTTCCATAAACAGGCGAGCCTCCTCGGGCGTGCGCAGATCGGGCTCGGTGACGAGCTCAATCAGCGGCGTGCCGCAGCGGTTGTAGTCGACGAGCGACTCGGCCGCGGCGGTAATGCGGCCCTCGGCACCGCCCACGTGCACCATCTTGGCAGCGTCCTCCTCCATGTGGATGCGCAGGATGCGGATGGGCACCGTGTAGGAACCGTCCTCGCGACGCTCGGGCATCTGCAGGCTGGACGCGTCGTAGCTGGCCAGGTGGCCGGCACGCTGGTTGCCCTCGCGCATGGTCGACGTCATGGACGTAGACAGGCCCTCGGCGTTGGCCGAAGCGCTCGCCAGACTCTGGGCCTCGGCCTCGCCAAACGCGCAGTCGGGGCGCTCGGCGGCACCGCGACCGGTCACATCCAGATCCAGGTGACCGTACATGGCAAAGGCGACCGGACCCTGCGTGGTCTGGAAGTTCTTGGCCATATCGGGATAGAAGTAGTGCTTGCGGTAGAACATCGAGTGGCGCTGAATCTCGCAATTGGTGGCGAGACCTGCCTTGACGATGCTCTCGATGGCGCGCTTGTTGGGCACCGGCAGGGCGCCGGGCAGGCCCAGGCACACCGGGCACACGTTGGCGTTGGGCTCGTCATCGTGGCTGAGCTTGCAGTTGCAGAACATCTTGGTATCGAGTGCGGTGAGCTCGGTATGGATCTCCAGGCCAATCACGGCCTCCCAATCCTGCAGGACCTCGGAAAGCTCCTTCATTACAGCTCGCCTCCCTTCCCGGCAAAATCGGGCGCGACGGAAAGCGCGGGCGCACCCGTGGCGGCATCGGCAAAGCCGCGCTCCAGGGCGCGGGCAAACGTGAGCAGCTGACGGTCCTTAAAGGCCGGACCAACCAGCTGGGCAGAAACGGGCAGCTTGGTGTCCTCGCCCAGGCCCAGCGGCACCGAGATACCGCCGTTGCCGCAAATGTTGAGCGAGATAGTGTACAGATCGGAGAGGTACATCTGCGTGGGGTCGCTGATCTCGCCAAACTTAAAGGCCGTACGCGGCGAGGCGGGCATAAGGATGGTGTCCACCTTGGCATACGCGGCGTCGTAGTCCTGCGTGATGAGCGTGCGGGCCTTTTGCGCAGCGTAGTAGTACTTGTCGTACACGCCCGAGCTCAGCAGGTAGGCGCCGAGCATCTGGCGGCGCTTGGCCTCGGCACCAAAGCCGTGGGCGCGCGAAAGCGAGCTCTGGTCGGACAGGTTGGCGCAGCCCTCCTCCTGATAGCCGTAGCGAATGCCGTCGAAGCGGGCCAGGTTTGAGAACGCCTCGGCCGGGCCGATGACGTAGTAGGCAGCGATGGCGGCATCCAGGTGCGGCAGGTCGACCTCGACCAGCTCGGCGCCCTGGTTCTGCAGCTCCTGGGCGGCGCGATGAACAGCGGCCTTGACCTCGGGCGTCAGGCCCTCGGCCTCCATAAACGCAGGGATAATGCCCACGCGCTTGCCCTCGATGCTGTCGTTGAGGTGCTCGGTAAAGTCGACGGCGCAATCCTGGCTGGTGCAGTCGTACGGATCGTGGCCCGCACCGGTAAGCGCGTTCATGGCCAGCGCGACATCCTCGACCGTGCGGCCAAAGGGGCCCACCTGGTCGAGCGACGAGCCAAAGGCAACCACGCCGTAACGGCTCACGGCGCCATACGTGGGCTTAAAGCCCACCACGCCGCACAGCGACGCCGGCTGGCGAATGGAGCCGCCGGTGTCCGAGCCCAACGAAAGCGCGACTTCGCCCGCGGCGACGGCGGCAGCGGAGCCGCCCGAGGAGCCGCCGGGCACGCGCTCGGTATCCCAGGGGTTGTTGGTACGGTGGAACGCCGAGCTCTCGGTGGAGCTGCCAAAGGCAAACTCGTCCATGTTGGCCTTGCCCATGGGCAGGCAGCCGGCATCGAGCATGCGCTGGACGCAGGTAGCGGTGTAGATGCTCTGGTAATCCTCGAGCATGCGAGAAGCGCAGGTGGTGCGCGTGCCCACAAGGTTCATGTTGTCCTTGATGGCCAGCGGCACGCCCGCAAGCGGGGGCAGCGGCTTGCCTGCGGCACGGTCGGCATCCACGCGCGCGGCGGCCTCGAGCGCAAGCTCGGGCGCCACCTGCAGGAATGCCTGGACCCCGCCCTCGCGCGCCTCGATGGCAGCAAGGGAGGCCTGGGCCACCTCGGTAGCGGTAAAGTCGCCGGCGGCAACGCCCGCGGCGATCTGAGCGGCGGTAAGGGAATCGAAGCTCTGCGCCATTACTCGCTCTCCCCCTCTCCCAAAATGGACGGCACGCGGAAGTAGCGATCGCGCACGCTGCCGGCGTTTTCGAGCGCGACGTCGAGCGGCAGGTCGCGCTCGGGCTCGCGCAGGTCATCGCCCATCACGTTGGACAGGCTTCCGATGGGATGGAACGTGGGCTCCACGTCGGGCAAGTCATATTGCAAGACGGGCTCGAGCATCTGGACGGCGTCGTTCATGTAGGACGTCATCTGGGTGAGCTCGTCATCGGTCAGTGCGATCTTTGCGTACTCGGCGATGCCGCGCACGTCTTTCTCGCTGAGTGCCATAGGCGCTCCCTTCCGCATAACAGTTAAACCGCTCTAGTATACAAGGCAACGCCGGCTTGGAGCAGGCGCTTTACCCAAATGCAGCGAAAACGTAACGAGGACGGCGGTTGGCAGGGCGTGGTTCGGCGGTTCTACAGCGAAGCCGCACCGTCCATAGCGAAAACCGTCTCGACCTCAACGAAAAGCATCACAACATTCGACGCTTTTCGCCAAAATCGCGATTTTCATCGAATGTTGTGATGGTTTGGAAGCCCCGACCACCACAAAGGCGCCTGTCCCCATTGTGGTGGTTCTGGAGAATATCTTATGCCGAGGCCTTGGCCTTGCGGCGCTTGCGGACCGCGTGGATCACGATGTCCAGCAGCAACAGCACAATGGCTACGACCACGATGAGCACGGCAAACTCGCGCTTGCCCCAGTGGCGACCGGCCAGCGATTTTTGCTTGTCGACGTCCTTCTTGCTGTACTTGGTGCGCACGCAATGCACCAGCAGGCGATGGTCGTTCACGCCGTAGGGCGTGCAGGTGACGAGCGTCACCTTGTCGGCGCCGGGCTCGATGGTTAGCGACTCCATCTCCTCGGGCAGCACCACCTCGGAGTCCACCATCTTGTAGGCGAGCGTCTTGTTCATGGTGTGCAGCAACACCAGGTCGCCGGGCTCCAGCGAGTGGATGTCGTCGAACATGCTCAGGTTGCGCATGCCCGAGTGCGCGGTGAGCACGCAATGCGTCGAGGTGCCGCCCACCGGCAGGCTCGTGCCCTCCAGGTGGCCGACGCCCGCCATAAGGACTTCCTCGCTCGTGCCGTGGTAGATGGGCATGCTCACGTCGATGGAGGGGATCTCGACCCAGCTCATCATGGGGTCGCGGTCAAAGATGAGCTGCTGGGCGTAGGGCTCAATCTGGTCGGCGGGGAGCTCGGTGGCCTCGCCCGCCAGCTGCTCGTTAAAGGAGCGAGCCTGGAGCAGGATGCGCTCGCGCTCCTCTTCCGAGAGCGCGTCCACGGTGCTGGACACGGTGCTGATCTGGTTGAACACGCCCGAGGCCTCGAGCCGGTCCAAGATCCACGGCCAGGTCATAAGGCCCACGCCAATAAGGATGATGACGATGGTGATGAGCCGATCAGCCCAGCGCGGCAGTCGCTTACGGCGACGCTTGGGTTTTGGTTGAGGTTTGGGCTGGAGTTCGGGTTGGGGGCTTGAGCCACCGTTGGCCGCGGCGTTATTGCTCTTCATATGTTTGGCGCCCTGCACCATCGCCGGTCACTCCTCTACAACTCAAGTTGTCTAAACAAATAATAGCCGATTAGCGAGCTTCCGCGCCGGACAACGCAGCTAGACTGCACCGTCCGGGCCACGTAACCACACTCAACCAATCAAGCCATATGTTGCTTTCATCGTCTCAAGCAACTGCGCCATCGTTGCGCCCGCAACCCCGATCTGTTTCAGATTGACGTCGCCCACCTCACAATCTTTAACAAACGCAATCATATCGTCCTTCAGTTCTCCGCGCAGGTCGACACCTTCCGACTCGCCAAGCAGCTGAGCAAGCCTCAGCGCATCGCGTTTATGCTTTTTTACCTTCTTCGAATCAACGTTCTCCCCCGCTTCCCTTCTAGCTTTTAGGTCGAGATACGCCTTCGCTTTGAACGGGACAATGTATTCCGTACCCAGGACCGAAACGCCGCCTACGGTCCGAATTCCCTGAAGGAACAAGCTGTAGTAAGCATCGTCCAACAAAATTGCCGAAAGACTGCTTATGTTTTCATCAACGTGAATTGGCGCCACATCAATCCCCTCACGACCCTTTAGAAAGTCGGGGCACTTCGCGAAGAGTTCGATCATATGGGGGCAACCCGGCCTCTTAGGCTCTGTGAACCGATAAAAACATGAGCCTTTGCCTTCGCCCCAGCCGCAGCGGTAACCGCCATCACGCACCAAAGTCCATATGGCTTCTGCCGTCTGAGGCAACCGGTCATCGGCGACAATTACCACATCAAAATCGTGAGTCGCCCTAAACGGAAGTCCCGCCTCCGCGAGCAAAATGTCGCATGCCGTGCCGCCGATAAGGGCATACGATCCTGCAGCTTCTTGCATATGCTGTTGAAATTCTTGGAGGCCTTCTACAGCGCTTCTTGCCATGGATATTCCCTTTCAAACATTCGATCGACTTCGAGCTGAATTCGCTCATCGTCAATTGCCGCCATAGATAGCGCAAGCGAAATGTTGTCGACACGGGAGGAGTCGGCAAACACGGGCGCATAGCGCCACACTTGGATCATCGCCGTCTCGTTATCCGGCAACTCCCCGTCTGCGACTTCGAGGTCGCTCAGTTGACGCCATGCACTTCTTAAGACGGCCTTTTGTTCCATGCCCGGCGCAGCGAGCATCGAACGCGCGGCGAGCGCCGTCTCCCCGGCGTCAACAAGACAGTCGATCTGCGGCGTCTTCCTTGCAAAAAAGACCTTCGAGACAGGCGAGGAGAGCTCTGCCATGTGCTCACTGAGCAAAAGATCAACAGCAACAGGGAACACGACGACACGTCGCTCGCGACGCTCGCGCCTCGCGAGCCCCCTGTCAACAAGCTCGGTTATGGCCTCACTCGCGCGGCTTGCCGAAATCCCAAGCGCACGACAAAGGTCATAGGGACGATATGGCTCCTGGGCTACTCCCCAGATTGCGGCAGCCTGTGCGTTGGGTGACATCTTGGTCGCGCGATTGCGAAACCGGGCACCGCCCCTCTCCGTGCAGGCTGTGCCCATAAATGGAAGAAAAGCCTGTCTACCTGGGCAGACAAAGGGAATCCCTTGTGCGATCAATGCTTTGCGCTGACGTGCATCGGCATCAGGAAACGAAACGACAACAGGAGTCTCCGCGCGTAAGGCTAGCTGACTATAGACTCTCTTAGCCTCGGGAAGCCCGACGCCAGTAGGCAAACTTGCAAGCAAAAACGAAAAACCGTTTGCGTCAACAGCGCGGACCTCAACCGCCCGCAGATGCAGCGGCAAGCGTGTGGATCCAGGCCAAGTTTTGGCCTTGGCGGAGAGGCCCAGTGCTTCTTGTAAGTAGATTAGCGCTTCGTTCATTTCTATCATTTTCGTTTGATTCCAGTTTATATTGGAATTATACATAATTTTCGGAATTGACGAGATTCCTTTCGTGCATAAGCCCGCATTTGAGTTTTCAGAATGTCCCGGATCGGCGGGGCGATTCGGGATACAATGTCAATAGAAAACGACGCATCCCGCGTAAGTGTACGAGAGCGCGGGCGGCCTAGTTTTCAGCTTTAGTTAAATGCCCGGGATCCGACCCCCGGGCATTCTTATTTGCGCTTGCGGCGCAAATGCCTTTTACCGTCCGCACCGCGCGTGCGCCTACGGACCTTAAACCGAACCTCATACGAGTCAAAAAACGCGATGACGAACGAGCCCACCGCCGCGAGGGCGGCGAGCACGTTAAGGAATTTCAGCATTTGGGGACCTCCGATCGAGTCGTCGGCCGCCCGCGCACGGAATGCGTCGCAAGGGTATTTTACTGCGAGCGCACGCGTTTGCGCCTGCTGAACGCAACATTTGCAAACATTTGTTCGATAGCCATACGTCCGATCCTCCGGACAATGGAGGCTTAGCTGCGTTATCAAAAAACGGGGCAAACTCCAGTGCGGAGTTTGCCCCGAAAAGAGAATGGCAAAGCAAGAGCGTAGATGGACGAGAAAAGTGTCCGCAAGTCTCATGGCCATCACATCCCACCTGCCAAAGTGATGGGTGAGCGAGCGTTACTCGTGCTCGGACTCCTCAGCCTGCTTACGGCTGCGGATGAGGTGTGCCACGCCGATGCACAGCACTGCGCTGCCAGCGATCCAAGTGAAGGTCACGCCGTTAAGACCGGTCAGCGGGAGGCCGGAGCCTTTCTTGTTCTTGACGGTAAGGGTAACGGTGCCGCCACCAGAAGAGGAATTGGTGACGAGACCAGAGCCATTCTTGGATGTGGTCACCGTCAACGTATTCTCGCCCTCGTTCTGATTAAGACCCGTGGCAGTAATGGTGAACGTGAATTTGGGCACGGTGTTATAGCCGGGGAGCGTATGGGTCTCCTCGACCGTGTAGGCGCCAGCATCGAGGCCCTTGACGCTGATTTCGCCCTTATCATCAGTCGTAAAATCATAAGCAGTATTGCCCAAAGAACCGTTCTCTTAGACATACTGGGCGCCGGCGCCCTCGTCGGTTCCCTTGGAAGAGGTGCCGGGCGGAGAGCGGAGTATGGCCACCGGACCCACCGAAACACATCTCCACCGTTCCTTCAACTGGGAAAATGCCGCCCCGGGGCCCGGGAGGGACCCCGGGGGCTTTCGGCTAACTGCGGAAACGGCCTATCCGCTCAATGTGTTCAGCTGAGATTGGAAATCAACCGGAGAAATCGACCCTCCTAAAAGGAGGCCGTATATAAAGACTGCATATCCCTTTTGCCTCCATATACACAAAAAGCGCCCCTCGGGCGCTTCTGAGAGGCTCCCCCTGGGATGTACCCCAGGGGGAGCCTATGAACCTCAAAGGCCGCTGCGAACCGTTCGCAGTCGGGCCGTCGTCGAAGGTCTCGTTACTTAAGCACAGGCCAGAAATCCTTGTTGGCCTCGATCATGTCGTCGAGAATCTCCTTGGCCACCGTCATGGACGGGACCGTCTTGTTGAGCGTGAACGCCTTGAGCGCCTTCTCATACGAACCCTCGATGCACGCCTCGACCACGAGCTTCTCGGAGTTGAGTTGCTGCATCATGAGGCCCTGCTGGAACAGCGGGATGTTGTCGCGCGAGATGACCTCGGGGCCGTTCTTGCCGATGTAGGCAGGAAGCTCGACCATCGCGTCGTACGGCATGTTCGGGATCGCGCCGCGGTTCTGGCAAATGACCAGGAAGCGAGCGAAGGCGCTACACTTCGAGCGATATTGAGCACCGACGCGGGCGCTAGCGCAGGTGTCGCCCGCGATACTCGGGAGAATCAGCATCGGAATCGGGGGAAGCCGAGGAGGCTGAAGCAGAGGAGGCGAAGGGGGCCGCAAACCTGGAGGCTCCCGCGGTCCACCCGTTTCCGCCATCGCCAGCAGCCGCGTCGGCGTCCAACGTCACCGCGGCGGCAACGGCGGCACGCTGCGCGGCGCGCCGCTTCTTGCGCACGTGCCCGGCCACAACGAGACCCACAACAATCGCCAGCAGCGCGCCCAAAACGCCCAGCGCCACCGCGGTGGTGTTGATGCCCTGCGCCTCCTCGGGCACGGGAACCTCATCCGGAATGCTTGCACGCACACCCGATACCAGCAGGCGGTGCGAGTTCACGCCGTAGGGCGTGCAGGTCATGAGCGTCACGCGGTCCTCGCCGGCGGTCACGCGCAACTTGGAATCGTCGTCGGGCGTAATCACGTCTATGCGGTCGATCTTGTAACCCAGCTCCTCGCCCATCACCTCGATGTAAAACGAGTCGCCAACCTGCAGCTCGTCCAGACGCGTGAACAGGAGCGAGCCCGGCACGCCGCGGTGGCCGGTAAGCACGGCGTGCGTGTTCGCGCCACCCACGGGAAGCGACGTTCCATACAGGTGGCCGGCGCCCGCGGCGAGTACCTCGGTGGAGGTGCCGTGGTACACGGGCAGGTTCACGTCGATCTTAGGAATGCGCACCGAGCACATAAGGCCCGATCCCGCGTTAAGAAGCCCCTGGTAGGTGGTGTCTTGCGAGGCGATGGAATCCTCAGAGCCAGAGGCGGTGGAGGCGCCGGAGGTGCTACCGAACGGGTCCACAACCTCGCCGATGACGTCCTGACCGCCGGCGGCCAGCTGCTCGTTGTAGGCGTGTGCGGCCGCGAGGGCCTCCTCCGCCTGCGGATAGGGCCAGCCATCCACGGTGTTTTGGGCTGCGGTAACTGCGGCCGTTTGCTCAGCCTGGGAAATAGCGCGCAGGACGAGGGGCGTGGCCACGATAACAAAGCCAGCGGCAAAGCACAGAAGGGAAAGCAGGCGCAGGACGAGGGGCGGTTTACGCCGGCTGGGGGAAGCCGGGTTCGAACCGCCGCTCGGCGTGCGCATCGTCGATACGGGCTTGATTGCCTCCATGTGGTTCACCTCCGGGGGTGTGGGTGCGAGGGCGCGGTCAAAGCACCGACCCCGCCGCGGGTCCAAGCGCGACGGGGTGCGGCGAAAGGGAAGATGAGAACGCGACGCGCAGGCGCTGATAGGAGACGACGATCGCCCGCTCGCCGCGTCATCAAGCTAGGGAATTAAGCGCGCATTCGTGCACTCAGGGCGAAGGCGGCGCCAGCAGCCATGAGCAGCACACCCACAGTAACGAAGACCTTGATGCCCAGGTCACCGGTCATAGGCAGCTCGGTGAGATTCTTGGCGTTCTTGATCTGAGCCATAGAAGCGGTTTCGCCCGTACCGAAGGAGACGCGATTGCCGTCGGTATTGGTCGTCTTCTCGTACGCCACGGACGTTACCGTCGTGCCGGCGGTATCAAACGTCGGGGTGATGGTGAACTTGAAATCGGGAAGGCCGATGCTGGTGTAGCCATCAGGAGCCTTAATCTCGTAGACGTGGTACTCGCCAGCAGGGAGACCAGACATGGCGATCTTGCCGTCAGCGCTGGTAGTGAACACGCCCTCGTCCGCATCGGCAGCGGGCTTGGCAGTAGTGAGATTCTTCCAGGCCTTGGTCGCAGCGTCCTGCGTCATGAAGGTCTCAGCATTGCTGTCCACGCGGGCAATGGCGAATTGAGCACCAGAGAGCGCGGTGTCACCGGCCATGTTGGTCTTATAGATGCTGAAGTCATAGGTGTACACGCGAACGGTGGGGCCAGGAACCTGGTGCTTTTCGCCGCTCGGGGTACGAGAGTACGCAAGCTCAACGGTGTTGGGGTTACCAACGCCAGCAATAACGGCATCGGAGTCGACAACAGCGGTCAAGGTAACGGTAACCGTAGCGCCAGAGACAATGTTGTCGTTCGTGTTAACGTAGTGAGCAAGGTCAACCGTGGTGACAGTAGCGTCAACCTTATTGCAGTTGTCCAAGGGATCGATCTGATTCTTGTCCTGCTTCAGGACGTAGCCGTTGTTATCGGCGTCAGCATCCTCATTAAGCTCGGTGTCGCCAACCTTAACCTTGGTAACCGTAACGTCCTTCAGGCCGTGAGCAGCGGTATCGATAAGCTGCAGCACGCGGGAGCCGTCGACGTAGCCGGTGTAGTCCGGAATCGTGGTGGTAAGGGTATAGGTGATCGTGTCGCCGATACGAGCGTTCATCTTGGTCTTGGAATCGGCATCAGCCTTGTTGACCTTGGTGATCTCCTTGTTGATGGAAGGTTCGTTGGCCTTAAGGGTCACGGTGCCCAGGTTCGCAGTAGCGCCAGCGTAGTCAGGAGCATCCTGATCAGTCGGGTTAACGAGCTTGGTAGCAAGCAGCATCGGGATGGACTGAGACTCAATAGCATTTGCGTTAACGGTGCCCTTCGGATCGGCGGTCGTGTCCATCAGGAACCAGAAACCCTGCTTGCACTCATTCGCGCCGGTCGTCGCATTACCGCTCTTGAAATCCGTCTTGTGATTGTCAGCCACGGAGGAAGTCAGGGTCTTTGCGGAAAGCTTAGTCGCGAATTCACGGAGAGCAGTGGAACTGTTCTTCCACAGCGTCTCAGTGTTTTCGACAGTAGCATTCCCACCAGTCTTAAACACCTTGTCGATAAGGTAGCCCATGGGGTTTGCCTCGGTACCAGTCACGCTACCGTTGTAGTTAGCGTCAGTTTCGTACTCGGTCTTAACGTTTTTGCCGTCCACGGTCATCTCACTCATGACTTCGACAATAACGTTAACGAATTCGTCAGTGGTATCGATCTCGAAGTTGATAGAGGCATTCTCACCCGTACCGGTAACGGTAACGTTCTTCAGGGTGGCGAGCCTCCAGCCCTCGAACGTATGGTCATACGTAGCGGAATCGTTGTTGATGATAGTGATGGTGCCGTCCGTCGGCTGTGCAGGATCCGCAGCCTTGGCCACGGGCGCGCCGCCCAACAGGCCGGTTACGGCGATCGCTACGGCAGCAGCACCGGCGATCAGCTTTTGTACGAATCGGTTCATGATTCCCCTTTCAGAAATGAGCCCGACATTCATAAACATCTATCTACCAGCGCCATCGGACGGGTCGTCCTGGCGGCGCTTTGTAGCGAACCAATACGCTCCCGCAGCGATGCCGCTCAGAAGCATGAGACCGGCGCCCACGAGGAGCATGGAGTTCTCGGTCCATCCCGCGCCGGTGAGCGGGAGGTCCGTGAGGACTTTCACGTTGGTGAAGGTGGAGGCGGGAATGGCGTCGGGCGCGACGTCCTCGCCGATGGTGTTACTCACGGTATTGCCCATGTCGTCCTTCACCTGCGTGACCGTGGTGGAGGTGGTGAGGCCGGTGTACTTACCATCGACCATGACGGCCGTCACCGTGACGGCAACCTGGTACTCGGCCTTGGAGTAGCGGAGCTTATTGACGGCACCGGTGGCGGGCGCGACCTCCTTCAGCGTGTAGGTGTAGGTCTTCTCCCCCGTCGGGTTTGAAGCATCGACCGTGGCGAGGTGATCTTTGGAGAACGTGATCTCCCCAAATTTCGCCACGATGTCGTTGACCTTGGTGGAGCCTGCGGGAGCGGCGGAAATAGTCTTCGGATCGGGCATGGGTGCGCTATCCCTATTTGCCCCCGTAGCCTCAATGCTGAACTCGAACGGCACATAGTTGACTTTGTCGACCTTCGGCCAATCCATGTTTCGAACCGATTTGGTCACCGGGATCTCCACGGACGTGGTGGTGAGAGTATCGGAGATGTACGCGTTGCCGCTCTTGTCGATAGACGGCTTTTTGTCCTTGTCCCACGTGACGGAACCGTCCGTGTTCACCGTGAACCGAAAATCCGTCGGGTTCTTCTCGTAGCCAAACGGAGCCTGGGTCTCAGCAAGCGTGTACGTGCCCGGCAGCAAGCCCTCAAGCTTGAACTTGCCATCCGTGGCGTCGGTATTGGCCCACGTGGTGTCGCTCAACTTCGACCGGTCGCTCACGGTCCAGGACTTCACTTCGGTCGAGCCATCGGCACCCAGTTTCGCAAGCTTCCACTCGGAACCAGGCAACGGATCGTGCTTCTCATCTCCGTCCTCAACCTTGGTCCAAGACACTGTACCAGTGGTCTTGGTGTTGGCGATGGCTCTCTTCGGACTGGAAATCTCGTTGCCGTTGGTGTCCACGTTGCCCACAAGGTTGAGCTCATCGCCCGTGTGGAACATCTTCGAGGTATAGATCGTATTGGAAAGCTCGTAGCCCTCCGGCGCCTTAGTCTCACGAATGTAGTACGTGAAGTAGTCCTTGTCATCAGGGTTGCCAATATTGGCCTTCTGGTTCAGGTAGTTGAACTGAATGGTACCAACGGTAGGATCGGAGTCATTCGTGCCGTTATCCACAATGGAGACGATACGGTTCTCATTGTTCTGCGCATCGTTCTCGGTCGCGTAGATGGCCCACTCGGAACCCGCGAGCGGTTTGGCGTCCGCAGCGTCGACCTTGCTCCACGCAATGGCAGAGCCGTCCGGTGTATACGAACCAGACCACGGGAAGTTGTGACGCTCCTGGTCCATGTCGATGACGGAAGCCGAGTTACCCTCACCAAATGCTGCGGCAACCTTCGGGCTGTTCATTGAGAAATCGACGCCCACATAAACGCGGCCGTTGGTAGTAACATGGTCGTCGAAACTTCCGTTGGGAACGAGAATCGATCCGATCATAGCCGCCGCAGGATCGTCGTCAGTCCACTTGGCACCGGTAGTTGCGCCACCGTATCCCCAGTCCGCGCGGTCCTCTCCCGCGATGCCGCCCCGAATGGTAAGGCTTTGCGTATCGACAAAGTTCCACATGATGGACTGGGAAGCCAGCGAGTATTTCGCGTCAAGGTCTTTCTTGGCGTACTGACTCTCGTAACCGCGAGATATTTCTGTATCTCCCCACCAGAAGCGCCAGCCGTTGTGGAACTCGACAGGATTAGTACCTGTAACGTTCACGACAATGGATGCGCCTTCGGGGATATTGGTGAACTTAAAGTCGACGCCGCGGTAGTAGACGCCATTCTTCCAGTTGGAGAGCTCGGAACCGGCGATGGTGAAGACCTGTTGCATAGAAGTTCCATCGCCGGTAAAGGTGATGAGTCGCTCGGTGTTGCGAATCTTATTGCTCGGGATTCCGGTATCGAGCGCACCGGAAACAGACTTGCCGCTACCATCGTCGCTACCATCGAATTTGAGTGTATAGCTTGTTCCGTCGTTATTGTACTTGTTGATGACGTAGTTGCTATTAGGCTCTGCAAAGCCGTTGACATCCACCTCGCCGGTATCTTCAAACGAGTCGAGCTGTTTCGATAGCTTCGAGAGGTATCCATTTGTACCGTTATAGCTCGAATAATCGTTACCGTTGACATTAGTCAAATCAACAGCTTTATTGAACAGGGTGCTTTCCAGAGCAGACAAGCCCTCGTACCAATTACCCTGCATTGTCACCACAGACTGGCGTTTATAGTCGCTATCGCGCCAGTATGTGATGGGGCCTGCGATTTGCGCGGTGTAGGCAAAGCCGGAAGGAGTCGCGCCCTCAAAAGGTCTCTGCTGTCCGACCCAAGCGCCTTTGTTCCAAGCGCCAACGGTAGTCGCCCCCGGCAAGTTGCCGTTGTAACCAACGCTCATTTTGGTGATCGCACTGTCGATTCCGGCGACCGCAAGCACGGTGCTGCCGTAGACAGGACGGAACTGGGAACCAAAACCAACGGTGCCAAAGCGGAAACCAGCGCCGCCACTATTATTATAGGGCCAGCTCTCTTTGAGTGGATTCATGGCAAGCTTGCCACGGACCACGGTAAGGCCCTCCGCCTCAGCGGCATATGAGCCGGTGGGGGCGTTGTCCGCATCAAGATCGATAGTGCCGTCGCTCGGCTTATCGCTCGGCTTGCCACCGATGTACATGTCGCGGCCGACGTAGGTGGCCACGCCGGGATCAGGGGTTGAGACATTGATATTCGTACCGATACCGATAGACGTGGGAACGTAAATTCCCGGCTTCACGGTGGCCGTCGCTCCCGCTGAAGCCGCATTCGCACTCTGAGCCTGCTCAACACTATTTGAAGAGCCAGACTCGCCGCCATCGGTCTCGTCGCTATTCTGGTTTTCGGCATCCTCGCTGGTGTTACCTACAGCAGCGGACTCACTTGAGGAACCCCCCCCCATTACAGTTTCCTCGGCAGAAACTGTCTGGGCGTCGTTGGCGATGGCCTGCGAGATCGGGGGCATAACGAGCGACAGCACCAGGCTCAAAACGGAAGCTCCGCACAAAACACCTGCTAGTACACGATGTGCCGCTTTATTGTTCTGCTTAGATTTATCCGAATTTGCCGCCATCGATGCCTCCCCCCAAGAGACTGCGATCTTGCTCTTTCACAAATTAACCTTGGGCGCACAACCTATAATTGCTCGCGCTCAATATGCATATTATTACTCATTGTTTAAACAACGAAAAGCCCATTTCAATCAATTTCTTTTCTCAGAGTCTTATTTCTTGACATTTGTTCAACTTATGCAGTGTTATTCGATTTTTCAGTTTTAGAAAACCACAGGTAGAATTGTTGGCAAATAGAGGTAAATAACACTCTGTTGTTATTTGCACAACATTTTGTTTTAACCCACTCAATCTGTGAACGGTCGATATTTGGCTGTGAGTGGTCGTTTGTTCACCGCATCGATTCGCCACGGGACAAAAAAGCGTCCCGGCAATCGGTTGCCGGGACGCCTGATCGAACCACCACAAAGGTGCCTGTCCCCTTTGCGGTGATTCTCCCCCAGCGCTACAGCAGATGCTCCTCGATAAAGATCGCGATGCCGTCTTCGTCGTTGCTGGCGGTTACAAAGTCCGCAGCGGCGCGGGTGGCATCGCTGCCGTTTGCCATGGCCACGCCCACGCCGGCGTCGGCCACCATGCAGGTGTCGTTATCCGCATCGCCAAACACGCAGATGTTCTGGAGCTCCATGTCGTTGAGCTCCGCCACGCGCACAAGGCCGCGCGTCTTGGACACGCGCGGATCCATGAACTCGTAGAGGCGCTGCGTGGTTTGCAGGGCGGCCGCCTTAACGGTGTCATCGGCGAACGTCGATGCGCGCTCGATGACCTGCGGCATCACCTCGGGCGCCATGGTAAACATCACCTTGGGCTGCGGCTCGCGCAAGAACTCGGCAAAATCGACCACCTTATAGGGCACGCCGTCGACACGCGATAGATGCTCGACGCATGCATTGGTCTCGGGAACGTAGAACACGCCGTCTCGGGGGCAAACGGGCGTTGCCGGAAGGTCCGCCATGTGCTTGCAGATGCGCGCGATGGTTTCGCCCGGCAGCGGGTAGCTCAGCTCGTTGATGCCGTGCGCGCGGTCGATGACCTCGGCGCCGCCACAGCCCACCATCACGTCTACCAGGCCGTCGATGCCCCAGAGCTCGTACATAGCCTCGGTCGCGTGGGCGTCGCGCCCGGTGCACAGGCCAAAGAGCACGCCGCGCTCGCGCAGGGCGCGGATCGCGACCACGGTGCGCGGGGACACCGTGTGCTCGCTTGTGAGCAGCGTGCCGTCGATATCGCAGAACACGGCTTTGATGTGGCCGAAGGTGGCGTCCATGGGGCCCTTTCTGGGTAGTGTGGCGGTGTGGGAAGCGATTGGAAATGGAGTACATGGTATACCAAGGCGCGAGCACGGCACGCAGGAGCAAAAACCACCACAAAGGTGCCTGTCCCCTTTGTGGTGGCTTGTGGTGCTCGGGTCTCAGCGCAATCCATCACAACATTCGACGTTTTTCGGCAAAATCGCGATTTTCATCGAATGTTGTGACGGTTTTACCGCTCTGCAGCACGATCCAGATGCCCGCGTCCAAACAGCAGCAGCGCTGCGGGAACTGCCGTTACGACCAGGCCCGCGCCTACGAGTGTCTGTTGCACGCCAAATGTTGCTGCTAGCCACGGGGCAATCGCCAGCGGGGCCACGCCGGCGAACATGTTGCCAAAGCCCATGACCGAGTTGACGCGACCGAGCTGCTCGAGCGGAGCCGTCGTTTGCACGATCGTGTTGTGGAGCGGATTGACGACGCCCCAGGCCACGCCCAGGGCAATCTGGCCGACGAGGGCCACGCCCACGTACGGCGTTCCCACGTAGAGCAGGCTTCCCAGACCCACGGACATAAGCGCCACGAGCAGCGTTTTTAGGTTGACCAGGTGCGGCGGCAAGCGGAGCGCGGCCACGGCGCCCAGCACCGCGCCCACACCGCTGGCCGACGAGAGCCAACCCATCCATTCGACACCGACGTGCAGGACATCGCGGTAGAAGAACGACTCCAGCGGATCGAAGGCACCGTAGCCAAAGTTTGAAAGGAAAATAATGCAGAACAGCAGGGCGAGGACGCTGTTGGTGAAGACCGTCTTGATGCTGGCTGCGAAGGTAGCGCGGGAAGATGCGTTGGGATCGGGACTTTGTCCCGCACGCTCCCCTTCCTCTGCCGAATCGGCATCCGCATCCCCGGCGACATGGCTGGTCTGCGGCCTAAAGCCCCAACCAGCGACGAGCGCCAACACTGTAAAGATCATCATGAGCACGAACACCGCGCGCGACGACGCAGCCGCCGCGACAAAGCCGCCCAGTGTGGGGCCGACGATAATGCTCACGTTGGAGAACATGGCGATGGCGGAGTTGATGTCTTTGAGCTCGACAGGATCGTCAGTGAGGTAGGCTGGATAGGATGTGGCGATGGGCTGGGCGAATCCCATCACAAAGCCCAGGAGCACCGCGCCGAGCAGGACGATGCCGGTCGCGCTGCCAAAAACGAGGATCGCCGCGCCGGTTGCCAACGTGCCCACGATGCTCAGCAAGAAATGACGGCGCGGGCCCCAGGCGTCAAGCGCCGCGCCACCCGCAAAGGATCCCAAGATCACGAATACGTTCATAAACAGGACGGCCAGCGATGTCGCCACGACCGAGGCATCGTCTGCATAGGTGAGCGTTCCGATGACGCCGATGAAGTAGCTGGTCTGAAAACCGGTGTAGATGAGAAAGCGCATCGCCACCAGGCGTTTGGCCTGCACGGACAGCGAAGGTTGAGGCTTTGAGAAAAGAGAGGCGAGCATGGAGACTCCTTGTTTCGTACGAATGCGGACGGCGGGCATTCGCCACCGTCTGTCAAATCAATCTATCCGCATGAAACATTAAGGACGCATCAGGACCCTTCTCTCCGTTTTTCGCCCGTCATGAACTACTTGGTAGATTGTAAGACATGTCCCACACATCTACTAAAGCAAAAACCACCACAAAGGTGCCTGGCCCCTTTGTGGTGGCCGGACTCGCAGGATGGCCTGGCCCGGGGCGCAAACCATCACAACATTCGACGTTTTTCGGCAAAATCGCGATTTTCGCTGAATGTTGTGATGGTTTTTACTGCAAAGCAAAATCCACCACAAAGGTGCCCGCCCCCCTTGTGGTGGAAGTGACGTTTGCCCAGATAAAACCTGCCATGGCAGCGCAGCGAGCCGGTTCCAAGTGTCCCAGGTCGCCCCGAAAGAGGAGCGACGCGTACTTTGGTACGCGAGCGACGGCTTGAGGGGCGAGATGGGGTGCTTGGGGCCGGCGCAGCGTCAAGCCTGAAGGTGGTCTTGGATGAGATCGCAGATGGCTCGGGCGTCGTTGATGTTGATGGCTCGGGTCGCAAAGCCGGCGTCGAAGGCCTGACGCGCCAGGGCTTCGTTGCAGGCAAGGGCCAGCGTGTGACCGTCGACCAGGTCGAGCGAGCTCTTGCCGCGCAGACGGTCGACACCGGAGCGCGCGACGACGATGTTGTCGAAGCCCTCGGTCTTGTAGCCCTCGATGATCACCACGTCGACATCGTTGTAACGCGACAGCAGCTCGCGCGCGGGCATCTCGTCCTCCTCACGCGTGTCGGCGTACTCCGCCCAGCGCGTGGCGCAGATGAGGCCCACGTGCTTGGATCCGGCCTGGTGATGACGCCAGGTGTCCTTAGCGGGCACATCGATATCAAAGCCGTGGTGCCCGTGATGCTTGAGCGAACCCACGCGCAGGCCGCGGCGGGTGAGCTCGGCAATGACCTTCTCGACGAGCGTGGTCTTGCCCGAGTTTTGGTAGCCGATAAACGCGATCGCGGGGACAGCCGGAGTAGGAGCTACGGGCGCGACGGCGACGGGCGCGCTTGTGAGTGTGGCACCGTCAGCGGCCACGGCCTCAACAGCAGCGGCCTGACGCTCTGCACGATCCCACACGCCCGAGCGGCCGCCCTCCTTGTGCAGCAGGCGCACGTCGACGATCTCCATGCCGCGATCGACGGCCTTGCACATGTCGTAGATGGTCAGACACGCGGCACTCGCGCCGGTCAACGCCTCCATCTCGATACCCGTCTTGCCCGTCACGCCGGCCGTGACCAGTACGTGAAAGCCAACCTGCCCGTCCGCGCGCGCCGGCGCCCAGCCCTCGGGCACGTCATCGACAGGCGTTCCCGCCGGAGCGATGGGCGCAATGTCGCACTTGCTCTTGGTAATGAGCAACGGATGGCACATGGGGATAATGTCGCTCGTGCGCTTGATGGCCATAATGCCCGCCACGCGCGCGCAGGCAAGCACGTCGCCCTTTTTGGCGCGGTCCTGCAGCACCATAGCCTGCGTCTCGGGGTGCATGAGGATGGTGCCCTCGGCGATGGCGATGCGATGGGTCTCGGCCTTGTCGGACACGTCGACCATGCGTACCTCGCCCTTGGCGTCCACATGCGTCAGCTCGTCGCGACGGGCGTCGCGGGCGGACTCGGTGGCAGTGCTGACAGACGGCTGCGCGGACGCGTCGGCGTTGCCAGCATTCGCCGCAGCCGTGGCTTTGTGGGCAGACATCGCGGCCCTGCGAGCGGCCTTGGTGGCATCGGCGTACCTGCTCTTGGCCATATGATCATCCTCCGATTTGGGACATAAATCGTTGCGTGCCCTCAATTATCGCGTGTTCCTGCGATTTGTGGGCCACGGCATCGCGCCAAATCGAAAGTACCTGCATATCATCACCACGGCGCAGCGCCTCACGCACCGAATACTCGGCATCGCTGAACAGGCACGGACGCACGTTGCCATCGGCCGTCAGGCGCAGACGGTTGCAGTTCGCGCAAAAATGGTTGGACATGGCGCTAATGAAGCCAACCGTTCCCGCCGCGCCCGGAAAGTGCCAATAGCGCGCAGGGCCCGCGCCGGCAGGAGCGTCGTTGATGTCGAGCGGCTCGAGCTCGCCCAGTCCCGCCGCGGTGGCCCCGGCATTGATGCGCGCCCGCAGCTCGTCGCTCGGCACGGTATCGCTCGCGTCCCACAGCTCGGGATTGAGCGCGGGCGCATGCGGGTCCACAGCGCAATGCGAGCTGGTGCGCTCGTCGCCGATGGGCATGTATTCGATAAAGCGCAGGTGGATAGGGCGGTCGAGCGTGAGCCGCGCGAGGGCCGCTACATCCTGGTTGAGCCGGCGCACTACAACGCAGTTGACCTTAACGGGCTCAAAGCCCCAAGCCAGCGCCGCGTCGATGCCAGCCATGGTCTGCTCGAGTCGACCCAGGCGCGTGATCTTTCCAAAGAGCGTAGGGTCGAGCGTGTCGAGCGAGATGTTAACGCGGTTAAGTCCCGCCTCTTTGAGCTGCGGCGCCAGCTTGGGCAGCAGGGCGCCGTTGGTGGTGAGCGAGATGTCCTCGATCTGCGGAATCGCGCGGATATCACGAATGAGCGGAATAATACGGCGGCTGACCAGCGGCTCGCCGCCCGTCAGACGCACGCGGCGAATGCCCTCCCCCGCCACCAAGCGCACAAAGCGGGCGATTTCCTCGGCGCTGAGCAGCTCGTCGTGCGCGCGGGGCGCCACGCCATCGGCCGGCATGCAATAGATGCAGCGGAAATTGCACTTGTCGGTAACGGCAATGCGCAGGTAGTTGATATCGCGGCCAAAACCGTCATGTTGCACGTGCCCGTCCACGCAGCCCTCCCCTCGCGCGGCGTTTTATTCTTCGGAAAACATAATACCCCACGAGAGAATCATGCCGACACCCGTACGACAGGACAGGTCGCTTTGAGCAAAACGGGCTTTCCAAACCCATCCTCAGCACAGACCATCACAACATTCGATACTTTTCCCGTTTTTGGCGAAAAACGTCGAATGTTGTGATGGTTTGTCTGCCCACGGCACCCCGCAGAAGGACCAAAGCGCCTCTAAAGGCCGCCGTCCCAGTGCCGAATCACGAATTCTCGCAGGTCGTTTTGACGTTTCTGGAACGCTTCGCTTCGGTCGCACTTGAGACCCATAGCGAGTGCGATAGCGTTCATCGCCCGATGCAATTGCAGCTGATGGGCAAACTGAGTCCCGGTGAGGACGATCATCCTAAAGCCCAGCGCGCTCAGTACGGTCATACGCTCCGCATCCGACGCGCTGCGCTGTTTATCAAGATGGTCCGAGCCGTTGTATTCAATCCCCGTACCGCTCGCAGGCGCATATACGTCGATCTCGAAATACCCGGCCTTTGCGAGATATTTGAACTCGTTGGAAACATCGACCCGATGGTTGAGCTCGATCTTGGCGTATCCCAGCCCGCCCTGGGAACGTTTTGCTACGACCATGATTGCGGTGGCCGTCTCCATGGGCGACCGCGCGCCATCGTGCACGCGCTTGAGCACGGCGGCCGCGCGTATAGCCCCCTGACGAGATCGGTTCTCATTGCAATAGGCAATCAAGTCGGCAACGGTATACCTCTGCCCCATCTCGATATAATCGCCTGTCGACAGATGATTCAAATGGTATCGGGCACAGATTTCGTAGCCATATTCCAGCTGCTCGGGCTCACTCATCCACGAACCCGCTTGGACAAAGCACATGACCTCATCAACCACCAGAAGGCCCTCTGCCACCTCGATAAGATGGCCCGGAGGTACCGGCGCCCCAAACACGTGGCACCTAAATCCAGCCGGCGTCGAGCGCTCAAAATCGAAGTTGACGAGCGTGTCGACATGATCGAGCTCTTCTCGTGGAATACCGAGCGAAACCAGATAGTCGGTAACGATCCCAGCTGCCGTTGAAGCCCTCAGCCCTTTGGCATCGAGCCCCAATTTGGGCAGGCTCGCGGTCGGCTCCGCGTCGTTGGCAAGCGAGTCCTCATCGTATAGGCTGCTTGCTCGCGAGAGCGGCTCGGACGGGCGCGCCACGTTGTGGTACAGCCAGGCAGTCTTATGGGACAGGACGATCGGCAGGTCCATGAGCCCTCCAATGGAGTCGGATAACCAACCTTATTCCCCTGCCCACGGGTCCGCACACCTTCGTGCGCAAGAAAGCGATTCCACCCAGTCGAGTGGCAGAAAAACCATCACAAGATTCGATGCTTTTCCCGATTTTGGCAAAAAACGTCGAATGTTGTGATGGTTTGAGGCGAAGTGAGGGGCACGGAGGGGTCAAAGCATCGTGCTCGAACGGGTTAATCCAGCTCTTTTAAGCCATGCGCCAGCTGCCAGTACTCGCCGTGCTGGGCGAGCAGCTCTTCGTGCGTGCCGCGCTCGATGATGCGGCCGTGTTCGAGGACCATGATGGCGTCGGCGTCGCGGACGGTGGACAGGCGATGCGCGATCATAAACGTGGTGCGTCCGCGCATGATGCGGTCCATACCGCGCTCGATGAGCTTTTCGGTACGCGTGTCAATGGAGCTCGTGGCCTCGTCCAGGATGAGCACCGGCGGATCGGCGACGGCCACGCGCGCGATGGCGAGCAGCTGACGCTGACCCTGCGACAGGTTGGCGCCGTCGGCCGTGACCGGTGTGTCGTAGCCCCGCGGCAGGCGGCGGATAAACGAATCGGCGCAGGCGGCCTCGGCAGCGGCGCGCACCCCCTCGTCGGTCGCGTCGAGCTTGCCAAAGCGGATGTTCTGCGCAATGGTGCCGCTAAACAGGTGCGTGTCCTGCAGCACAATGCCGAGCGACCCGCGCAGGCTGGCCTTGGCAATGTGCTTGACGTCGATGCCGTCGTACGTGATCTCGCCGTCATCGACCTCGTAGAAGCGGTTGATGAGGTTGGTGATGGTCGTCTTTCCGGCGCCCGTCGAGCCCACAAACGCGATCTTTTGCCCTGGCTTGGCAAACAGGTTGAGATCCGTGAGCACACGGGTGCCCGGCACGTAGGAAAAGTCCACGGCATGGAAGCGCACGTCGCCGGCAAGCGGGACCAAGCCGCACGTGAGCTCGGTGCCGTCGGCGGCCACCGCGCGGCCCGACTCATCAACGGCTGCCACGTCATGCAAGTGCCCGTACGCGCCCACGCCCTGGCCCTCGGGAATCTTCCACGCCCACGCGGCGTCGCCCGTCTGCACCAGCTCCACGCAGCCCTCGTCCACCTCGGGCTTAAGGTCCATAGCCGCAAACAGGCGCTCGGCACCGGCCAACGCATTGAGCAAGAAGTTGCCCAGCTGCGTAAACTGGTTGATGGGCATGGCCGCCTGGCGAACGAAGACCAGGTAGCTTGCAAGCGCGCCCACATCGGCCAGGCCCTTGATGCAGAGCATGCCGCCCGCCACGGCGACGATGGCATAGTTGACGTAGCCAATCACGACGGTCATGGGCACCATGGAGTTAGCATAGCTCACGGCGGCGGTGCCGGTGCGGCGAAGCTCGTCGTTGCGGCAGGTGAAGCCGGCGACATTCGCTGCCTCGCGGTTAAAGACCTTGATGACCTTTTGGCCCGAGACCATCTCTTCGATATATCCGTCCAGGTCGCCAAGCGATGCCTGCTGGGCGGCAAAGAAACGCTTAGAACGCGCGCCCGAGTAGCGCGCATACAGCACAATGGCCGCATCGCACACGAGTGTGATAATCGTGAGCTGCCAGTTAAGGATGATGAGCATGGCCGTGGTGCCCACAACCTGAATGGCGGCCTGAATCACGTTGGCAAAGCTGTTGTTAAGCGCCTCGGAGACGGTGTCGACGTCGTTGGTGAAAAAACTCATGATGTCGCCCGAGCGCGTGCTGTCAAAATAACTGAGCGGCAGCGTCTGGATGTGCGCGAACAGGTCGCGGCGAATATCGGACACCACGTGTTGGGCCGCGCGCACCATGATCTGTGAGTAGCCCAGGGCCGAAAGCACGCCCGCGGCGTAGATGATCGCCGTCAGGATGACCTGCTTGGCGAGCAGTTCCTCCCCGCCCGTGGCCAAACCGTTAACGATGGGGCGCACCATGTAGGTGCCGGCGAGGCTCGCGATGGCGGCAACGGAGGCGAGCACGCCCACCGCGAGCAACGAGAACTTGGCATGCCCCATGTAGGAGAGCAAGCGGCGCACGGTGCGCTTGAGGTCGGCCGGGCGTGCTTGGGCTGCGGTCTTAGGCACGGCGCTCACCCCCTTCCAAGGGTGATCCGCATGCGACGGAGGAAAACGGACCATTCGCGCAGCCATCGTCGCTGCCGTCGCCGGCGTCCGCGTTCCCCGCAAACTCCATCTGCGAGGCGTAAATCTCCTGGTAGATGTTGTCTCCCGCCAGCAGTTCCTCGTGCGTACCCACGCCGTGGACACGACCGTCGTCCAACACCACAATGCGATCGGCATCCATGACGCTCGCGATGCGCTGGGCGATGATGAGCACGGTCGTATCGGGGATCCGAGCGATGTGCTCGCGAATCTTAGCGTCGGTCGCCATATCGACCGCGCTGGTGGAGTCATCAAAAATGAGCACGCGCGGATGCTTGAGCAGCGTGCGCGCGATGCACAGGCGTTGCTTCTGGCCACCCGAGACACCGGCGCCGCCTTGGCCCAACTCGCCGTCCAGCCCGCCGATGCGATCAAGGAACTCGTCCACGCACGCCGCGCGGCAAGCCGCGAGGAGCTCATCGTCCGACGCCTGCGGATTGCCCCACTGCAGATTCTCGCGCACGGTGCCCGTAAACAGCACGTTCTTTTGCAGCACAATGCCCACGGCGTCGCGTAGGGTCGCGAGGTCGTAGTCACGCACGTCACGTCCGCCCACAAGCACGGCGCCCTCGGTAGCGTCGTACAGGCGCGCAATCAGCTGCACAAGTGAGCTCTTGCCCGAGCCCGTGCCGCCGAGGATGCCCACCGTCGAGCCGCTCTCGATGCGAAGGTCGATATGCTCGAGCACATCCTCGGCTGCATCCGCGCGGTATTTAAAGGAAACGTCGCGAAACTCGATACTGCCGTCCGCTGGCGCCGCAATCGCGAGGTCTCCCGCGGGGTTGGCGATAAAGGGCTCCTCATCGAGCACCTCGGCGATACGGCCCACACTCGTGAGAGCGCGCGTGAGCAGCAAAAACACATTGGAAATCATCATAAGCGAGTTCATGATCAGCAGCACGTAGCTCATAAAGCCCGTGAGCGAGCCCACGCCCAGCTTGCCGGCGAGAATCATGCGGCCGCCAATCCACAGGATGGAGAGCGCAGCCACGTACATCGACAGCTGAAACACCGGCAGGTTGAGCACGGCGGTGCCGAAGGTCTTGGTCGCCGTGCCGGCGAGCTCGGTATTGACGGTGTCGAACTTGGCCCCCTCGTGCTCGGTACGAACGTAGGCCTTGACGGCACGCACGGCGGTGAGGTCCTCCTGTACCACGCCGTTGAGGTGGTCCATCGAGGTCTGGAGTTGGCGGTAGAGCGGACTGACGCGATAGGTGATGGCGCCCAGTACGATTGCCAGCACGGGCAAGATGATCGCAAAGACGGTGGCGAGCGGGCGCGACAGCATCAGCGCGTAGATAAGGCCGACGATAAGCGTCACCGGGCCGCGCACCATAGGGCGAAAGCCGTTGCCCACAGCATTTTGGATAACGGTGATGTCCGTGGTCATGCGGGTGACGAGCGAGCTGGCGTCGTAGTTGTCCAGGTTACCAAAAGCGAGCGTCTGAATCTTTTTGTACTCGGCCTCGCGCAGGTTAGCGCCTAGGCCCGAGGCAACGCGGGCGGACGTGCGGGCATAACCCAAGCCCAGTACCAGCGAAAGCGCAGCGCACACCAACATGTACGCGCCCTGCAGCAGCATGTAGTTGATATCACCCGCAGGCACGCCCACATCGATGATGTTGGCCATGATGACCGGGATAAACAGCTCGAGCACCGTCTCGACCGACACAAAGAACACGCCGAGGATGGCATCGCGACGGTATGTCCCTAGATAGGAAAACAGTATTTTGAGATTGCGCACGCAGGTTCAACCCCCATCAAACGTTGTTCGCAAACGCACGTATTATTGCGCGCCGAATAATGGTGTCAAGTATTCCGAAATCGTTTTCTGCAAGGTTAGCGCCGGCGACGAGTTCTCGTGATGTGTGTCCATATTCACTCGGAATAATGGTGCGCGAGACTTTTTCGCTCCGGCGTCATCACAAACCTTGACTCTACAATCGTTATAGGGTTTTCACTACACTGGTACGTAAACAAACCCGGCCAGAAAGCCCCACCCATGGTACACGACCTCACACGCGGCAATGTCCTCAAGACCATTGCCGTCTTTGCCCTGCCCTATATGCTCTCGTACTTTTTGCAGATGCTCTACGGCATGGCCGACCTGTACATGATGGGGCAGTTTAGCGGCGCTGCCGGCATCACCGCCGTGGGCAATGGCGCGCAGACGCTCTATATCATTACCGTGACGCTCGTGGGCCTGGCCATGGGAACGACGGTCATCGTCGGCCACGCCGTAGGCTCGCGCCGCTTCGACCGCGCCGAGACCGCCATCGGCAACACCATCACGCTCTTTATGGGCGTCTCGGTGGTGCTGGCCGTTGTCCTGCTCGCACTGTGCCCGCAGATCGTGGCGCTCATTGGCACGCCGGCCGAAGCGGTCGAAGGCACTGCCGCCTACCTGCGCATCTGCTTTGTAGGCATTCCGTTTATCGCCGCATACAACATCCTCTCGGCCATCTTTCGCGGCCTGGGCGATTCGCGCTCGCCTATGTACGTGATTGGCGTGGCATGCATCATCAACATCGCACTCGATTTTCTGTTTATCGGCCACATGGGGCTCGGCCCCGTGGGCGCGGCGCTTGGCACGGTGACCGCGCAGACGGCCAGCGTTGCCCTCGCGCTCGTGTGGCTCAAGAGCCGTCGCACGAACATCCACGTTAAGCGTAGCGACCTGCGCCCCCAGCACGAGGTGCTCGGCAGCATTCTTAAGATCGGCGTGCCCGTGGCCGTGCAGGACGGCTGCATCCAGGTGGCGTTTATGTTTATCACCGTCATTGCCAACCATCGCGGCCTGGTCGACGCCGCCGCCGTGGGCCTGGTCGAAAAGATGATCAGCTTTTTGTTCATTGTGCCGAGTTCCATGGGTGCCACCGTCAGCGCGCTCACGGCGCAAAATGCCGGCGCGGGCAAGGGCGACCGCGCGCGTCGGGTGCTCAAGGACGCCATGACCATCTCGGTAGTGTACGGCTGCCTGATCACGGTGCTGATGTGGCTGGTGGCGCCGGCGTTTATCGGCTTTTTTGCCAAGGACCCCGCGGTGGTCGCGGCCGGTACCGGCTATATGCGCAGCTATATTTTCGACGCGATTTTTGCCGGCATCCACATTTGCTTTAGCGGCTTTTTCGCTGCATACGGCAAGAGCTACATCGGCTTTGCGCACAACGTGCTGGCCGTGGCGCTCATTCGCGTGCCGGGCGCGTGGCTACTGTCGAACGCCTATTCCGATACGTTGTTTCCCATGGGCATCGCTTCGCCGTGCGGATCGATTTTGTCGGCAGTCATCTGTGTTGTCGCGTTTACCGTGCTCAACCGGCGCGGGGCTTTTGACAAGCTGGTAGCGTAGCGGGGCGACGCGAGCCTGGCGCCCTCCCCGACCCCATTGAAAGGAGCTGTCCTGTGACCGACTCGCCAACTGAACATACCGAGGGCCTGCTCCGAATTGGCGAGGTGGCGCGTCTGTTTAACCTGAGTGTGGGCACGCTGCGCCATTACGAGCAGATGGGCTTGCTGGACCCGGCGCACATCGATCCGACGAGTGGGTACCGCTACTACGGATCGCGGCAGCTCTCCACCCTCAACACCATCAGCCACCTGCGTGTTCTCGACTTGCCGTTGGCGCAAATCCGCGAGTTTGTGACCACGCGCGATGTGGACCTCATGCAGCGGCAGCTAGCTCAGCAGCAGGAGCTCATCGAGCGCAAGCGCCGTGAACTTGAACGCGTGTCGCGCAAGATCGATAACCGGCTTGCGCTGCTGCATGATGCCCTGAACACCGAGCTCGATACCATCTGCACAATCGATGCGCCCGAGCTCCGCTGCGCTGTGCTGCGTGAACGCGTCAACCCTACCGACGCCTATGCGCTGGAGTGGCAGATTCGTCAGCTGCAGAAGGGCCAGCACGAGACCTTTGTTTTTCTGGGCAACTTAGGCGTCGGGATTAGCGCCGAGCGCCTGGCCGGCGGCGACTTTGACGGCTACGACGAAGTCTTTCTGCTGCTGGATGACACGGACGATTACCTACCTGGGCGATGTCGAAGTACGTCCCGCCGCGCGGTGTCTGACGGTCAGCTTCCGCGGCACGCACGGTCAGGCGGCCCCGCGCTATGAGCGCTTACTCGATTACATGCACGAGCGCGACCTGTCCCCCGCCGGTCCCTCGCGCGAAATCGCCCTCATCGACGACATCATCAGCGACGACCCGGGAGCGTATGTGACGAGGATCGCGATACCGGTCCGCTAATCACTACCATTTATCGAGCAATTCCATCCATTTACCTTAATCCGAATTAGATTGTATTTTGTAGCAAATAAAATGACAGCATATTGCCCCCCATAGGCAGGAGACATTATGCCCAGAGTTCAATCACGTCGCTCGTTTCTTCTCGGCCTAGCCTCGATCATCGGCTTATCCGCGTCACGCCCAACAAGAGTATTCGCTGCCGACTCAAACTCATCCGTCGCTTTTACATCAGACCTAGCACAAGACTACGCGCTTTCCCTGTTGCCCATCGTCGACGGATCCGCGAACTTAGAGATCGAGCAAATCGTTCCCGTATGCCAACAAATCGGCCTTATCTGTGGCTATGAAATCAGTGTCACAAGGGAAGGAAGCCCTTACGGTTATTTAATACTTGACGCATCATATCCTGGGCTTCTGAAGGAGATAACCCTCGGCGATACCATTCTTCCGATTTCAGCTTCTCTATCAAACGTCATTTCAACTTATTCCGGCCAACAGGCCACAAACCCAACAGTACTAATTTCGTACAACGATATTGAATATGGAACTTTGGTGCCAGGAACTAGAGACTGTGTAACCAACTATAACAATATACGGTCTGTCCCGATTGTCACCGAAAAGGGTATAGCACCTCAAAGCAATAACCCAACTTCATGGGATGCTGTCATTATCAATGAAGATGACTTGATGTTGCATTTCCAAATAGACGATTTAAACGGAATACCGTTCCGAGGAGTCTCGGAATCATTAGTTGAAGCCCGCACTAATAAGTATGCATGCGTCGTTTCTGCCTTGTACGCTGTATCAATGCATTACGGTCTCACCAGTTCAAACGCTAATCAATTTAATCCCGATTATTATAAAGAAATATGGAACGTCACTGGCACAACAACGTATAAGACCAATGATCAGGGCGTCGAGTACGGAAGCACGATCATCCCAGATGGAATTGTTCCGTTTAAAAGTCTTGCCGCTCAAAAGGGTAGAGCACTTAATACTCAATTTTTCGGTTATCAGCCTCAATTCGCTCAGTACAGAGCAACTATCGATCAAGGGAATATCGGCTTGTATCATATGTGGATCAACAGCCGAAACAGTGAAGGATCCGTCGAGCTATCAGGTCATACGGTCACGGTAACTGGCTATTTTACTGGGCATAATGGAAGCTCTGGCATCGAACTGCAGTGGCTCGAAGTATTCGACGGATGGAACACTTATCCCCGAGCGATTAACTATGCAACGCCCAATATGGTCAAATTGAACGGAACAGTCTTTTGGTAGACCGGATGGCACCATCAAAATGCTATGGCACCACGGCCTTTGCCCTGGTTACGATATTGGTGATTTTCGCTATGTTTGCATCCGTTTCTTCATGCACAGATAGAGCCCGCTATAGCGGAGGAGATGATTACCTTGTCTTTGGAGCCGGCAGCGTTCATTCTATTGAGGGAACGGAACTCGTAATCCAAACAGACAACAGTCCCCGCTACACCGACGCTGGAAAGCAAACCCGGATTACATTCCCCTCATCTGGCCGAATCAAAGACAAGCTTTCCCAAATCAAAGTTGGGACAAGAGTTTCCTACTCACGCTTTGAGTCGGTAGACGCATCTGGATCATACGAGGGAAACGATATCGAAATTGAACAGGCAAACACTATAAGGAGATGTTGAGGAACTGAGCCTCTGCGCAGTTCCTCAACAAATCATTATGCCTCCGGGACCCTACCCGTCGCCAAAATCTGTTCAAGTACCGCCTCATCCAGCACGGGTACGCCCAGCTGCTCGGCTTTGGTGAGCTTGGAGCCCGCTTTGGGACCGGCGACCAGATAGCTCGTCTTCTTTGAAACACTGCCCGAAACCTTAGCGCCGAGCACCTTGAGCGCCGCGCCCGCCTCGTCGCGGGTGCGATTGACGAGCGTGCCGGTGAGCACGAAGGTCAGGCCCGCAAGCGGCTGCGCGTCGGCGAGCTCGCCCGCCACGCCGGCATCGGCTGCGGCCTGTGCATGTGCGGCGCCAAGGTCGACCTCGAGCGACAGGCCCGCCTGGCGCAGACGTTCCAGCACGGCAAGGTTCTCGGGCACGGCCAGGAACTGCTTGACGCTCGCCGCAATCTTGGGACCGATGCCCTCGCACTCGGCGATGTCCTCTTCGCTCGCCAAGATAAGCTTGTCAATCGACAGGAATCGCTCGGCGATGACCTCGCCCACGCTCTTGCCCACGTGGCGGATGCCCAGGGCAAACAGCACGCGACCGAGCGGCTGGCTCTTGGACTTGTTGAGCTCGGCGATGATTTTCTCGGCCGTCTTGAGGCCCACCGGAATGGGATCGCCCTTCTTGACGCCCTTTTTGCTGTTGGAGCTGGCATAAGTGCGCCCCGTGTCCAGGCCGGCGATGTCGTCGACTGTGAGCTGGTAGAAGTCCGCGACATCGTGGATCAGCCCGGCGGCAATCATCTTGTCGACGATCTCGTCGCCCAGGCCGTCGACGTCCATGCAGCCGCGGCTCACCCAGTGGAGCAGGCGCTCCTTGAGCTGGGCGGGGCAGTCGATGGAGACGCAGCGGTAGGCCACCTCGCCGTCCTCGTGGACCACGGGACTACCGCACACGGGGCAGACCTCGGGCATGTGCCAGTCGACCGAATCGGCCGGGCGCTTGTCGAGCACCGGGCCCACGACCTCGGGGATTACGTCACCTGCCTTGTGCACGATGATAGTGTCGCCCTCGCGCACGTTTTTGCGGCGAATCTCGTCGATGTTGTGCAGCGTGGCGCGCGCGATGGTGGAGCCGGCAACCGTCACTGGGTCGAACTCGGCGACCGGCGTGAGCACACCGGTGCGGCCCACCTGGATGCGGATTTCGCGCAGGACGGTCTGCTTTTCCTCGGGCGGAAACTTAAAGGCAATGGCCCAGCGCGGCGCGCGGGCGGTAAAGCCCAGGTCGAGCTGCTGCTGAAAGCTGTCCACCTTTACGACCACGCCATCGATGTCGTAGTCCAGGTCACCGCGGTGCTCGAGCGCCTGGGCACAGAACTCGTGGACCTCGGCCGGCGTGGCGCAGCGAGCCACGTTGGGGTTGACGCTAAAGCCGGCGTTGCGCAACCAGTCGAGGAACTCGCGCTGGCTGTGGACGTGCAACGGATCGGTATCGGCGATGGCATAGATAAAGGTGGCCAGGTCGCGGCGCGCCGTGACCTTGGGGTCCTTTTGGCGCAGGCTGCCGGCGGCGGCGTTGCGCGGGTTGGCGAAGGGGTCGCGGCCCTCGGCATCGGCCTCGTCGTTCAGACGAACAAAGCTGCCCTTGGGCATGTAGACCTCGCCACGCACCTCGATGGTGCGCTCGCGGTCGGCGCCCATGTGGGCGAGCGCCGGCTCGGAAAGGTGCATGGGCACATCCTTGATGGTGCGCACGTTAAGCGACACGTCCTCGCCCGTGGCGCCATCGCCACGTGTGGCCGCACGTACGAAGGTGCCGTTTTGGTAGGTAAGCGCCACACCCAGGCCGTCGATCTTAAGCTCGCAGGTATAGGTGACGCTGCCGGCACCGAGCGCATCCTCGGCGCGCTGGAGCCACGCGTCGAGCTCGTCCAGATCCATGGCATCGTCCATGGAATACATGCGCGCCATATGCGTGACCGGCGTAAACTGCTCGCTCACGTAGCCGCCCACGCGCTGGGTATAGCTGTCGGGCGTTACCAGATCGGGGTAGGTCGCCTCGATTTCCTGCAGCTCAACGAGCATTTTGTCAAAGGCGGCGTCCGTGATCTCGGGCGCATCGAGCATGTAGTAGCGATAGGCGTGGTAATCGAGCTCGTGGCGCAGCTCGGCCGCGCGCGCTGCCGCCTGGGCACGGGCGTCGGTCGGTGCGGCGGCATCCGCGCTCGCGGGCGTTTCGGTATCGATGTCCACACCGTCACCAAACAGGCTCGATTGCTCCATAGCGGCACTCCTTCGCTCGATTTCAAACGGATACAAGAGTACCACCGGTCGCAACGGGGCCGAATAGCCCTTTCGAACCGCACCGAATCGGCAGCCACCAGACCGGGGTGGACAATTAGTTCAGATACGTATAAATCCTAGAGCTGGATCAGGCACGAACACCCCTGTTTCAACTAATTTGAGCCCCTCGAAACCATGTAAACGTCCCACTCTCCCTTCCAAACACCCATTCGAGCCCCATCCCAATCAAAAATTGCTCAAAACGCATCCCAAGCTGCCCCAGATTTATACGTATCTGAACTAACTGTCCAGACCATTACGAACCAGGCCTCTTGCCAGCCACAAGTGATCCGTTTTCCTCCGCCCCCAACGGATCAATAAGAAAAGAGGGGCCGTCCCGCGTTGGCGGAACAGCCCCCCTCTGGCATCGGTATGTGCGATACGGCTCGTTAGAAACCCTGACCGTAGCCTTGACCCTGGCCCTGGCCCTGCTGGCCCAACAGCTCCTCCAGATACTGACGCAGCTGCTCATCGGTAATACCGCCGTTGCCGGTGTCGGTCGCGCTGTCGTCCTGTTGCTGGTTCTGCAGCTCCTCGTCGGAGCCCAGCTCAACGGTGACCTTCTTCTCGTCCTTGCCGCGCACGAGCGTGATCTCGACCTTCTCGCCCACCTCGTGGCTGCGCAGCGCGATGATCAGGCCATCGGCGCTCGTAATCTCGTCGACGCCCAGTTTGGTAATGACATCGCCCTCTTGGATGCCAGCCTTGGCGGCGGGACCATCCTCGACGACACTTGCCACATACGCGCCGCTATCGGTGCTCAGCTTGTTGGTGCGAGCGTTAAGCGCATTGACGCTCGAAAGCGTAGCGCCCATGTACGGATGCACCGGCGTCTTGCCGTCGATAATCTGGTCGGCAATGTTCTTGGCGTAGTTAACGGGAATAGCAAAGCCCACGCCCGAGCTGGAGCCCGAGTAGCTCTCGATGAGCGAGTTGATGCCCACGAGCTCGCCGTTGTCATTAACGAGCGCGCCGCCGGAGTTGCCCGGGTTGATGGCGGCATCGGTCTGGATCATGTTGGCGTAGATGGTGTTGCCGCTGGTAGAGCTCATGGCCGTGGAGCGATAGAGCGCCGAGACGATACCCGTGGAGACAGACTGCTCGTTGCCGAACGGCGAACCGATCGCCATGACCCACTCGCCCACGTTGAGCTTGGAGGAGTCGCCGATCTCGATCGGGGTGAGCCTGGAGGCATCGGCGTCCTTGAGCTTGATGACGGCCAGGTCGCTCGAGGCGTCGTTGCCCACGAACTCGGCCTCATAGGTGGTGCCGTCGTCCATGGTAACCACGTACTGGTCATAGCCATCGACCACGTGGTTGTTGGTGAGAATATGGCCCTCGGTATCGAGCACAACGCCCGAACCGACGCTGCCCGAGCTGTCCGACTCGTCGGCAGACTGCGAAAGCGAGCCATTCTGGCTACCGCTCGAAGTGGCGGTAATGGAAACCACGGAGGGCAGGGCCTTAGCAGAAACGGCCTCGGCCAGCGTGGTGTCCTCTGAGTCAATGGTGATCTTTTGCGTCGATGAACCCGAAGCACCCGCCGTCACGGCATTCTTGCCGCCACCGATATCGAGCGTGCCACTCATAATGAGCGCGATGACCAGCAGGGCGCCGCAGGCACAGCCGGCGAGTGCCGTAATAAAGATCGGCAGCTTTTTGGTCTTGGTCTTGACCACTGTGTGCTTGTTTACAACCTGCTGGCTGCCCAGCGGCTTGCCGGTCTGCGTGTCGTAGGCCTGCACGTAAGGAATGTTGCTGTCGGCAGGCGTCGACTCCACCTGCACGCGCGGCTGCTGCTGGGTCTCGCCGGCGTTGCCCGCATCCTGGGGACGCTGGGAATCGTACTCGCTCATAGCTGCGATCCTTTCGTCAAATAACCAAAGGCCCGCCAAACATGTGGCGGGCCATCATTGTTCACGTTGAGTTGTACCCCAATATGCGGGCGCAAGTGTATGAGAACGCAATCTTTTAGGAAGGCTTAAGTTCTGTTGCAAATTCGAGAGGAACCCGCACCTGCGTCAAAACCACCGCAAAGGTGCCTATCCCCCTTGCAGTGGAAATCTAGTCCTTAAACAGATAGCCCACGCCGCGGACGGTGGTGATGTGTGCCGCGATCTGCGGACCCACCTTGGAGCGGATGCGTCGAATGTGCACGTCGACGGTGCGCGTGCCGCCGCAGTACTCAAAGCCCCACACGCGGTGCAGCAGCACCTCGCGGCTGTAGGCACGGTTGGGGTGCGTCGCCAAAAAGCTCAGCAGCGAGTACTCCATCAGCGTCAGGTCGATGGGCTCATCATCGAGCGTCACCTGGTAGGTAGCCAGGTTAATCTCAAGGTTGTCGATGTTGAGCACATCGTCGGCGGTGACGGTCTCCTCCTCGCCCATTAGGCGCTGCGCACGAGCCTTAAGCTCGTTGGGCGTCGCCGTGGGACACACAAAGTCGGCATGCGCGTGATTCGGCAGGCGCAAGGTACCGAGCGCCTCGTCGTCGACGATCACCAGCATGGGGACGCCACCGCGGTCGTCGAGCCACTTGGCAATCTGATCGATGCGGTCGCTGCGGATGCCATCGGAATCGAGGATCAGCAGGTCAAAGTCGTGCGCCGCAGTCGGCGAATCGGGGGTGGCCAGGCTCACCTCGACACCCAAGGTGGTCGTCAAGCTGCGGGCAAACTCGTGGAAGCGCGTCGTGCGCGCCATGAACAGGGCACTCTTTTCGGACATATCGGCCTCCAAAGAAATGAGCTCAATCGTACTGGAACAAGCCAGCGCGATTAGGAGTTCGCCAGGTAGTGCTTGATCTCCCACTCGGTAATCGTGGACTCAAACTTATGCCACTCGTCGCGCTTCTTTTTAAGGAAGAAACTGTGGATGTGCTCGCCGAGGGCATCCTTCATAAACTGCGAGTCCTCAAACACGTCGAGCGCCTCTTTGAGCGAGCGCGGCAGCGGCGTGTAGCCGGCCTCGACCATCTGGCGGTCGGTGAGCTTGAGCGTCTCGGCCGTTGCCTCGGGCGGGAGCTCCAGCTTGCGCTCGATGCCGTCCAGGGCAGCCGCCAGCGTGACGGCGTTGACCAGGTACGGGTTGGCCATGGGGTCGGGGCTGCGAAGCTCGATGCGCGTGGACAGCTGCTTGCCGGGCTTGTAGACCGGGATGCGGACCATGCTCGCGCGGTTGCGCAGGCCCCACGTGGCGTACTGCGGCACGGAGTCGCCACCCGTGGTGATGCGCTTGTACGAGTTGACCGTGGGGTTGGTGATGGCGCTGATCTCGCGGGCATGCGCCAGGATGCCGGCCATGTAGTGTTTGGCGATGTCAGAGAGGTGGTACTTCTCGTCGTCCTCGCCCCAAAAGACGTTGTTGCCGTCGTGGTCGAATAGCGACTGGCACAGGAACATAGCGCTGCCGTCCTCGCCTGCCAACGGCTTGGGCATAAAGGAGGCGTGGCAGCCGCTCTCGTAGGCCTGCTGCTTAATGATGAGTTTAGCCGTGGTGATGGCGTCGGACATGCTCAGGGCCTCGGCGTGGCGCAGGCTCATGCCGTGCTGCGAGCGACCGGCGGCGTGGAAGGTGTACTCCACGGGCACGGACATCTTCTCGAGCGTGAGGACCGTGTTGCGGCGCAGGTCGCGAGCGGCATCGCTTACCGAAAGATCGAAGTAGCCCACGTTGTCGAGCGGCTCGGGCGTATGCTCGTCGGGGAAGTAGTAATACTCCAGCTCGGCACCCACGTTGAGCAGGTAGCCGGCCTTCTCGGCCTTGTAAAACATGCGGCGCAGGGCATCGCGCGGGTCGCCGGCGAAGGGCTTGCGGTCGGGGGTGCAGACATCGCAGAACACGCGGGCAACGCCGTTATGGCTCGGACGCCACGGTAGAATCTGGAAGGTCGAAGCATCGGGGAACGCCAGCATGTCGGCTTCCTCGGGCGTGGCAAAGCCCTCGATGGCCGAGCCGTCAAAGCCAATACCCTCCTCAAAAGCGACTTCGAGGTCCTCGGGGCTAATGGCAAAGTTCTTGAGGCGGCCGAGAATGTCGACAAACCACAGACGCACAAAGCGGATGTCACGCTGCTCTACGGAACGGAGTACGTAATCGATGTTCTGCTGGTTCATGTCGCTCCCCTTTCTTTCGGGCGGGTTTCGACTGGTCTATATCGCAGATACTATCGCAGAAAAATGTTTCCGCAGGGTTAAAGCGTATCAAGCGCTCAAAAAACGTGTGTGAACAGGCAGTTGCGAACGAATGGTTAGCGCGAGGTTGATGCGCGATGTTCGATGTGGCCGGGGATCTCGATGCGTTTGGGCGCCAGCTTTGCGGCCTCGCCCACTGTAGTGGTAACAACGTCGATGCGCTCGGAGAGGCGCTCGACCACGCGCTCGGCGATTGTAAGGGTGTCTTGCGCGGCCGTGGTCACGCCGCCAAAGAGCACATGGTTCCAGGGGTAGTCGTCAAACGTCGCGATTTTGAGCCCCGCCGGCAGCGAGGGACCAAGCTGCGCCAGCGCCTCGGTCAGACGCAGGAAAACCAGGCCGTTGACAGCAATGAGGCCGAGCTTTTTGCCTGCATAGCCGCGGATGGTCTCGTCCAAGCGGCCGACGCCCGAGGCGCCACCGTCGGCCAGAGTGACGACCTCACCCGCAAGGCCGCGTCGCGAAAGTTCGTCGGCAAAGGCCTCGGCACGCTCGCGACGCACGGGGCTGTCGTCGCTTGCCTCGGTGAGCAGGCACAGGCGCTCGCTGCCTGCAGCGGCCAAGGCGTCTACCAGACCGGCGACCAGCTCACGGTTGTTAGATGTCACTAGATCGACACCGCCGTCGGCAACGTCGCGGTCGAGCAGCACGACGGGCAGACGTCCCGCTGCCGCGGCGATCGCCTCGTCATTGCCTCCGCAGGTGTTGACGACCAGGCCATCTACGCCAGCGTCGATAAGCCTGGTGAGCGACTCGGCCTCCTTGGCGGGGTCGTTTCCGCTAATGGCCGTCATGAGCGAGCAGCCGCGCGCGGCGGCGCTGGCGGAAAGCCCTTCGAGCATGGCGCTGGAGAACGGGTTGGCGATGTCGGCCAAGATCACGCCAATGAGGTTGGTGCGCGAGCTGCGCAGATTGCGCGCGGCGGCACGCGGGCGATAGCCGGTGCGCTCGATAACCGCCGCGATGCGAGCACGAGTCTCCTCGGTCATTTGCCCGGGGCGGTTGTTGAGGTAGCGCGAGACCGTGGCCGGACTCACGCCCGCCTCGGCGGCAATGTCCTTGATTCTCATCTGCGCCATAACGCACCCCGTTTCCCAATTGTCGGCGATCTGAGCCATTTTAGGCATTTTTTTAAAAATCTCGGTTGCAAAACGCTGTAGGTGAGTATACTACAACTCGAAACGAAACCGATTTCGTAAACCGATTTCGGCAAGCGTTGACACGCAGGTGCAAAGACGCACCCTACCGTCTTGGCACCTGCGTGCCAACGCCATATCAAAGGTGTACGCACGAGTAAAAGGAGCTGCGCGACCATGGGTAAAACGGTTCTTACCTTCGGCGAGATCATGATGAGACTCTCACCCAAAGACCACCTGCGTATTGAGCAGGCAACCGAGTTTGACGTCCGTTACGGCGGCGCCGAGGCCAACACTGCGCTTTCCCTGGCCTACCAGGGCGACAAGGCCGCTTACGTCTCCGTTGTCCCGGCCAACCGTCTGGGCGAGTGCGCCCTGCGTTCGCTGAAGGCCTACGACGTCGACACCACGCGCGTCGTGCGTCAGGGCGACCGCCTTGGCTCCTATGTGTTTGAGGTCGGTGCCTCGCAGCGCGGCAACGGTTGCGTCTACGACCGCAAGTACTCTGCCATCAACATGGCCAAGCGCGACGTCTTTGACTGGGACGAGATCCTCAAGGGCATCGATGTCTTCTATTTCTCCGGCGTGACCCCCGCCGTCTCCGATGAGATGGCCGCCGCCTGCAAGGATGCGCTCGCCGCCTGCCGCGCCAAGGGCATCACCACCGTGTGTGACGTGAACTATCGCGGCAAGATGTGGTCGCCCGAGAAGTCGCAGGCCACCATGAGGAAACTCCTGCCGCTCGTCGACATCTGCATCGCCAACGACGAGGATGCGCCTGCTGGCCTCGGTATGACCTGCGTCTCTGGCTCCCTTGCCCACGGCATCGAGGAGCGCGACACCTATGTCGAGATGGCCCGTCAGATCTGCGCCGAGTACGGCTGCAAGAAGGTCGCCTCGGTCGTCCGCAACATCTCCTGCGTCGAGCGCTCCATCTGGATGGGCATGCTCTTTGAGGCCGAGAGCGGCGAGCACTGGTTCTCCCCGGCTCACGACGTGCACGTACTCGAGGGCGTTGCCGCCGGCGACGCTTTCAACGCCGGCCTCGTCCATGCCCTCATCAACGACTTTGACCCGCAGGACGCTGTCAACTACGCGATTGCAGCCTCGATCCTCAAGCTCACTATCAAGGGCGATTCCAACTTGGTGACCGCAGACGAGATCGCAGCCGCGGCATCCGCCGCCGACGGTGGCACCCGCGTCGCACGCTAGTCCGTCTCCATTCCGCGGGCCGCAGCTTTCCAATCCCATACCCCTGCGGCCCGCTCCCCGATTCCTCCGGCCGGGCAAAACCACCAGTCCCATTCCGGTTTTGCCTGGCATTTCCTACATGACTGGTCGAGCAGCCGGTTTTGGAATTGCTTGAACCCCAAGCAGTGCCTCCGATAACCAATCCAAAATCGGCTCCTGACCAGCACATTTGGCAATCACGCGCCCATGCGCGCCACACATCGAAAGGAACATCATGTTCGATCAGTTCTACACCACGCTTGAGTCCCTGGGCATCGTGCCGGTCGTTGTGCTCGACAAGGTCGAGGACGCCGCTCCGCTCGCCCACGCCCTTATGGCAGCTGGCATGAAGTCCGCCGAGGTCACCTTCCGCACCGCCTGCGCCGCCGAGTGCATCGCCGCTATGGCCGAGGCCGAGCCCGAGATGTGCGTTGGCGCCGGCACTGTCCTGACCGTCGAGCAGGTTGAGCAGGCCCGCGCCGCCGGTGCCAAGTTCATCGTCTCCCCGGGTTACAACGAGAACGTCGTGAAGCACTGCATCGACATCGACCTGCCCGTCCTTCCCGGCACCGTGACCCCCTCCGAGGTTACCGCAGCCGAGAACCTGGGCCTCAAGGTCACCAAGTTCTTCCCCGCGTCCCAGTATGGCGGCCTGAGCACCATCAAGGCCCTCGCCGCTCCGTTTGTCGGTCACCGCTTTATGCCTACCGGCGGCGTGAGCACCGCCAACGTCGAGGAGTACCTGAGCTCCTCTGCCATCATCGCCTGCGGTGGCACCTGGATGGTCAAGCCGGCCCTGTTTGCCGACGGCGACTTCTCCAAGGTCGAGCAGATCGCCCGCGAGGCCATGGATGTCGTCAAGAAGGTCCGCGGCTAGGTTTAGCTCTCTATCGTGAAAGGGGGCGTACCCTAGACCTCGCCCCCTTTCTTTTAAAACGGCTCGGAAGCGCGCCGTTTCCGTCACGAGCAAGAACCAAAACCGTCTTGCATGCTGATAGAACGTGACGGAAGCGACACGCCCCCAAGCCGCTTTGCATACTCGGCTGGCAACCGCGCCCAGCCGAGCCACATCGACGAAAGCCGAGCCATCAAAACAGCTGCGGCGCCGTCTGGAGGAATGGACCCTTGCTTCCGGTCTTTTCCCCCAAGCGGCGCCGCAGCTTTGTGCCCCTATTTCACCGCAACTTATATGGGGATTGATTAGATGAACGAGTCTTTGGACAGCTCAAAATAGTCGGGATGCAAGGCGATAACCGGACCTTGCTCTTCGGGCATCAGGTGCAGGTGTGTCTCTGCCAGATAGCTCGCCGCGTCGGTATCGCCCCTCTTAATGGCCTCAAGAATCCGGCGATGCTGCCGACGAATCGGCTCCCAATCCAAATCCTGCGACACCATACGCAACCAGTTATATCGCTCAAAATGCGTGTTGATGCTCTTCATCCAATCCCACAACATGTGACGACCGGCAATCTCAAAACATGTCTCATGGAACAGGTTGTCCAGGTCAAAGAAACGACGCGTCTCGCTATGGTCGAGCGACTCGGACTCGGTAAGGATCTGCTCGAGCCGATGCTTTTGCTCGGGCGTGGCGGCCGAACAGCATTTAATGAGCACGCTTCTCTCGAGTTTTTCGCGCAAGAAACAGGCGTTCTCGGCGCGCTCCATGCTGATTTTTGAGACATAGGTGCCGCTTTTGGGACGCGTTTCCACCAGCTCCTGCTCACGCAGGCGCACAAAGGACTCGCGAATGGGCGTGCGCCCGATTCCCGTCTCCTTTTCCAGACCAATCGCCGAAAGGCGCGTGCCGGGCTTGAGCTCGGCATAAATGATCTTGGAGCGCAATGCGTTGTACGCCTGGTCTTGCAGGCTCTGATAATGCTGGTGCTGTTCCATAAAGCCCTCGGATAAGTCCTCGGTTAGTCGAATACCACCATGCAATACTATCGCATCCCCCGCCCCCTCATAAGTTGCGGTGGAATAGTTCCTGTTCAAGGCCTTCAGCAGCAAAAACAGGAACTATTCCACCGCAACTACAGCCAACGAGTTGTTGCGATTAGGTGAACGTTCACCTTTTTATTGTTTTTCTCTTCGCAAATAAAATCCCGTGCGTATACTTAGGCTCAAACGAAACTGATTTCGTTGAGCGTGGGCAATAGGATGCTAAGACACACCCTACCATCTTGGCATCTTATCGCCCACGCAATGCCATTTGCTTTCTTCCCGTCTCGTTGGACCTTTAGTCCCATTCCGGCACAGCGAGACACTTCCTAGACGACTGACCGTGGGGCCGGCTTTTCTGCTTTTGCAGCAGTGCCTCCGATAACCCTCTTTTGCCGGCCCGGGTCAGCTTTTTCACACAACCGAAAGGACGGGTAGCAACATGCGACCGCTCATCATCATGCATGGCGAGAACATCGACTGGTGCCATACCGTCATCAGAATGCTGATGTATCTTGTGGGCGTTGCAGTACTGGCACTCGGTATGAGTCTCCAGACGGCATCCGGCCTGGGCGTCGCCGCGCTCACGTGCTTTGCCACAACCCTATCCATGCTCACTGGCAAGACGCTCGGCTTTTGGATCACCGCAACCTACGTCGCCTACATCGTGGCGCAATTAGCCATCTTGCGAAGCGAGTTCCAGCCGCGCATCCTGCTCGAGTTGTTCTTCTCAACGCTGATTGGCGGCTTGACCGACCTCTTCATGGCGGTCAACCCACTGCATCCCACGGCACTCCCCACACAGATTGCGACCATGCTGCTCTCCCTCGCTGTCACCGCATTTGGCGTAAGTCTCGTCGTCAACATGGGCGTTGTCCCCAACGCGCCCGACGGCTTGGTGCAAGTCATTGCCGAAAAGCTTAAACGCCGCTTTGGTGACGTAAAAGTCGTGTTTGACTGCTCACATGTCGCCGCCTCGCTCGCGTTGTCGCTGATCTTTATGTACAACCTGGGCGGCTTTGGCGTCACGACCGCCATCTCGGCACTGTTCCTGGGCCATGTCATCAACGTCGCCAACAAGCTGTTCGCCCAGCGCTTTATCCGCGCGGCATTCGGAAAATAGCACCACCGTAAGAACCCGCGAACAGCGCTATACGTTGCTATATCTCACTATACTTTGCTATATCTTGCTATACTTTGCTATATCTTGCTATATCTTGAGCAAAGGTGGCTCACATGCAAACAAACCCTTTTAAGCCCACAGCAGGTAAAACACCTCCCACGATTATCGGCCGCGAAGATGTGCTCGAAGAATTCAATGAGGGCCTCGCCAACGGGCCTGGTGCCCCGGGGCGCCTAATGCGCATAGCCGGCGTCCGTGGAACGGGCAAGACGGTCCTCCTTGACGAGTGCTCACGTTTGGCGCAAAGCCGTGGCTGGACGGTCATAAAAGAGGTCGCAACCGAGGGACTTTGCCAACGCATTCTCGAACAGCTGCAGCCCAAATTCCAGGCCAAACACGCCAGATTTGAGCCCACCGTAGCTGGCATATCCATCGGCAGCATAGACATTGAGCGAATCGGTCCATCGCTACGCGACGCCATGAGACAGACAATATCCAAGAATGAAAATGGCCTGCTCATCACTCTCGACGAGGTTCAAGACGCAGAGCTCGATGAGGTCCGAACGCTCTCCATTGCGATTCAGCAGGTTATCGGCGAAGACCTTGATATAGCCTTTGTTTTTGCGGGGCTGCCTTCGATGATTGAAAGCATCATCAACGGAAAGACACTTACGTTTTTGCGCCGTGCCCTCCCCTTTGACCTGAAGGCTGTGGCAGTAACCGAAGTGTCGTACTCCCTCGAGGAAACCATTGAAGCGTCTGGCATGGAGTTGCAGCCAGGTATTGCCGGCCAACTTGCCGAGGCAACGCAAGGTTATCCTTTCATGATCCAACTCGTTGGATACTACGCATGGCAGTTGGCAAGACGCGCACATACACCGATTATTGGAGAAGAAGAAGCCGAGCGCGGCATTGCAACGGCACGCGAACGCTTCTGTGCCATGGTGATTGAGCCCGCGCTACAGCGCATTCCGCCCACGTGCATCGCTTATCTGCTGAGCATGGCATCTTTGGGGCAGACGAGCTCGACCAGCATGGTTGCCGATGCCCTAAACAAAACGCCTCAACAGGTGAGTTCCGTCCGCAGCCGCCTGTTAAGAGAATCGATTATCGAGGCTCCCTCGTACGGCAAGGTCTCATTTGCCATCCCCTACATGCGCGACTACCTCTACGAGCACAAAGCCGAACTGGAAGTTGAACTGTAGAAACGGCAACTGCCCTGCAAGACGAAAACCGTTTTCGTACGGATTTAAAGCAGACGTAAACGATTTTCGTCTTGATTTGCGTACGGAATTAAGACGTAAATTGCGCTTTCGTACGCTTATTACCAGACGCAAATTGTTTTCGTCCGGCCATGCGTCCCCAATCTAGACGAAAAGAGCCCCGAGCTCGTATTGAACTGCATCCCAATTCTTGGACGGGCGCCGATGCCCTGATTGGAGTGGGTATGATGAATTGGACACCTAGTTAAGAGCGAAAGGTGTTCAAGATG
>CABUQG010000005.1 GCA_902493535.1 uncultured Collinsella sp. | reverse complement strand
CATGCGAACCTCCAGTCCGGACCGCTTCACGGTCCAACTTTCTGTCCGCACCCCCATTTGAAACAAAGGCAAAAAAGTACTTGCAAAGACGCGTTCCGACATATAAGTTGAAAAAGACCGCCGTTGCGGTTTTAAGTAGATCGAGCATATGAAGTTTGAGTTTTAGCGTGTAAGAGAAGGAAGATCGGCAAAGTACAACCCCAAACGCAATGACAACTTAATGAGGTAACTGCCACATGTGAGGCACCCAGGGCATTGCTGTCTCGATTTCGAGCACGATGCCTTCCGCCTTGCATGGGCCGTTCCATCCCGCCCCTGCAGCAACTGCCTCACGGGCTCATTGAAAACCGCATAGCACCCCAACGTCAGCACATCACCCACGGCAAGCACATCACTCACGACAACCAACACATCAACAAACAGCACGAACATCAACCGATTGGAGAAGCTATGACAAACCACCACGCTGAAGACAGCGATAAGAAAAGCATTCTGGATGCCCGAATTGAGCGAGCATATGCAAACGAATATGATGCCGCCTTTGCCGCCGCGACCATCAAGAACTACGCGTCGCTACCGCTCGCGACGATCTTGGCCGACCACCCTCAACTGCTGAAGCGCTGCACAAAGATCATGGGCGACCCCGACATTCGCAAGCTGACAGATCCCTATGCCCCAAAACGCGACAACGATTCGTACGTTCTTACCGTAGGCTGCCTAGCCCATATGCTTACGGCGCTCGACACGAAACTCAAGCTCGAATGGGAACCCGACGAGCGTCATGAACTCGAAAGCAAGCGGAACACCCTGCGCACCGCACTGTTCCTTCCGTTGGACGGCCTCAAGCGCTGCAACGTCGAGCTCAATACACAGGCGCGGCAAAAGCCCGGGACCACGGGGCAGAAAACTCCAAGACCCCATGCGGCCATCGTCGACCGCGACCGATATAACCGCATGACCGCGCACTTTTCCGCCGGGGGAGCAGCCATAAGGACGCTGATCGACCTGCTGTGCCTCCTGAGCATCAACGAGCTATTTGAGGGCTATCTCGCCCTTGTTCCCGCGACGGCACCCAAGTCGGTAGCAAAGATCATCGAGACCTGCAGACGCCAGTTTGAGCGCCATCGCAATGGCAGCGAGATGAACGCCAGCATCGCGCAGTACTACGCGGCTCATTACAAAAATGACGGATGTGCCCCTGTCGAGCATCAGCTGCGGCTCGCCTACACCACGCCCGCCGCAACGCTCCATCGCTTTGGAGCCTTTGGCGCTTGCGAGCCGCACGAACAGGCAGCCTGCCCCACAACCGAGCTCGATCTCAGGCTCGGACGAGCCCTGTAGCCCGCCAGCCCCTCCGCGGGCAACAATCCTATTCCACAACACAACCAACAGAAAGGAGTCCTCATGGACACCAATCATTCCCCCATCATCAGCCCCCTCACCATGCGTGAATCCGCCCGAGGTATCACGCTCACCAGCATTTACGATGAGATGCTCGCCCGTCGCGAGCTCTCCGTCATGGGAAACATCGAAACCCCGATGGCCCACGACCTATGCCAGCAGATCCGCCTGCTCGATGCCACCGACCCCAGCCGCCCCATCACCATATTTGTCGCCAGCGCCGGCGGAAGCGTGCGATCGGGTCTTGCGATCTATGACGCCATGCGCCTCGCATCGTGCCCCATCCGCACCGTCTGCCTGGAATTCGCCGCGTCCATGGGCGCCGTGATCTTTATGGGCGGCGACGATCGCCGTATGGCGCCCCATGCAGAGCTCATGATTCACGACCCGCTGATCCCCCAGGGGGCAGGCGGCTCGGCACTTGCGCTGCAGGAAACCAGCCGGCGTCTCATGCAGACCCGCAAGACCCTCACGCAAATCCTCTCGGACCGCAGCGGCCTCACGCCCAAGCGCATCCAGTCCCTCACTGCAAAAGACACCTACCTTTCGGCCGAGCGCGCCGTCGAGCTCGGCTTTGCCCACGAAATCCTCTCGACCACCAAGGAGGTCGCCCATGTCTAACCTCGCCAGCCACCTCGCCGCATCTGAGTCCGCATCGTCCACCATCCTCGCCAAGGATCGAACGCTTTCCTGCGACACCCGCCAAACGGGACTCAACAACAATGCACTTGTGATCGGCCCCTCGGGAGCCGGCAAGACCCGAAACGTCCTCAAGCCCAACCTGCTGCAAATGAACGCAAGCTACATCGTGCTCGACACCAAAGGCACGCTCTGTCGCGAAGTGGGACCCGTGCTGGCAGCCCACGGTTACCGCGTGCAATGTCTCAACTTCGCCGACCTCAACACCGTCCCGGCCCTTGCGCCCGGCATCGAGCGCTGCGGCTACAACCCCCTGAGGCACATTCGCCGCAAGGCGGACGGCAGGCCCAACCAGCAGGACATCCTCTCGGTGGCAAAGGCCATCTGCCCCATCGAGGACAACAACCAGCCTTTTTTGGGATCATGCGGCGGCAAACCTGTTGTCGTGTCTTATCGCCTACGTCACCGAACAGCTACCCGCCGACGAGCAGACGATCAGCTCGGTCATCAAGCTGATCGAGCACCTGCAGGACGGTGCCACGGGTCGATTGTTTGACGACCTGATCACGACCGACCCCCAAAGCTATGCCCTCTCGCTATGGCGGCGCTACGCCATTACACAAAATGCCGAGCGCATGCACGCGAGCATCGTCGGCATCCTTGCCGAAAAGGTCATGTGTCTGGGATTCGACGGTGCGGCACAGCTCTATCGTGAGTACCATCAGGTGGACTTCGCTTCCATGGGACACACCCCCTGCGCCCTGTTTGTAACCGTGAGCGATATCGACCGCAATCTCGATCCGCTGACCGGCCTCTTTATTACGCAGGCGTTTATGGGCCTCATTCGCGAGGCCGATAGGCAGCCCGACGGCAGCCTGCCCGTGCCCGTGCGCTTTATGCTCGATGACTTCGCAAATCTGCAGATCCCCCAGATCGACAACGTGCTCTCGATTATCCGAAGCCGCAACATCTGGGCAACGCTGCTGCTGCAGTCGACCAACCAGCTCGATGCGCTCTATGGCGAGGCACGCGCACGCTCTATCATGGGCAACTGCGACACGCATCTGGTGCTGGCGTTCCAGGATCCCGAGAGTGCCCGGGTGTTTTCCGACCGCGCCGACGCGCTGCCCAGCACGCTCATGGCGACGCCGATTGATCGCTCGTGGCTCTTTGTACGCGGTCGCACTCCCGAACAGGTCGAGCGCTTTAGGCTCGAAGACCATCCGTTCTACGGGGAGCTGCCCGAGGCGCAGCGAGGCCATGCAGAGGCCGAGATCTAGGCGCAGGGTTCTCGCAGCGCGCGTCGCCCCGGCGATGTTCCACAAAGGCCGTGCGCCCCGGGACCACGGCAAAGCAAAGGGGCCCGTATCCTATCGGATACGGGCCCTGACTATAAGGCGCGATGCGTTAACAGCAGCGACTACTTGCGGTGAGCGCGGTAGAACTCGATGAGCGCCTGGGTCGAAGCGTCCTGCTCGGCCTTGGCGGCGTCGTCGTGGAAGGCCGGGGTAATCTGCTTGGCAAGCTGCTTGCCCAGCTCGACGCCCCACTGGTCGTAGGAGTCGATGCCCCAGACCGTGCCCTCGACAAACGTGATGTGCTCGTACAGGGCGATGAGCTCGCCGAGTGCGAACGGGGTCAGCGTGTCGCCGAAGATCGAGGTCGTCGGGCGGTTGCCCTCAAAGCAGCGGGCCGGGACGATCTGCTCGGGCGTGCCCTCGGCGCGCACCTCATCGGCCGTCTTACCAAAGGCGAGCGCCTTGGTCTGGGCCAGGAAGTTGCCCAGGAACAGCTCGTGGACATCCTGGCCGCTGTCGGTTGCGGGGTTGGCAGTGTTGGCGAAAGCGATAAAGTCGGCCGGGACCACCACGGTGCCCTGATGCAACAGCTGGTAGAAGGCGTGCTGACCGTTAGTGCCGGGCTCGCCCCAGAAAATCTCACCGGTGTCGGAGGTCACGGCGCTGCCGTCCCAGCGGACATGCTTGCCGTTGGACTCCATGGTGAGCTGCTGCAGGTAGGCCGGGAAACGGTGCAGATACTGGCAGTACGGAAGCACGGCGTGGCTCTTGGAGCCGAAGAAGTTGACGTACCAGACGTTGAGCAGGCCCATCAGCGCGACGGCGTTGTTCTCGAGCGGCGTGTTGCAGAAGTACTCGTCGATGGCATGGAAGCCCTCGAGGAACTGCTGGAAGCGCTCGGGGCCGAGGACGACGATCAGCGACAGGCCCACGGCGGAGTCGACGGAGTAGCGGCCGCCGACCCAGTTCCAGAAACCGAAGGCGTTGGCGGGGTCGATGCCGAAGGCCTCGACCTTGTCGAGTGCGGTGGAAACGGCGACGAAGTGCTTGGCCACGGCCGCGGCGTTCTGCTCATCGGAACCGTCGATGGCGCCCTGAGCCTTGAGCTGCTCGAGCATCCAGGTCTTGACCTCGCGGGCGTTGGTGAGGGTCTCGAGCGTGGTGAAGGTCTTGGAGACGATGATCACGAGCGTGGTCTCGGGATCGAGGCCCTTGAGCTTCTCTGCCTGATCGTTGGGGTCGATGTTGGAGATATAGCGGCAGTCGATACCGGCGTCGGCATAGGGACGCAGGGCCTCGTAAGCCATGACCGGGCCCAAATCGGAGCCGCCGATGCCGATAGACACCAGGTGCTCGATCTTCTTGCCGGTAACGCCCTTCCACTCACCGGAGCGCACGCGCTCGGCGAAGGCATACATGCGATCGAGGACCTCGTGCACGTCGGCGACGACATCCTGGCCGTCGACAATGAGCTGGCCCTTATCGCTTGCCGGACGGCGCAGCGCGGTGTGCAGGACGGCACGGTCCTCGGTGGTGTTGATGTGCTCGCCGGAGAACATGGCGTCGCGGCGCTCCTCGAGCTTCACCTCGCGGGCAAGATCGCACAGCAGCTTGACGGTCTCATCGGTCACCAGGTTCTTCGACAGATCGAAGTGCAGGTCACCGGCGTCAAAGCTCAGCTTGTTCACGCGCTCGGCATCGGCGGCGAACCAGGCCTTGAGGTCGATACCATCGGCCTCAAGCTTCTCCTGATGAGCCTCGAGTGCCTTCCAAGCGGCAGTCGACGTAGCATCGATAGGTGCGGCAACAGTTGCCATAGAGTCCTCCTCAGCATACGGGCGCACGCCTCCATGCACCCGGACATTCAGATGCCACTATTCTAGCGCAGGTCAAGACTACAATCAGCGAGCGTTGCCAATCGGCCCCCAAACGGCAGCCGATCAAAAAGGGACAGGCTTATTTTGGCAGGTCAAACGCTTTACCAACCAAAAATAACCCGTCCTTTTCTGGCAAATATTAGGCCGCGGCGCAGACGCTACCGAGCAACTCGCGCAGAGGAGACCCAATGCCCTCAAGCAATTCGGGAGCGATAATGGCAAAAACGGGAACCTCGCCGGCTCCCGCGACGGCAGGCACCTTGCCCTCCGAGACAATGCATCCATAAGGCACAAAGCCGTCTTCGCCGGCATCGAGCGCCGCCATGCGACGCGCGAGTTCGCGCGCAAAGCCAGCAGTATCGGCATCGCCAATCGCCAAGACAAAGTCCACGCCTTCGTCGGTCGCCAGGGCCACGGCTTCGTCGATCAGCTCGTCTTCCCCGTCGCCCTCAACCGAGCCGCAGCGGAAAAGTACACGCTCGAGTAGTGCTCGATCAAGCGAGCCAAGTGCCGCCGAGACAAGCTCATCGCACGTATGCTTGTCACCGCCCAGCACGACCAGTGCCTTGGTACCACCGTAGTGAGCAACCAATCGCCCGCACCAGCGAGCCACGTCTCCATCCGCAACAAGGCGCGTCGGCATACCAAACCCATAATTGACCATCTTTCCCACAACCCTTCCGTGCGTATAGGCGATATCAATCGTTAGGCTCATGCTACGAAGCGAGGTTTTCCGGGCTGTTTCGCACTCTTTAGAGCTGCGTTAAAACCCCGATGCAGCCGCACGACCATACCTACCAAAACAAACCAGTCCCTTTTTGGCAGGTTTTGACGATGTCCGGATGAGCGGGTATTATCGAACATGTATTCGATAAGAACATGTGTTTGATGGGAGGACGCGTGGGGCACGAGCGTCACACCTATATCTGCATCGACCTTAAGACGTTTTACGCCAGCGTCGAGTGCGTCGACCGCGGCCTCGACCCCCTCACTACGCGCCTGGTCGTTGCCGACGAATCGCGCGGACGAACGACCATCTGTCTCGCCATCACGCAGGCTATGAAGGACCTCGGGATACACAACCGCTGCCGTCTGTTCGAGATTCCCGACGGCATCGACTACATCAAGGCCGTACCGCGCATGCAGCATTACATGGAAGTGTCGGCGCAAATCTACGGCATCTATCTGGAATACGTGAGCCCGCAAGACATTCACGTCTATTCAATCGACGAATGCTTTATCGACGTGACGCCCTATCTAGACCTCTACCACACTAATGCCAAAGGCTTTGCCTGCATGTTGCGCGATGAGGTCCTCGCGCGCACCGGTATCACGGCGACGGTCGGCATCGGCCCCAACCTATTCCAAGCCAAGGTAGCGCTCGACATTACCGCCAAGCACGTACCCAGCCGTATCGGCATACTCGACGACGAGACCTTTCGCAAGGAGATCTGGCCCCATCGTCCCATCACCGACATCTGGGGCATCGGCCCCGGCGTGGCAGCCCGCCTCGAAAAGTACGGGGTATACGATCTGATGGGCGTCGCCGCGCTCGACGAAAACCTGCTTTACGACGAGCTCGGCGTCAATGCCGAGTATCTTATCGACCACGCCTTTGGGCGCGAGCCGACAACTATCGCCGATATTCAGGCCTATCGCCCGCAGGCAACCTCAACAACCACGGGGCAAGTGCTATCGAAGGGTTATGCCTATGAGCAAGCCTACACCGTGTTGCGCGAGATGGTCGACAACGCTGTGCTGGACTTAGTCGATAAGCACGTGGTGTGCAACAGCATCTCGCTCTTTGTAGGCTACGCGAGCGAGCGCGCCGACATACGCCGCCTCGACGCCAGCGGCACAGCGCAATATGTAGACGGATGCGGGCATTTGCGTTCGAGCACGTCGAGCATCGAACCCGCCGCAACCGCCGGCCCCAAGCTCGCACCCCGCGCGCCCAAGCCCGTCCAGCGCGATGACGAACGCCGACGTTTGGTGCGAGAGGCACAGGCGATTGACGGCATCTTTGTGGGCGAACACGGCGGCAAGCCGCGTGGTGGCTATGCCGCGCTCTTTGCGCACTCCAACGCCTCGCGCAAGCTGCCCGAGCGCACCAATTCGTTTAAGAAGATCATGGGCTATTTCGATGAGCTCTGGGCGCAGACTGTCGATCCCAAACGACCGGTCAAGCGCATCAACCTGGGATTTGGCAATCTGGTGCCCGAGGAATTTGCCACTATCGACCTGTTCAGCGATGTTAAGGCCGATGAGCGCGAGCGCGACCTGGCGCGCGCCGTCCTGGCCGTGAAGGGCAAGTACGGCAAGAACGCGCTCGTCAAGGGATTAAGCTTCACCGCCGGCGCCACCGCACGCGAACGCAACGATCAGGTAGGAGGACATCGTGCCTAAGTCCCAACAACAGCCGATGCGGCCACCGACGCCTTTTGAACGTCTAGCGGACCCCGAGGGAAGACGTCGATCCGCCGACCCCAAGCTCACCGCCAACGGCGCCGTCCGCGCCGGCCGTGCCGCACAGTTTATGCCCTTTGCCGCCCTCACGGGATACTACGAGCTCGTGCGCAAACAAGAGATCACTGTTGAGCCCAAATGCGAACTCACGGAAGAAAAAGCCCTCGAGCTTTCGAAAAAGCTCGAGGGCCTCAAACGCGGCGACCTGGTGCGCGTCACCTATTACGATATGTACGGCTATCGTAGCCGCACGGGCATTCTCGACGAAGTGTTACCCGCATTCAAGCTGCTCAAACTCAGGGATATCGCCATCGACTTCGACGATATCAAAAACATCGAGCTGCGCGGACGCGCCTAGCGACAAGAACGCTTGCGCAAGACGAGGGCAATGCCAAGCACCGCGGCAGCTGCAACCAGCAATCCCAAGACCAGCGTGAGGGTCGAGTCGCCAGCGTGAGGCAGCGAGCCGTCCTTCGGAGTCTTCTTAGTGGCCGTCGTGACGGTGGTCGTGGTGCTGCTCGACTGGTCGTTGCCGCCCGTCTGGCTGCCACCAGGCTGATCGCCGCCACCCGGCTGCGAAGGATTGGCGGGTTTCGTCGGATCCGGAGTACCGGGATCAATCGGATTCTCCGAATTCTCCTTGCGCTGGATCCAAACCTGACAGCCATAGAACGGGTTGGCGGTACCAAGGCACAGACCCTGGTTGGTCACCGCAAAGGTGCGCAGACCATGGTTATACGGATCGTTAAAGCCATTGGTCGTCAGCGTCGTAAAGTTCACGCCGTCCTCGGTCACATACATATCAAAGCCGCGCTCGGCATCGCGCAGGTAGTACATGCACGTAAGCACGCTCTGCAGCTTCTTGAGGTTCTCCTCGCTCAGCAGCTTATCGAGCGCATCCTGAATATCGCCCGGCAGCTCGGTGCCATAGGCATCCTCGTACTGCTGCTTCAGGCTCTCATAGCTATCGAGCATGTCCTGATACTGGTCGGCAAAGGACTTGAAGTACGCGATCTCGCCATCGATCTTCTGGACATAAGCGGCGTCGTCCTCAAAGTCCTGGGACATCGTCGAGGCCTGATCGCAAAGATCGCCCGTGGCATCCTCCAGCGCATCGCTTAGATCGCCAAAGCCCTTAGCAACCTCGGTCTTCTCGTCATCGACATCGACGGCCTCGTTTGAATCATCAACCTCGGCAGCTTCGTTCGAATCATCGACCTCGACGGCCTCGTTTGAATCATCGTCCGCAAGCGTGTTCACGGGAACGATGGGGTCGTCAGGCGATTTCTTGTCGAGCAGGTGATCGAGCAGGTCCCTAAGGCGCTGAACCTGAGAGTCCCACTCCTCGGGCGTCATATCGATAATGTCGCCATTGGAGAACTGGCCGATCGGCTCAAGCAGGCTCGCGGTATCAAAGGTACCGATATACAGCTTGCCGTCGAACTTCTGCATGCGCCAAATGTACTGGTTCTCGTTTCGGCCAAAGCCCGAAGTCAGGCCGGAAATGCCGCCCTCGGGGAACATGTCGGTGCGATCGCCAACGACGAGCTCCATGTTCTCGTCCTTGTCCATGCGATAGATGTTAACCGACTGCTCAAGATTGGCATTCACAAACGAGCAGTCAACGCCGCCCATGCTGCTCTTGCCGCCCTCTTCGGTGTTGGATTTGTTGAACAGGATGCGCTCGAGGGCAATCTCCTCGTCGTTGTATTCACCGATATAGAGGTAGTCGTTGTAGACGATGAGGTTGGCAGCGCCAGAACGGGTACGGGCAGGATCGATGCCAAAGCAGTACTTTGCACGGCACTTTGGATCGGTCGCATCCTTATCGCCAACAATGGGAGTCCACGAATAGCTGCCGTCGGCGTTCTTGTCGCCACGAACCATGGCAAACGACTGCATGGAATTATCATCGGGAGCGTTCTCGGGCGTACCGGTGCAGATGGTCGCATAGAGATGGCCATTGTACGAAACCATATCCCAAATGGCGCCACCGTAGATGCTGTCCTGATAGCGAATCGCCGGATAGCCAAACAGCGTCTTCGAGTTAGCAATCTCGGTGAAGCTAGCCTGGCCCTTCGAAGGGTCAGATGACGTCAGGATTGTCGCCACAAACTCATTGCCCGCTTTACCCACATTGCTGATGACGAGCTGGCCATCATGGACGCACATGCCGCGGATACCGGTTGAGATGCCCTGCTTGTAGGCATCGCGGTAATCGTCCACGCTCGAAAGGCCCTGATAGACAACTTTCCACTCATCCGTCTTAGGATCGATCTCGTATACAGAAGGCAGACCGCTTTTGCCGCCATTGGTCCTGACGCTGCCGCAGAAATAGAGCTTACCCTTATAGCTCACGGCATTGCGGAACAAAGGACCGACGCCGTTGAGCGATTCAGAGAGCAGCAGCTTGGTCTCACCGGTCTTGGTATTGATCTTAACCAAGATGCCGCCGCTGTCCTTGTCGGCCGTGCCGTCCTCCTTCTGCTGTCCATAGAAGAACGTGCCGTTAAACATGGCCTCCAGCGTCAGGCGCATGGTCTCAGCATCAAAGGAATCGCCCAGCGTGCTGTCCATGAGCGTAAGCGTGTTGCCCATCGCCGCATAGCAGGTGCCCACATAAAGCCAGTCACCATAGCTCGCAGCCGCCCAAGTGTAGCTCTGGCCGCGATCGCCTTCGTTGTTGGCCGTATTACCATCGGCACCCGGAACGGCAACGGCACCGTTACCCTGGTAGTCGACGATGCCATCCGGCTGCGACGTTCCTACCGTAGGATGCGAGAGCTTCTCAAAGGAATACCCATTTCCCGCATTGTAGGTAACGGCACCCGAAGCGTCTTCGGCGTGCGCCGGCAGCGGCGATACCAAGATAGCGGCAAGCGCTGCCACCAAGCCAAGTGTTCTCACTCGTCTCATAAAGCTATAGCCTCCCCTGACCTTAAGCCCAGTTTTAGCATTTCTCATCTCTGTCCACGTTTAATTGCGATCTGGGCGCAGCAATAATCAGCGTATAAATATACACCTGTAATTTTTTGGACGGGTTAATAGATGCTCGATTGGTGGCGAATTCCGCGCAAACCGTCACCAAACTCCACTTTCGCCGCATCTAAAGATTATTTTTTGCGCAAATTTTTGGATACCGATAGTCACAATGGGCAGGAGGCTGGTACCCACCGGAGAGGGCAACGCCTACATTTTCATAACGTAATAGCCCGCGCCCCTCACCGCCGTCTCGAGTGCGTCGCGATCAACCGGGCGCTTCGAGCGTACGCGTGCCGTGTGGTCCGCATACGTCACCGTAGCCCACACGCCATCAAGCGTATTGAGGGCATTGGCTACGTTCTGAGCGCAGCCGTCACAGCTCATGCCGCCGATGAGCAGCTCGTCGCTATAGGGATAGTGCGATGCATCGGTATCCACCACAACAACCTTTTTGGCCCTCTTGCCGCTCGCGCCATCGCTGCAACAACTCTTCCCGTGTGTCGAAGCGGCAATGCGACGCAGTCCAAAAAACATGCCGACGGCAATGACAGCCAGCACGATGAGATTCGCAGGGTTGAGCAAGTCACTCATGCGTTCCCCTTTCAAGTAGCACTATCTAGATACCCCCATGGGGTGTCTCCATCTTAACCCAAAATCATGTCCGTTCGGTCAATTAGTTTCCCTATTCAAACTTTTTAGTTGACCAAGGCTTACTTTCGTGTATAAGTTTTCCTAGGCTAACAGTTTAGATCCGTAAGGAGCGTCGTGACTCGAACCATAGACATCCCAACGTTTCAGGCGGCAGTCGTGCGCAACTGCTCCCCCACGCTCGCGGGCATCAAACCGGCATCGCTCTTTACCTATCCAGGAGTTTATGCCGATCAAGACGGCTCAAGCGTAACTGCGGCGATCGAGGATCGCCGAGCACGCCTGCTCAACGTTATCGCCCGGTGCAATCACGAGCTTAATCCGTTCGGTATCCATCTGAGCGTTTTGGTCTGGCGCCCCTGCGGGGCGCTCGTATACGCATATCGGCCCAATAGCCTCGCCACTTACCTTGCTGACCCGCGCGCCAAAACGGCACTCGCCAAGAAGGGCTACGACACCGGCAACCTCTCGGCATGTCTTGTGCACCTGGCATCACGCATCACGCTCGCGAGCAATAACGCCGCGGAATGCGCCTGCGGCCAGACTCGATGCGCACTGGATCAGCAAGTCTGCTGCAACAACGACTGCGCCTGCGAATTTCCACACGAGATTGGCTACTTCCTGGGGTACCCCTGCGACGACGTATACGAGTTCATCGCCCAGCGTGGCGAGAACTACAAGATCTTTGGAGCCTGGAAGGTCTATACGAATGTCGAGCAGGCACTTGCGACGTTTGATGCGTACCGTGCCTGCACCCAACACCTCACCTTTATCTATCAGCAGGGCTGCAGCTTGGCGCACCTTGCCCAGGCGACCCGATAGAACGTACAAACCGCGGCCGCACGCCGCACAACCGAAAGGACTCAACATGAGCAAGATCGCCGTCGTCTATTGGAGCGGCACGGGCAACACCGAGGCCATGGCAAACCTCGTTGCCGAGGGCACCACGTCCGCGGGCGCCGAGGCCGAAGTCATCCCCTGCGCCGACTTCTCTGCCGGCAGGGCCGCCGACTATGATGCCTTCGCCTTCGGTTGCCCCGCCATGGGCTCCGAGGAGCTTGAATACGATGAGTTCCAACCGATGTGGGACGAAGTCAAGGAGACCCTCGGCGACAAGAAGGTCGTCCTCTTTGGCTCTTATTCGTGGGCCGAAGGCGAATGGATGGACAATTGGAAGGCGGACGCCGATGAGGCAGGCGTCAACGTGGTCGACTCCGTCATCTGTTACGACGCCCCCGACGATGAGGGCGAGGCGGCCTGCCGCGCCCTTGGAGCCGAGCTCGCCTAGCGGCAATGAGCTCCGCCCGTAACGCGCTCTGCGCCAAAACACATTCGCGTCCCAACAAAAACGGGAGCCGGATCACATCCAGCTCCCGTTTTCTGCTATGTCAGTCATATAAAAGCAGCTATGAGATATTGCCCAAAAACGCCTTGGTGCGCTCGCTCTTAGGATGGTCGAAGACCTCGCTCGGCGTGCCATCCTCCACGATAACGCCGCCGTCCATAAAGACGACGCGGTCGGCGACGTCGCGGGCAAAGCCCATCTCGTGCGTCACCACGATCATGGTCATACCGTCATGCGCAAGATCGCGCATGACGCCCAATACATCGCGGACAAGCTCAGGATCGAGCGCCGACGTGGCCTCGTCAAAGAGCATCACGTGCGGATTCATCGACAGGGCGCGGGCGATGGCCACGCGCTGCTGCTGACCGCCCGAAAGCTGACTCGGCATAAAATCGATGCGCTCGGCCAGGCCGACCTTGGTCAGCTCCTCGATGGCAATCTTCTCGGCCTCTTCCTTGCTGCGCTTGAGCACCTTTTGCTGCGCAAGCATGACGTTCTTTTTGACCGACAGGTGCGGGAACAGGTTGAACTGCTGAAACACCATGCCCAAGTGCGTACGCACCTTATTGAGGTCAACGCCCTTGGCGCACACATCCACGCCCTCGACGACAATCGAACCACTCGTGGGCTCCTCAAGACGGTTAATGCAGCGAAGCATCGTCGACTTGCCCGAACCCGAAGGGCCCAGGACTACGACGACCTCACCCTTGCGCACATCTAGATCGATGTCGCGCAGGACCACGTTATCGCCAAAGGCCTTCTGGAGATTCTTGATGCTGACGACGACCTCGTTCGAGTTATTGGTTTCGCTCATGATAGAACCTCCTTACAGACCAGCGATATGGTCGGCGGGCGTCGCGACAACCTGTCCGGCGCTCTTGGTGGGACGCTTCTTTTTGGTTTCGGCCGTACCCAGCAGCCTCGCCTCGAGACCGCTCACCAAGCGCGCAAGCGGCAGGGTAATGACCAGATAGAACAGGGCGGCAACCACATACGGCGTAATGGAGCCCGTCGTTGCCACGATGGTGCGGGCGTTCATGACGATCTCGACCACGCCCACGGCGGCGAGCAGCGACGTATCCTTGTAGAGCAGGATAAACTCGCTGGTCAGCGTAGGCAGGACATTGCGGAACGTCTGCGGAATCATAACGTAGAGCAGCGTCTGGAAGGCATTCATGCCCAGCGAGCGAGCAGCCTCGTTTTGGCCCTTGGGGATCGACTGAATACCGGCGCGGAAGATCTCGCACAGGTAGGCGGACGAGTTCATGGCCATGACGATAACGCCCAAGACATAGTCGTCCACCTTGACGCCGGCAAGCGGCAGGCCAAAGAATGCAATATAGATCTGCAGGAACGCCGGCGTACCGCGGATGACATTCACGTAGATGCCGGCAAGGCAACGCAGAATGCGCGATTTGGATATGCGCATAAGCGACAGGGCAAAGCCAAAGGGGATCGCCAGCGGAAACGCCACGAGCACGATCGAGAGCGACATAAGGAAGCCCTTGAAGACGATCGGCAGGCTCTGGACCAAAATGACCGGGTTCAGGAACAGGCGAAGGAACATGTTGGAATTCCATGCCTCGACCCACGGCTGTTCCTTAAGGTCGGCCAGGAAGTTATCGAACGCCGTCACGCCCTTAATCTCGACGGAAGGAATCTTGGAAATCTTCTTGGTCGAACCGTCGGCGAGCGTATAGGTTCCGCTAAAGGCCTCATCGCCGCCCTCGACGGGAAACGTCACGCCGTAAACCTCGACACGGAAAAAGCCGCCGGCAGGCGCCGTCTCGCCAAAGTCAATCTTGAGCGTCTGGCCGTCAGCCTTGCACGTGGGCTTCATGGGCGTACGATCCATGAGGTCCTCGCCCGAGAGCATCGTCAATCGCGTGTCATCGGTACCAAACGTCGTGCCGTCGACAAACGTCAGCGAAAGACCGCTCAGCTCCTCATCGGCATCGGCCTGGACCTCCCAGGTAATGCGCGTCTCGGTACCGCCGACCACAGCGCTGCCCGAACCGGTGTTGGGTCGGGCGGTAATCTTTGCGGTCTCAAGCGCCTGGGCAGTCGTGGGCGCATATGTCCCCACACACACCAGCGCGAGCGCCACGGCCATGACGCAGACTAGCTTTTGGAGCAAAGCGGGCAGTGGAAAACGCTGCTCCGCGGCCCCTTTGTTCAGTCGAGACAAGGTGGCTCCTATCGTAGAAGTTGTCGGCAAAACGAGACGGAAATGCTCTCCGTCAAGAGAAGCGCAAAGGCCCTCTCCGCCAAAGCGGAAAGGGCCCGCGAGCAACCAAGTAGCTATTTTACTTGATGTTGTACTTAGCCATGAGGGCGTCAACGGTACCGTCGTCGGTCAGGTCCTTGATGGCCTGGTTGATGTCGTCCTTGAGCTTGGTGTTGCCCTGGTTGATGGCGATGGCATACTCCTCGCCGGTGCTAATCTGCTTAATGGTCTGGCAGGTGTTGAACTGCTCGGCGGTCAGCTGGCTGGCAACGGAGCGGTTGGTGACTACGGCGTCGCCCTTATCGGACTGCAGGGCGCTGAAGCACTCGGTGGCGTCCTTGTAGGGGACAATCTTGGCCTTGGGGAAGTTCTCCTGGGCAAAGGACTCGGCGGTCGAGCCAGACTGGACGATGATGGTAGCGTCGGCGTTGTTGAGCTTCTCGCTGTAGTTGTCGGCCGTGATGTCGGTGTTATCGACCTTGATCACGATAGCCTGATCGTCCATGTAGTAGGAATCGGAGAAAGTGACTTCTTTCTCGCGCTCGGGCGTGTCGGTGATAGCCGCGATGGAGACGTCATATTTGGCGCCCGAAGCGACGCCCGGAACCAGCGTGTCAAAGTCATTGTTGACATACTCGACATCCAGGCCCAGCTTGTCGCCGATAGCCTTGATGAGCTCAAGGTCAAAGCCCTGATAATCGCCGTTGTCATCCTTGTACTCAAACGGAGCGTACTCGGCAGAGGTGCCGACGGTCAGCGTACCGTCCTTGACGAGCGCGTACTCCTTGGAGCCGTCGACCTTCTCGACCTTAGCGTCGTCAGAGCTGCTGGAACCGGCATTAGAACCAGAGGTGGCGTTGGACGAGCCGCAGCCCGTCAGAGCGAGGGCGAGCGCCATAGCACCCGTGGCGGCAAATGCGCCAACCTTCTTCAGCTTCATAATCAGTCTCCTTCCGGTGACCTCGTTTGATTCAGAGGTCTGCAAAAACTGTTGGCTATTATGCACCCGGAATTACGAATCTGCAATGAGAAAACTGATTGAAACAAACCCATAACGTGAATGGAATACTCTACTTTGTGACAGTCATTACTGCTGCAATGACCTTAATAGTCTAATTTCAGCTGCATAACCTGCAAGTTCGTTCGGAGTCTCCAAAATAAACGGCAGCGAACGCAAGTGGCCATTCGATACAATATTCTGCATAGCCTGCATACCGCCACCAAATTCCTCGCTGCCAAGGTATCCCTTGCCGATGCACTCGTGACGATCTTTATGGGCGCCACAAGGGTTCTTCGAATCGTTGATGTGTACGGCATGCAAGCGATCGATACCCACCACGCGGTCGAACTCGTCGAGTACGCCGTCCAGATCATGGATGATGTCGTAGCCGGCATCGCTCACATGGCAGGTGTCCAAACAAACGCCCAGCTTATCGGACAGCTCTGGGCACTTGGCGGCAACGCCCTCGATAATGCACGCCAGCTCCTCAAAGCTGCGGCCCACCTCGGTACCCTTGCCGGCCATGGTCTCGAGCAGCACCGTCGTCTGCTGGCCCTCAAACATCACCTGGCACAGGGTGTCGACAATCATCTGAATGCCGGCGTCGGAGCCCTGCCCCACATGCGCACCGGGATGGAAGTTGTAGTAGTTGCCGGGCAGCGCCTCCATGCGCCGCAGGTCCTCTGCCATGGCCTCCAGGGCAAACTCGCGCGCCCGCTCTTTGGCTGAGCAGGGGTTATAGGTATACGGGGCATGCGCCACCAGCGGTCCAAAGTCGTTTTGCGACATAAGCTCGCGCAGAGCCGCCACGTCATCCATGTCAAGTTCTTTTGCCTTGCCACCGCGCGGGTTGCGCGTAAAGAACGCAAAGGTATTGGCGCCAATGGACAACGCCGTCTCCCCCATTGCCCGATAGCCCTTCGTCGTCGAAAGATGACACCCGATCGTCAGCATCTCCAGCTCCCTCCTCATCAGTTGCGGAAAAATACGGTCTATTGGTGCCTTATTTTGGCGCAAACAGACCGTATTCCACCGCAAGTTATAAAAGGGGCATCAGGAGCAAAGGCCTCCAGGCATTCCAAGCGCTGGCGCCATGCCCCCACGCCCTAAAGTTTCAAGCGAATCGCATCGATGATGTGCGCACAGCGCTGTGTGGCGGCTAGGGACATGATGGGGCTTTCGAGTTTCCCCGCCTGAATGAGCTGCGTCGCATGCGACGCCTCACCGTAAAAATCATCGACTTCAAATGGTGCATCGATTTCGAGTACTCGACCGTCGGAATACTTCACATGGGCGAGCTCGGGGCGATGGAGACGCTCGATTTCCAACGAGCCCCGCTCACAGGCAATCGTTAAGCGGCTTTCATATGCTGCCTTGCCATCGCACACCATATGAATGGGTATACCGCCGACGCTCATATGGATCTCATCGGCCCAATCGACGCGGCCGCCTGACACGTCACGCCAGCGAACTTCACGGGACGAAACCTCGCACGCGCCCGCGAGCAAATCCTCAAACCAACCGACCGCATAGCAGCCCATGTCATATAGACAGCCGCCCTGCAACGGATCAAGCAGATAGCCCGAAGGAGGCTCGCCGTAATCGAGCTTTTGCACGCTTTCAATCGAGACAATACGGCCAAGCTCACCCGACGCAAGCAAGTCCTTCACGCGAGTGCGCATCGGGCAAAACCGATTCTTCATCGCCTCCATAAACAGCACGCCGCGCTCGCGAGAGGTGGAGGCAATCGAGAGAGCCTCTTCCTCACTCAAAACGGCCGGCTTTTCGCACAGCACGGCCTTTCCGGCGCGCAGCGCGCGACAGGCCCAACGCGTATGCATGCCATGCGGAAGAGCCAAGTAGATTGCGTCGACATCGGGGTCGGCAATCAGCGCGTCATAAGCCGCATCGCCGCTATCGTCAGCCGTGGCATAACTGTGCGCGGCATCAATCGAAAACGCCCTGCAAAACTCCTCAACATGCGAAGGAGTGCGACCGGCCGCAGCCACAAGCCGTGCCCAGTCCACCTCCTTGAGCGACGATACAAATCGATGCGAAATGCGCCCAGCGCCCAAAACGCCCCAACGAACCTCACGTAAATCATCACATGAATCCCGATGGCCCACGACAGCCCCCTTCAGTTGCGGTGAAATAGTTCCTGTTTGGCCCCTATTCTGCCGCAAACAGGAACTATTCCACCGCAAGTTATAAAAGGGTCATGAGGAGCGCGTTTTGCCGAAGGCCTTAAGCACCGCCGTCACGGGACCAGGCTGGAAACGTCGGCGCACATCGTCGAGACGCTCGGGAATATCGATGTGCTGCGGGCAGTGCCGCGCGCATTTGCCGCATTTGACGCAATTGCTCACCAACTTGGGCTCGCTTGTGCGCACCGCGCTCGCCGTAAAGTATTGAGACAGCCCCGTAAACCAGCTGTGCGCATAGCTTGCGTTGTAGGCGGCAAAACATCCAGGGATATTGATGCCTTTAGGGCACGGCATGCAATAGCCGCATCCCGTGCAGGGCACACGGTTCGATTTCTCAAACTCCATCAACACGCGCGCAATCGTGTCGAGCTGGTTGGCCGTCATCGAATTCGGCAACGCGAGGTCTGCCAGTGACGAATTCTCGTCCACCTGCGCGGTATCGGTCATACCAGAAAGCAACATGGTCACCTGGGGATGATTCCACACCCACGAGAGCCCCCAAGCGGCAGGCGTATGCAAATGCCGATCGCATGCACCATCGAGAACAGCGCGCGCCCGCGGAGGCAATTTGCCTGCCAAGCGTCCGCCCAAAAGCGGCTCCATCACAAACACCGCGAGACCTCGCTCGGCGGCGGCCATGAGCCCCGCCGTTCCCGCCTGATATCGCTCTCCAGCGTAGTTGTACTGGATCTGGCAAAAGTCCCACTCATACGCATCGAGCATCGTAAGGAAGTCCGCCGCGCTGCCGTGGTACGAAAAGCCTATCTGACGAATACGCCCTGCAGCCTTTTGCTGCGTGATCCAGTCCTCGATGCCCAGCGCCACCACGCGCTCCCACTGCGCAGGCGAGGTGATGTTGTGCATAAGATAATAGTCGATATGGTCGGTCTGCAGGCGGCGCAGCTGCTCGTCGAAAAACCGATCGAAATCCTCCGCGCATTTGCACGAAGCATGCGGCAGCTTGGTTGCGAGCAAAACCTGGTCGCGCAAGCCCAGGCGTTCAAGCGAAGCGCCCACGCAAGCCTCGTTGCCGGGATAGAGATAGGCCGTGTCCAGATAATTAATCCCCTGCTCCACCGCACGGGAGATGATGGCATCGGCCGTCTTCGCATCGGGGTGTCCCGGCGCACCGGGAAACCTCATGCAGCCCAGACCCAGAGCGGATATTCGGTTACCACTTTTGGGGTCAACACGGTATTGCACGGCCCCTCCCTTCGCCATCAGCGCCCCGGCAAGGCGAAACACAATGGTCACGCAGCCGAAACATCGTGGAATCGCAATCGAGAACGTATCGTAACGCAGCAGAAATCGAGCCGTCACGGCACCGCTTTAACATCAGCAAAAAGCCCGATGAAAGGAGCCGGGCATGACCACGCGCATGTCTTTGCGGTCTGCCCTGCAGCGTAGCGTCCAGGCAAACGTTTCTTTTTTATAACAGCCGCCCCGCGCACCCACCAATCACCCTGGCAGCATACAATCCATCAGGCGCCCCTTACGCGGGCGCCTTTTACATGGGGAGATGATTCACATGCAGATCAACAAGGTCGCTTTTATCGGCAAGGGCGGCGTCGGCCTGCTCTACGGCAGCATGATTGCCAAGGCCCTCGGCAATGACGCCGTCGAATACGTTATGGATGACACCCGTTTTGAGCGTCACGCGGGCGATGCGCTCACTGTCAACGGCAAGCCCTGCGATCTCACGTCCGTCCGCGCCAGCGAGGCGACGCCCGCCGATCTGGTCATCCTGACAGTCAAGACCACCGGTCTCGACCAAGCACTCAAGACTATGGAGCGCGTCGTGGGACCCAACACGCTCATCGCCTCGCTATGCAACGGCATTACGAGCGAGCAAAAGATTGCCGAACGCTTTGGCTGGGAGCATACCGTTCTTGGTATCTGCCAGGGCATGGACGCCGTGTTCCTCAACGGCGCGCTCACCTTTACCAATGCGGGCGAGATCCGCTTTGGCGCGGCGGCCGGCACGGACCCCGCGACCGTCGCCGCTATCGACGGGCTCTACACGCGCTGCGGCATCGCCCATACCGTCGAGCGCGACATTGCGCACCGCATGTGGGCCAAACTCATGCTCAACGACGGCATCAACCAAACCTGCATGGCCTACGGCGGGACCTACGGAAGCGCCACGGAGCCGGGCTCCGAGCAGCGCCGCTGTTTTGTCTCCGCCATGCGCGAGACGCTTGCGGTTGCCAACGCCGAGGGCGTTGAGCTGACCGAAGCAGACCTGACGCAAATGGTGCACCTCATCGAGGGAATCGACCCCGCCGGTATGCCCTCAATGGCTCAGGACCGCATCGCGCAGCGCAAAACAGAGGTCGAGGAGTTCGCGGGCACCGTCCGCCGCCTCGCGGCCAAGCACGATATCCAGGTTCCGCAGAACGAATGGCTCTATCAGCGCATTCGCGATATCGAGGCAAGCTGGTAACGCCAACGCGCCGCATTCAACAGCCTTAGCAGCAAAACCGCCGCAAGGAGCACTCCCCTTACGGCGGCTTTCATCTTCGTCTATGACCGGCGGTCAATCTCACAACAGCTAGCGTTGCGACTCCGGAACCTCGTCCTCATCGTCGCGACAAAGGACAACACCGGCGCTTCCCAGCAGCGTGGCCGCGATCAGCACGCCGACCACGATAGGAGCAGCCCCGCATGTCCCCTGCATGCCCGCGACGAGCGCGGCCGTGGGACCAAGGCAGCCAAGCATCAACGCGACGGCGGCAACGGTAATATCTCGAGCATTCACAAGACCACTTCCTCCAAGAGAAAGACCTTATTTCTCAAGAACCAGTGTGCTCCGCATCCATTCGCCCAGCGTACCGCCACGGTAAGGGCTCTGTTAACTCAAACGCATACATAGAACGGACGTCCTTACGTTGCCCTAAAGCTCGGTAAAGACGCCCGTCCGCCAAATATCCGTGATGCAGAAAAATTACCAACCGGTGTAGTAGTCGGTGGTTCCGGCAGCGCAGCCGGAGTCATAGACCTTGCAATCACCCTTGGAGCCCGTAAAGGTCGAGCCCTGGGCCATATCGCCCGCGGCAACAACGTAATAGCCGTCGGAATCGCGCCAAAAGCCCTCAGAATCCTGAGTCCATTCGCCCGTGCGATAGTGATAAAGCACATTGCTGCTGTAATAGGTCTCGCGGCGCCCGTTGTAGTTATTGACACCCGCAGAGCGCGTCAGGCCCGATCCGTTCGCGCAGGACGCGGCAGACGCGTAGGACGAAGTGTAACCGGCGTTGTAGTACGAAGCCTGGGCGGCCTCGGCAGCCTCCGCCTCGGCGACAGCAGCCTCGAGCGCTTCGCGCTTGGCATCCTCAAGCGCAGTGCGCAGCTCATCGAGCTCGGTCGACTTCGCATCGACCTCCCCCATCGTCAACAGGCTGCCCGCGCCATCGATACAGCCCTGCAGCACAGCGCGCTCGTCATCGGTGGCATAGTCACCGTACATGTTCATGATGATCTGAGCGCGCATCTCCAGGGAATCGCGCTTGGCCTCCATCGAGGCGTTCCACTCCTGCATGGAACCATAACCATCGCCGCGATAGTCAACGGGCTGCACCAGCGTCGTCTCGGACGGCGTAGATCCAACCGTATCGGACAGTGTTGCGGCGTGGGCATCAGTTGCACCGGCGCCCGCCAAAAGTGCCACGGTCAGAGCGGCGGAAAGGGCGGCGGCTTTCGGTTTTCGTGAATCAATCCTCATGTAGCTGGAAACCTCCGTAGTGTGTTTTTGCTGCGTTTGAGCTGCGTGTGATTCGATCGCGCTGCATAGTACCCCGAGCAAATCGCGACCTGCGGTTTTACTCAAAAGGCGCACGTCAATTGCGTAAAACTCACATCCTCTCAACAGGAGTTTTCCACAACTCAAATGCATAAAGCGTGTCGAAAACCCTGTTTTTGCACCCTCTCTATGCAAATAAGGCGCCTGTGCAACCATTGTTCGCACAGGCGCCTTGAGCAGGCATTTTATGCAGTTATACCTATCGAGTCGCAAGGGGTCCTTGCACAAGTCGCCTTACTCGTCCAGCGCGGCGAAGGCCTGCTTCAGATCCCAAATGATATCCTCGGCGTTCTCGGTACCGATGGAAAGACGGATCGTGGAGGGCGTGATGTTCTGCTCGGCGAGCTCCTCGGCAGAGAGCTGGGAGTGCGTGGTGGTAGCCGGGTGCACGACGAGCGACTTGACGTCGGCCACGTTGGCGAGCAGCGAGAACACCTGCAGATGATCGATGAACTTCCAAGCTGCCTCCTGGCCACCCTTAATCTCAAAGGTAAAGATCGAGGCACCGCCACGGGGGAAGTACTTCTGATAGAGCTCGTGATCGGGGTGCTCAGGCAGGCTCGGGTGGTTCACCTTGGCGACGTGGCTGTCACCAGCCAGGAACTCAACGACCTTCTTGGTGTTCTCGACATGGCGGTCAACGCGCAGCGACAGAGTCTCGGTGCCCTGGAGCAGGACCCAGGCGTTGAACGGACTGATGCAAGCGCCCTCGTCACGCAGCAGGATAGCGCGGACATAGGTTGCAAAGGCGGCGGGACCGGCAGCCTCGGCAAACGAGACACCGTGGTAGGAGGGGTTGGGCTCAGCAATCTGGGCGTACTTTCCGCTCGCCTTCCAATCGAAGTTACCGCCGTCGACGATCACACCGCCCAGCGAGGTGCCGTGGCCGCCGATGAACTTGGTTGCGGAGTGGACGACGATATTGGCACCATGCTCCAGCGGACGGAACAGATACGGGGTGCCGAAGGTGTTGTCGACGACAACCGGCAGACCGTGCTTCTTGGCGATCTCGGAGATGGCGTCGATGTTGGGGATGTCGGAGTTGGGGTTGCCGAGCGTCTCGAGATAGATGACCGTGGTGTTGTCCTTGATGGCGCCCTCGACCTCGTCCAGGTTATGAGCGTCGACAAACGTGGTCTCGACGCCAAACTGGGAGAGCGTATGCTCCAGCAGGTTGTAGGAGCCACCGTAGATGGTCTTCTGGGCAACCACGTGGTCACCGGCCTGGGCAAGAGCCTGCAGGGTATAGGTGATGGCAGCAGCACCGGAGGCGACGGCGAGACCTGCCACGCCACCCTCGAGTGCGGCGATACGGTCCTCGAAGACGCCCTGGGTGGAGTTGGTCAGACGGCCGTAGATGTTACCGGCGTCGGCAAGACCAAAGCGGTCGGCGGCGTGCTGGGAGTTGCGGAACACATAGCTCGTGGTCTGGTAGATAGGCACGGCACGAGAGTCGGATGCAGGATCGGCGCTCTCCTGGCCAACGTGCAGCTGCAGGGTATCGAAACCAAAGGTGTGCTCGGGGTTGTTGATGAACTGGCTCATGATAATCTCCTTGATCGGACGAAAGTAAATAAAAAGAGAGAAGTAAGTCGCTGTCTCCTGATCACGCCGACGGGCGCAAACAGGAGCCCGGCATTCGTCTTGGTAAGCAATTCATATGCGGGCCTCCTTTCGCATCCCGGTTCCGTGGTCGGCTTAATTACCTACCGCCTTTGTGTGTTTTGAATAGTACGAGCATCGTCTCCTCGGGTCAATCACTTAAAAGCGCTAACCTGTTATCGGTTTTGTAGATAGCACTCGAAAGGATGGGCGCCGATGACCCTCCAGCAGCTTCGCTTTTTGATCGCCGTGGCAGAGTCCGGATCGATCAACGCCGCAGCCCAGCGCCTCTATACGGCACAGTCCAATATCTCCAATGCCGTCAAAAGCCTGGAGCAGGAGCTTCATATCGAAATCTTTACGCGCTCTAGCCGCGGCGTTGCACTCACCAACGACGGCACCGAGCTTTTGGGTTATGCACGCCAGGTCGTAGAGCAGGCCGACATGCTCGAAGCCCGCTACGAGGACGGCGGCACACCTCAGGCCCGCCTCGCCATCTCGGCCCAACACTACGCGTTTTCGGTCGAGGCCTTTGTCAACGTCGTCGAGCGCTGCCGCGACAGTAAGTTCGAGTTCATCATGCGCGAAACCACCACCTCGCAGATCATCGACGACGTCCGCGCATTTCGCAGCGATATCGGCATTCTGTATCTAGATAACTTTAACGCCCGCGTTCTGCAGAAGGCCTTCGCCGATGCCCGCGCAAGCTTCCATCCCCTCTTCGACGCGACGGTCCACGTCTTCGTTAGTGAGCGCCACCCGCTCGCACGCCGCCCCCAGCTGTCCCTTGCCGACCTCACACCCTATACGCGCTACAGTTTTGAGCAGGGAACCTCAAACTCCTTCTATTACGCCGAGGAACCTTTTAGTTATATCCCCTGCGACCGCAACATACGAATCTCGGACCGCGGGACGCTCACTAACTTACTTATCACGTCGAACGGTTACACCTTGTCGACCGGTGTCCTCTCCAATGAAATGCAATGGGGTATGGCATCGATCCCGCTGGCAGACGCCCCGACGATGCACGTAGGCTATATCATGCACGACGAGCGCAAGCCCTCTCCCCTCTTGCAGCAATACCTCGACGAGCTTAACCGCATCATCCATGCCAACTAACTGTCGGAAGACGGGGCAGAAATCGTAGATAGCTAGCCCCCGGCGGGCATGGCGCTACAATGGTCACCCACACGAAACGTACCCAACGAAAGGAACCATGTGAAGGTCATCATCTATACCGACGGCTCGGCTCGATCTAATCCGGGACGCGGCGGCTACGGCGCCGTGCTCAAATACACCAACCCCGCCGGCAAGACCTTCACCTCCGAGCTTTCGCGTGGCTACGCCAAGACCACCAACAACCGCATGGAGCTCATGGCGGTCATCGTGGCGCTCGAGGCACTCAACCGCCCCTGCGAGGTCGAGGTCCATTCCGATTCGCAATACGTCGTCAACGCCTTCAACAAACACTGGATCGACGGCTGGAAAAAGCGCGGCTGGAAGACCGCCAACAAGCAGCCTGTCAAGAACCGCGATCTGTGGGAGCGCCTGCTTGCCGCAAAGAGCAAGCACAAAGTGGAGTTCATCTGGGTTAAGGGCCACGCCGGCCATGAGCTCAACGAGCGCTGCGACGAGCTTGCCACCACGGCAGCCGATGGCAGCAACCTCGATATCGACGCTGGCTTTAACGAGAGCGACCTGTAACGGCGTTTTCGCACGCTTTTGTGTCCTCCCGCGCTACACTCGTCCTGTAAGCCAAACAACGCAAGGGGGACACATGTTGCGTATCGCAACCATCGGCACATCCATGATCACCGACGACTTTATCCAGGTCGTCAATGCCAACGACCAGGCTGTATTCGTGGGCACGCTCTCGCGCAATGCCGAGCGCGGCGCCGCCTTTACTGCCGAGCACGGCGGCGAACGCAACTTCACCGCACTCGACGAGCTTGCGGCAGCCGTCGACGTCGACGCCGTCTATATCGGCAGCCCTAACGCACTTCACTACGAGCAGGCCCTTGCCTGCATCGCCGGTGGCAAGCACGTCATCGTCGAGAAACCCTTCTGCGCCACCGAAGCGCAGGCGCTGGAAGTCTTCCGCGCTGCCGAGGCAGCAGGTGTCGTGGCCCTCGAGGCCATGCGTCCCCTCCACGATCCCGCCTTCCACGCCATCGAGGACGCCCTGGGCGAGATCGCCCCCATCCGCCGCGCCTCATTGCGCTTTGGCAAGTATTCCTCGCGCTACAACGAGATTCTCGCGGGACGCGCCACCAATATCTTCGACTGCAATATGGCATCGGGTTCCCTCATGGACATTGGCGTCTACGCCGTCGAGCCCATGGTCGAGATTTTCGGCATGCCCTCCGGCCTTACGAGCATGACTACTCTGCTCGACCCCACCACGCGACAGCTCACGCACGGCCCCATCGACGGCTGCGGTTCCATCCTCGCCAGCTACGGCGGAGGCCGCATCTCCGTCGAGCTCGCGCACTCCAAAATTACGAATGACCTGCTGCCCTCGCAGATCGAAGGCGAGCGTGGCACTATCCAGATCGACCATCTGTCCACGCCCCGCAACGTCCGCATCGACTATCGCGGCGACGTCGTACGCGGCTCGGCGACCGAGGCACCGCGCGAACAGGGAGACAACGGCCGCGTGCTCGACCTGCCCAAATCGAGCAACACTATGGAATACGAACTCACAGACTTTATCACCGCCATCGGCGGCATCGATAACGTTAAGGAAGAGATTTGGGAGACCCCGGCAGGACGCCACGAGCTTGGCCACTACCGCGATGTCACGCTCGTCTCACTGCGCATCATGGATGCCGTGCGCCAGCAGGCCGGCATTACCTTCCCGGCCGACGCAGACAAGCAGGCATAGCGATGGGCCTCTTCGATACGTTCTTCTCCAGCGTCACCGGCGGCAGTCGAGAGCCTCAAAAACCATCGAACGTCGAGCTCGAGCTGCGCCGCAGGCTTACCGTACTCGCAAGCGACGAGGCCACTCAAAACACTCCCCTGCGCTATTTCCTGCACTGGACGGGGCAAGTCCAAGGCGTTGGTTTTCGCTTTACCAACACCAACCTCGCGCAGGCACGCTCCCTCACCGGCTGGGTGCGTAACATGGAAGACGGCTCAGTCGAGATGGAGATACAGGGAGCTCCGGCAAACATCCTATCTCATCTCGAGGCGCTTCATGCCTCCTACGAGCGCATGGGAACGCGTTTTCGCCTCGTAGACGCCCAGGCCCGAGCCCCACTTGCCAATGAAGACGGTTTCAGTCCTCATTATTAGTATTGTGTGCTAAATACGGTATCATTTACCTACGACCGTTAATAGAAAAGAGGCGAGGCGCATGGCGGTGCAAAGAAGGAATACCAGGCAGCGAAAGCTGGTTCTTGACGCCGTGCGCCAAAGCTATAACCATCCCACCGCCGACGAAATCTACAACGTCGTGCGCGCGCAGGATGACAAAATCAGCCGCGGTACGGTCTACCGCAATCTCAATCTCTTGGCCGACGCAGGCGAAATCCTCTTCATCAAGACGCCGGGCGGTAGCCGCTTCGATCGCACGATCGAGCCGCATGCGCATATCATCTGCACCTCGTGCAGCCGCGTCATCGACGTACCGCTCCCCTTCGATGCCCAGCTCGACGCCAAGGCGTCCGAGCAAATCGGCTGGCACGTCACGTCGCACTACACCATCTTCGAGGGTCTCTGCCCCGACTGCCGGTAGATGTTCGGGACATGCCTTAAAATCCACCTTTCCGCGCTTTGCAGCAAACAGTACATTTCTAGGCATGTCCCGAAAACCTACTCGGCGAGCAGGCGGCGCAGTTCTTCTTCGACCGTGTGCACGTAACGGACGCGATCGTTGATACCGCGCATGGTGGGGTTGCAGCTCTCCATCAGATAGGGATGGCCCACGACGTTGAGCATGTCGCGATCGTTCTCATTGTCGCCAAATGCCATCATCTCATCGGGCGAAATCCCCAGGACACGACCGTAATCGACAAGCGCGGAGCCCTTGCCCGAACCGAAACCGATAAGGTCCGTCCATGCGGTTCCTGACGTCATCACATCGACACGGTCGCCAAAGAGGCGCTCGAAATACTCCCGGGCCGCCGGATAATCCACCTCGGGCGTCTGGAAGCCAATCTTAATGACATCCTCGTCGATGTCCTCGGGACGGTCGACCACCGCCACATCGCAGTGGACTACATAGCGCAAATGGTCGACGAACGCATCGTTGCCGCTCATGGTGTAGATGTGCCCCTCACACGAAAGGGTCATGTCGGTATGGGGATACGCAACCACGGTATTCGCGATAACCATAGCAAGGCTACGCTCCATGGAACGCTTGACGACGGCACGCCCCTCGCTCATCACCAGGGTTCCGTTTTCGCATACATAGGCGAGCTCATCGGCCACCGGGGCAAACAGGTAGCGCAAGCTCGCATATTGACGGCCACTCGCCGGCATAAACACGATACCACGACGATGCAGCTCATCGATAAGCTCAAAGGCCTCGGAACGCAGCTCGCGCTCCCCCGGATGCAGCAACGTGCCGTCCAAATCGCATGCAATCAGTTTGATTCCCTCAAGACCCATATGCTTCCCCCAAAGCCTCATATCAACAGCAAGACGGACCTTGATCGGTCGCCCCTCAAAGCCCGTCTTGCGCATACGCGCGCTTAGCCGCGCGCCTTTTTTACGATGGTAAAGTCGGGAGCCATGCTCACGACGACTTCCGCCGCACTCGACGCAAAGCGCCGGTCCGCATCGAGTTCACGGGTAACCAGCGAGAGCCGAACACCCTCGACACCCCGGAGCATGCGGCCCAAAACAGGCTGCACCGGCGTATACATGCGCACAGTATGCTCGTCCGAGTCGCCCCGGAAGAGCGGCGCATGCATGTTGCCGATCTCCCAGCACGAATGCGCGAGCGCAATCGGGTCCATGCGGTCAACTTCGACCAAATAAACCTCGGCGCTGCGCAAGCGCACGACAACCGCCACGGGCACCATGCCCGAACGGTCAATGGCGAGCACGTCGCCGTCGGCAAGACGACCGCCGTCGGCAGTATCCAGCCGAACATCGACCGTGCGCCCCAGCTCCGTCACGCCCACAAACGCGTATACATCAGCCTGGTCCCAATCGAGCAGCAGATCGTCAACTTCAAAGACGCCGCCCAACTTCCGGCGAAGCAGGAGTTCATAGGACGGATCGTTGAGATTTCCCAAGCATGTCGTCGAAACCAAGCGTTCAGGCATACTCTAACCCTCGACCTCGACGAGCTCGATATCAAAGTTGAGGTCCTTACCGGCCAGCTCGTGGTTGGCGTCGAGCGTCACGGCCTCGGGCGTTACATCGATGACCACGGCGGGGACGGGCATACCGCTCGGCGTGGACAAGAAGAGCTTCATGCCCTTCTCAATCTGCTCGATGTTGGGAACCTGTTCGGCCGGGAAGGTCAGAACCATCTCGGGATTGTGCTCGCCGTAGGCATCGGCAGCAGGAATGTGCACGGTCTTCTTCTCACCCACCTGCATGTCGACAACAGCGGCGTCGAAGCCCTTGATCATCTGGCCGGCGCCGCAGGTGAACTCCAGCGGCTCACCGCGATCGTAGGAGCTATCGAACTGCGTGCCGTCGTCGAGCGTGCCGCGATAATGAGTCTTGACCTTCTTGCCCTGGTTGGACATGGAAACCTCCGTGATAAGGGCGGCGCACAACACGGGCCGCCATGAACATATGGCGCTAACTATACCCTAGTCATACAATTTGAAGACAGTTTGCAAAGAAACGCTGCAACCGGAGGAACCATGGCATATCCCGTATTTGACCTACACTGCGACACCGCCGACCGAATCGGCTGGGCCACGCTCGATCTCGACCTGCGCTTTACCGCCGGCACCGACGGTTATTTCCCCGGCGACGAAACGCATCCGCAAGATTTCGACCTCATCGAGAGTAACGCCTGTGCCATCTCGCTCGCAAAGATCGGCAACACGCCGTGGGCACAGTGCTTCGCCACGTTTGTCCCCGACGAGATTCCCACCGCCCACGCCGCGCGCTTCCAGGCGCAGATCATGGCGCATATGAGCGGCCAGGCAATGCTCAACCACGACCGTATGGTCAACGTGCGCAGCGCCGCAGACATTCGCCCCGCGCTCAAGGACGGCAAGGTCGCTTGCATCCACACCATCGAAAACGCCACGTTCTTTGCCGAGGACCCCGCGCTGATCGAAGTGCTCAAGAGCTTGGGCGTGCTTATGTCGTCACTCAGCTGGAATGCGCAGGGGCCGCTCGCGAGCGGCCACGACACCCACGCCGGCCTCACCGGCGCCGGCATCGAGGCACTTACGCAGATGGAGCACGCCGGCATGGTACTCGACGTCTCCCACCTCAACGATGAGTGCTTTGACGAGGTTGTCGCCCACGCCACGCGTCCCTTCGTCGCCAGCCACTCCAACTCCCGTGCGGTTTGCGGCGTCAAACGCAACCTTACCGACGACCAGTTCCGCACCATTCGCGACATGGGCGGTATCGTCGGCCTCAACTACTGCAGCGAGTTCCTTTCCAACGACGCAACCGACAAGACCGCCGCAGACGTCACCTTCGACCAGCTAGCGGCACATATCGAGCACTGGCTCGACCTGGGCGGCGAGGACGTCATCGCACTCGGCGGCGACTGGGACGGTGCCACGGTGCCCGCTTTCCTCTCCGATGCCAGCAAGATGCCCGAGTTCCAGAACATGCTTTCCAAGCATTTTGGCAAGACCGTGATGCAAAAGCTCTGCAGCGACAACGCGCTTGCCTTCTTTGAGCGTTATTAATTTCACATCCCTTGAGCGGGCCGGCATGCCGAACGGTCGACATGCCGGCCCGTCCCCAATCTGAAGGACCGCTTTTGACGCAGCAGTTTACGATTTCCGTATCCCGACCGGATGGGACGCCCATCCCCGTCGTCGTTACCAAAAAGCGCGTCAAGAACCTCAACCTACGCGTCACATCGAGCGGTGAGGTCCACGCCAGCGCACCGCTCGGCGCCAGCCGCGAGCGTATCGAAGCGTTTGTGAAGCGCAACAACGCCTGGATTATCGGCCGACTTGCCCAGCGTGAGCAACGTCAGGCAACGTCACGAGAGCCACTCAGCCCCTCGTCCATCATTGCGCTTTGGGGCATGCCCATCACGGTACAGGACGCACTCGACCACAACTTTGCGTCACCCGCACCGCGACCCCAGCAGGCCACCTTCGCAAGTTTTATGGGTGCCGACAAGTCGAACGAACGCCCACAGGCCAAGCGGCTCGCAATCCTCGACGGTCTAACGTCCGACGAGCTCCAAGCCCACATCGACCAGCTCTATACGTCCGAGGTCACATCGGCGCTGCGCGATATTTTGCACGCGTACGAAATCGCAATGGGCGTCTCCGTTTCCCGCGTTTCCGTACGCAGCATGAAAACGCGTTGGGGCTCGTGCACGCCCAAATCCGGCGCCATTCGCATCGCACGAGAACTTGCCGGCTACCCCGTCGAATGCCTCGACATGGTTGTCGCCCACGAGCTCGTCCACTTGCTCGAGCCAAGCCACAATCAGCGGTTTCACGCCCTGCTCGACACGTACTGCCCCAACAATAGAGCTCTGTCGCAGCGACTCAAAAAACCGCCCGCCAACGAGCTTTAGCGTCAGCTAGCGCACGCGCTCAATCTCGACGCCACAGCTTGCCAGGGGAAGACCGACGGGCGCCCAAGGCTTATCGAGCTTAACACGCACGCCAAGCAGCAAGGGATAACGACGTAGCAGCATCTGGGCCACACCCTCGGCTGCAGCCTCGATGAGCTTAAACGTATGCTCGCGCAGATAGCCATCGACATCGTGGCACACCGAGCCGTAATCAATAGAGGCATCCAGGTTATCGTGCTCCCCCGCCGCGCGCAGGTCGGCATAGAGCACCAAGGACACGACAAACTTCTGCCCCAGGGCGTTTTCCTCGGGATACACGCCGTGGTTGGCAAAGACCTCGAGACCATCGATAGTAATGCGGTCGGCATGGCGCAGGTCGTCATAGCTCACGTGGGGCACCGCCGTTGCGGTGGATATTTCGCCCCTTCCACGGCGGGCGAGCTCGGCGCCTTCAGTCTTGGTTGCATTCTCGGGCAGTTTCTTGTTGCTCATCGCGATCGTCTCCTTCGTTTAGAACCCCGACCGCGCAAACTAACTACACGCGAATCGACAGGTTCTTTTTATCATCGCTCCAGTTGCAAGCATTGCGCGCGGGGCATGCAAAGCAGGCTCGCGAGGCCTTGTCGGCCGCATAGAGCAGACGCTCGAGCGGTTGACTGTTCACGCGCAGCTTTCGATGGCCCAGGATGGCCGTCTTAATGGCTGCGGCATCTGCCGGCTCAAACGCCACGTCATCGGGCATGCCGCCGAGAATCGCATCAGCGACGCGTTCGCTTGCAACATCATGGGATATACCCGATTCATACTGTTCATCTTTGCCGATATCGTGAAGAAGCGCCGTGGCGTAAATGACCTCGCGGTCAAATTCGAGCTCTTCCTCGAGATTCTTAATCCACATAATGCGCGCGACATCCAGCAGATGGTCAATACCGTGGCGGCAAAAGATGCGCCCCGATTCCAACTGTGCAATGTTGCCCAGGTGCCGCCGGAACAGCCCGTTGGCACAAATGTAATCAATGCGAGGCATGGCGCCAAAAGGAGTCAGGCCCGAAGCCATAAAGCCGCGACGCGGTGTCCCCTCATCGGTCTTCGATGTAAAGTCGTTGACGACTCTCATGGTTAGCGGCCCAGCATCCTAAAGAACCGCTCCTCGAGCGCCGAATCGGTCTCAAAGACACCGCGGCGAGCGAGCGTCACGGTCTTGGTGCCGGGCTTTTGCACGCCACGCATGGTCATGCACATGTGCTCGGCTTCCATCAGCACGATTGCCCCTTGGGGGGCAAGATATTCCATGAGGGCATCGGCAACCTGTGTACACAGCTGCTCCTGCAGCTGCAGACGACGGGCATAGACCTCAACCGTGCGAGCAAGCTTAGACAGACCCGCCACGCGGCCGTTAGGGATATAGCCGATCGCAGCCTTGCCATAAAACGGCAGCAGATGGTGCTCGCACAGCGAGTAAAACGTAATGTCGCGCTCGATAACCAAATCGTTCGAAGCGACGGCAAAAGTTTTGGACAGGTGCTCCTCGGCGCTCTGGTCCATACCGCCGGCAATCTCGCCGTACATACGGGCGACGCGTGCCGGCGTCTCCAGCAGGCCCTCACGAGTTGGGTCCTCGCCTATGCCCTCAAGCAACAGCTTTATGGCGGCCTCGACTTTTTCCTGATCGACCATCTGCGCCTCACTTTTCCGATTTTGCGTTCGCGCTATGGTACCACGCCCTCCGGCATCGGCCGCAAGCTACATAGTATGGGTCGAATAGACCGGATCGTCCCGCCAAAGCTCCACAGCGTCGCAAAGCGAAACGCCCTCGCGCGCGGCACGAGTGCGCGTGGCGTTCATGTCGATCACCCGCTGATTACTCGAACCCCTAAAACGCAAGGAGATATCGTACAGGTCTTGAACGAACGGGCCGTCCACCAACATATCGAGGCAGGCAAGGATACGGTCCGTCACCTCGGTATGATGACGGCCGCCCGGCATAAGTTCCTCGAGCACGTCGCCGGTAAAGCACCAAATGGTCTTCCCCGACTCCACAGGATAGGTCGCACGCACGCGTTCGATAAAGTCAACGAGACTCGCCTGATTCTCGGGCTCCATAGGCTCGCCACCCAGAATCGTCAGGCCATCAATAAAGGGATGGTCGAGACTCTCGATAATCTTGTCCTCGACGGCACGGTCGAACGGTTCACCCGCGGCAAAGTCCCACGCGACGGAGTTAAAGCAATTTTTGCACCCGCGACGGCACCCGCTCACAAACAGAGAAGTACGAACACCTTCCCCATCAGCGATGTCGAAATACTTAATGTTCGCGTAGTTCATAGGTAACTCTCCCGGGAGGCCGGGACATATCATCCCGTCCTCAAATATTCTCGGCCTGCGGCCTGCGAAACTGCGGGCGGGACGATATGCCCCGGCCTCATGCAAAGGGTAACTCAATGAACGAAGCGAACATCGAGTATAGGGTTCGAGGTCCAATAAAAACTTTGTTGCAGCTCAACCGCCATTGCAAATCAATCGCTGCTGCAGCTCGAATTATTTCCGCTAAAAACTTCGAGGAGTGAGCAGACCGCGAGCTGCATCTCAGCTACGTCAACTTGGCCGCCCCGTAGCGAGGCCCCGGACCTTTGCTCGATATGAGTTCCGCACGAACAGGAGGCGCCAGTGGCGCCTCCGTCGTGAGCCAGGACTGTCCGAAATAGCGAGTAAAGGTCCGGGGCCTCGCTACGGGGCGGCCTGGGATGGTTATTAGAGATGCAGCACGCGGTCGCGGATCTCCTCGGTTCGACCCTGGTTCCAGAATTGAGTACCGATGTAGCCGCACGTACGACGGGCGACATTCATCTTCTCCTGATCGCGGTTGCCGCAGTTGGGGCACTCCCACACCAGCTTGCCGTCATCCTCGACAATCTTGATCTCGCCGTCATAGCCGCACACCTGGCAGTAATCGCTCTTGGTGTTGAGCTCGGCATACATGATGTTGTCATAGATGTACTGCATCACGCGAATGACAGCCTTAAGGTTGTCCTGCATGTTAGGAACCTCGACGTAGGAGATGGCACCGCCCGGCGAAAGCTGCTGGAACATGCCCTCAAACTTGAGCTTATCGAAAGCATCAATCTCCTCGGACACATGGACGTGGTAGCTGTTGGTAATGTAGCCCTTGTCCGTCACACCCGGAATAATGCCAAAACGACGCTGCAGGCACTTGGCGAACTTGTAGGTCGTCGACTCAAGCGGGGTGCCGTACAGCGAGAAGTCGATATCGCTTTCGGCCTTCCACTCGGCGCATTTGTCGTTCATGTGCTGCATGACGGCCATGGCAAAGGGCGTGCCTTCCTTCTCGGTGTGACTGTGGCCCGTCATGTACTTGACGCACTCATACAGACCGGCATACCCCAAGCTGATGGTGGAATAGCCGCCCACGAGCAGTTTGTCGATCGTCTCGCCCTTCTTAAGGCGCGCCAGGGCGCCGTACTGCCACAGAATCGGTGCGGCATCCGAAAGCGTGCCCATCAGGCGCTCATGACGGCACAGCAGGGCACGATGGCACAGCTCAAGGCGCTCGTCGAAGATCTTCCAGAACTTGTCCATGTCCTGATGCGAGCTCAGTGCGACATCGGGCAGGTTGATGGTCACAACACCCTGGTTAAAGCGGCCATAGTACTTAGGTTTGGTCGGGTCATAGTTCAGCGCGTTGGCAACATTGTTAAAGCCGTTGCCCGAACGGTCGGGCGTCAGGAAGCTGCGGCAACCCATGCAGGTGTAGCAATCGCCATTGCCGGCGGTCTCACCCTTAGACAGCTTGAGCTCACGCATCTTCTTCTCGGAGATGTAGTCGGGCACCATGCGCTTGGCGGTGCACTTGGCAGCCAGCTGGGTCAGGTAGAAGTACGGGGAATTCTCGTGAACGTTATCGTCCTCGAGCACGTAGATAAGCTTGGGGAATGCCGGGGTAATCCACACGCCAGCCTCGTTCTTAACGCCCTCGTAGCGCTGGCGAAGCGTCTCCTCCACGATCATGGCAAGGTCGTGCTTCTCCTGAGGCGTACGAGCCTCGTTAAGATACATAAAGACCGTCACGAACGGCGCCTGGCCATTCGTGGTCATAAGGGTCACGACCTGATACTGAATCGTCTGGACGCCGCGACGAATCTCATCGCGCAGGCGATCCTCAACGACCTCACGGACCTTCTCGGCAGACGCAGAGACGCCAAGCTCCTCGAGCTCGCGGGCAACCTCGCCGCGAATCTTCTGACGGCTCACCTCGACAAACGGAGCCAGGTGGGTCAGCGAAATCGACTGACCGCCATACTGGGAAGAGGCGACCTGCGCGATGATCTGCGTCGCGATATTGCAAGCAGTCGAAAAGCTGTGCGGCTTCTCGATCAGCGTGCCCGAGATAACGGTGCCATTCTGGAGCATATCCTCCAGGTTCACCAGGTCACAGTTATGCATGTGCTGGGCGAAGTAGTCCGAATCGTGGAAGTGAATCAGACCCTCGTTGTGGGCATCCACGATCTCCTGGGGCAGCAGCACGCGCTGCGTCAGGTCCTTGGAAATCTCGCCGGCCATGTAGTCGCGCTGAACGGAGTTGACAGTCGGGTTCTTGTTGGAGTTCTCCTGCTTGACCTCTTCGTTATTGCACTCAATCAGCGACAGAATCTTGTCATCGGTCGTGTTCTTTTGGCGCTTCAGGCTCTGAACATAGCGGTAGATGATGTAGTGGCGAGCGACCTCGTAGCAGTCGAGACGCATAATCTCGTCCTCGACCAGATCCTGGATCTCCTCGACCGATACGGTGTGGCCGGCCTTCTCACATGCCTCGGCGACGTTTTGTGCCGCATAGATCACCTGGCGGTCGGTAAGGCGAGAGCCTTCCTCGACCTCCAAGTTTGCGGCGCGGATCGCATTAACGATCTTATCGATGTCAAAGGTAACCTCGGTGCCGCTGCGCTTGATGATCTTCATCCTCTTGCCTCTTTCGCATCGTAGCCTCATTGCGCTTCAGAGCCAAACGATGCCCGGCAGGGCTTACCCTGTCTTGCGGCGCCGTCGCGCAATCTGTGTTTTCGATAACCATAGGCCCTCATGCGGACAATCCTCGCAGCCAATCAAGGGGCTCAAAGATCCATCCAAATGGGGCGAATAAGGTCCTCGTTCTCTGTCCGTCATCTATCATACGACAAAGAGGCATCTATATCCTGTATTCTTTTTTTAGGTCAAACACAACATATAGTGTTTCAGCAGGTCAAAGCAATTGGTCAATTTGCAGACGCATTATAAATGAAAGCCTCTTGGCAGACTGCTAAAACGTTATCAACCCAACTACCTGCACAGCAGTTTTGAAACCCCCTCAACCGTGCCGCCGCCAAATAGCACCAAAACCAAGCCGCTCACGCCAAAAGAATCCAAAAGATTATGCTTGACCAACATGTTGCGGTCATGATGGGCCAGGACACATGCAATCTGCCGGCACCCCTACGGGATACAAAGACCATCGCGTACGGACCTTGGATCAATATTTGATGACTTATTTGGCGGCGCGCTTGGTGGCAAAAAACAAAACAGCCCAGAGGACATAGCCTCTGAGCTGCGAACATTTGGTGGGCGTTAGAAGATTTGAACTTCTGACCTCTTCCGTGTCAGGGAAGCGCTCTCCCCCTGAGCTAAACGCCCAAATGGAGCGGACAACGGGGCTCGAACCCGCGACCCCAACCTTGGCAAGGTTGTGCTCTACCAACTGAGCCATGTCCGCTTACGAGGATTAATCTTACGTGATGCCCGCATCCTATGCAAGAACTTTTTTTGAAAAGTTTTGCGACGCCCTCGCGAACCTCGCGAAGACATCAGCCACCACGGAAGGCGCAGACAAACGCAAACTCGCCGCAAGAGGCCCTTACATCTCACCGAGCATGATCCAGGCAGAGCTGTCCTGCGCGAGTCTGCCGTCTGCAAGCGCTGATGAGGTGAGCAGGACCCTGCCCGCCGGCAGCTCCACGGGTGCTGCACCGAAGTTCGTCACGCACGCCCAGCCGTTATCGCGGCGATAGGCGATGACGCCGCCCTCAGCGCCCTCGGCACCATCCGCAAGACCGGTGCGCCCGTCAAGATCGAGCCACGCAAGATCGTTGGCGCACCCGCGCAGCTTGCGCCGCAGCCAGAGGGCGTCACGATAGAGCGCAAGCATCGATGTCGGGTCCGTTTCTTCCCTATCGGCAGCATAATCGGAAAACCATGCAGGCTGCGGCAGATGGGGCGCCGCATCAGCGTCCGCCGGCGAAAACCCAAACGATCCGCCCTGCGCGGGATCGTCCGCCGCTACCCACGGCAGGGGCACACGACAGCCGTCGCGCCCCTTCTCGCGCTTCGGTCCGCGCGTATTGGTTGCACTGGGATCTTCGAGTGCAGTCCACGGGATATCAGCCACCTCAAAAAGACCGAGCTCCTCACCCTGATACACGTATGCCGAGCCCGGAAGCGCCAGTTCAAGCAAAAGAGCCGCCCGCGCGCGGCGCTCGCCGAGTTCACGGTCCTCGTCATAAGACGACCCGTCGCGTAAGAGCCAGTCGAGCGCAATCTGGTGGTAGCGCGTCGCCTTGATTTGCGGCAGGGCATAGCGCGTCGCCACGCGCGGCACGTCGTGGTTGGAGAGTACCCAGGTCGAGGCGGAATCGGATTCGATAGCTGCCTTCAAGCCCTCCTCGATTGCAGCGTGCATGTCATCATAGGTCCAAGTGGCCTTGGCAAACTCAAAGTTGAATGTCTGGCCAAGCTCGCTGGGACGCGCATAGAGATACTGGCGCTCAGGCAGCACCCACGCCTCGGCAACGGCGCTGCGCGGCGGATTATAGCGGTCGAACACGCGGCGCCACTCGCGATAGATCTCGTGGACCTCGTTGCGGTCCCACAGCGGATGGGCGCCGTCGTCAACCATGTCATCGCCCTCGGCGAGATGCCACCGGTCGAGGTCATCGCGGTCGAGATCCTTGGCGAGACCGTGCGCCACATCGATGCGAAAGCCATCGACGCCTCGATCGCTCCAAAACGCCAGGACGTCGCAAAAGAACGCGTGAACCTCGGGGCATGACCAGTCAAAGTCCGGCTGCTCGGGCGTAAACATGTGCAGATACCATTGACCGTCCGCAACACGCGTCCAGGCGGGGCCGCCAAAGTTGGCATTCCAATTGGTGGGAGGCAGCTCGCCATGCTCGCCGCGACCATCGCGGAAGATATAACGGGCGCGCTCGGGCGATCCGGGGCCGGCGGCAAGAGCGGCTTTGAACCAGGGGTGCTGGTTGGATGAATGGTTGGGCACGATATCGACGATGACCTTGATGCCGCGCGCGTGAGCCGCAGCGATCATGTCATCGAAGTCGTCAAGCGAGCCGAGACGTGGGTCGACATCGCAGTAGTCCGCCACATCATAGCCGCCATCGACAAGAGGCGAAGGGTAAAACGGGCTCAGCCAGATGGCCTCGATGCCCAGCCGCTCAAGATAGTCCATCTGCTGGGTAATGCCCGCGATATCGCCCAGACCCGAACCGGTCGAATCCTTAAACGAACGCGGGTAGATCTGATAGATCGCGGCATCGGACATCCATGAGCGCGAAGAGGACTTTTCTGCAGCCATGGGGTGAGCCTCCCTTGCAACGAGGTTTTGCGAGATGCCCACGATGATACGCCCAAAGCTGTCATTCGAGGCAAACAACGCCACAGCCACACCCCAAAACGCTCGCTCCCTCTCGGGCTCGAGCCTCCTGGGACGAATCGATCGATTAGTGAAAAGAACGGAAGACTCACTCCCCCGGCCACAACAGCGAGCGGGCTCCGGGTGCCCCAGGTTGCCGCGAAAGAGGAGGGAAGCGTACTTTATGTACGCGACCGACGATTGAGGGGGCAAGATGGGGTGCCCGGGGCTCGCGCAGCGTCAACAAAAAACGCGGTTCGTTAGAACCGCGTAAGATAGTTGGAGCGGACAACGGGGCTCGAACCCGCGACCCCAACCTTGGCAAGGTTGTGCTCTACCAACTGAGCCATGTCCGCATATGTAAAACAAAACGGGCGCCGGAGGGCCCGGATGTTGCCTGGAGGCGAAGCCCGGATTCGAACCGGGGGTAAAGGCTTTGCAGGCCTCTGCCTTACCACTTGGCCACTTCGCCGAAAAAGGACCGCCTAAACGGTCCGGAAATGCAATGGAGCGGACAACGGGGCTCGAACCCGCGACCCCAACCTTGGCAAGGTTGTGCTCTACCAACTGAGCCATGTCCGCTTGCGGGTTATTAATTTACGCGAGTTATCCAAAAGACGCAAGTACTTTTTTCAAAAAAGTTGCCGGCCGCGTGTTCTTGGTGGCTAAACGCGCTAAAGCGATTGGCTAGGCACGCGATTCCAGTGCTCCGCTAAATAGCTTCACCATCTGCACGCGCGTGCCGGTGCCGTCTGTGCGACGAGCAACCTCCACGTTATCGACGAGCATACGCATAAGCTTGATACCACGGCCGCGTTCCTCAGATGCGACCGGTTCGCTCGCTCCATCGATAGAATAGCCGGCACCCCGATCAAGCACCTCAACCACGACGCGATCGCCATAGGCCTGAACCGTCAGGACGCACCCGATACCGCCCGCATGGTCATAGGCATTACCCAGCGCCTCCCCCGACGCCAACGCGACATCGTAGCGCTCGTCGCGGCGCAACGGAAGCGATTCAAGGAGTTCGGCGATGCGATGTCGATAGTATGGAAGATTCTCGATACCCTGTCGGACCTCGACGCTCTTGCTCCATCGTGGCAACTCTCCCACCGGAATAGCGGGAATCGACTCACGCGCCGGACCCGCAACATGAAGGATGTCGACAAGTCGGGCAATCTCCAAAAAGCGAATGACCTCATCGGAGGCGTTAACGAGCGAAAGCAGGCCCTCTCGCCTCATGAGCTCTCTGGCACGTGTAAGCAAAAACGCCAAACCCGTCGAGTCGATAAAGCCCACAGCCTGGCAATTGATGACAACGCGACGCACGCCCCGGTCGATCAAATTATCCAACCGTCGGCGCAGCACGGACACCGAGGCGATGTCGACATCACCCGGTGGCGTCAGAACCGCTATGTCATTCCACTCATTCATACGACCATGGTTCCCCAAAAGAGCTCGCTCGATGCATACGTATCTGCAACCGCGCAGATTTTGCCCGTCAAGCATCGCGGTCTACGAGCGACCCCGTAAAAACTCAAGGGAAACCAGCGCGATGTCATCGTCCAGCGCCGACTCGGTAAAGCGGTCAAGCTCTCCCAAGACCTTACCGCAGATTCCCGATACGCCCTCACCCGAGACAGAGAGCAAAAGGTCACGAAGGCGCTGCTCGCCAAAGAAAGCACCCGAGCGATCACGTGCTTCGATTGTTCCGTCGGTATACATGAATAGTATGTCACCAGGAGCGAACGTAAACACGCCTGTCTCGTACACCATGCTCTCAAAGGCACCGATCACGCCCGATTGGCACCCAAGGAGCTCCACTTCTCCCCCTCGGGTTTCTCCGCCGCCAAGCGGCGTCGACGACGGTCTAATGACCATAGTGGGAGGATGTCCCGCAGAGCAGTAGGTAGCGCGACCCGCTTTAAGATCAATCTTGGCGATAAACGCCGTCACGAACGTCTCGACCCTCGAAAAGCCCATGAGCATGCTATTGAGCGAGCGGGCCATACGGGCGGGCCCAGCACCCTCCCAGGCATAGGCCGTCAGCGCCGTCTTGACGAGCGCTGACATCGACGCCGCCTCGATTCCTTTGCCGGATACATCGCCCAAAATCATAACGGCGCAATCGTCGGGAAGACGGACAAGAGTATAGAAGTCGCCGCCGACCAACGCCGAATTCGTTGCCGAAAGGTATACCGAATCGGTCGCGATACCCGGAACGTCACCAAGCGAATTTCTCATGCCAATCTGGAGGGTCTGAGCGATATGGCGCTCCTCGCGCTTTTGAGATTCGCCCTCGTAGATTAGTTCAAAGTCATGCGCCAAGTGCACCAAGTAGTCATATTCAAGGTCATCAATCGACTCTTGACTACCGTCACGAAGCAGCAGCGCGCGCGTCGTCGGGCCTTTCGCAACAGAAGCAGGAACGATCGCGTCGTTGCTGTGCTTGCCATCACCCTCAGAGCGCGGGCGCCCCGCCTCAATGCCGGTGTCGACGTAGAGACCCTGGCAAGGCAGACCATGCGCCCTAAGCCAGCCTCCCATAGGCATCGATTCGTCAACGCGAGTTATACGGACGTGTTTAAGATCCTCGGCACTCGTGCCGCCCAAAACAGATGTCTCAAAGCCATCAGAGCCAACCCCCAAACGTGCCGCTGGCGCCGTCGTGGAAAAGAAAAGCTTCTCGGGATCGTCCGGCAAAGCAACGCGACTGCCGCCTTCAAAATCTATGACATAGGAGCCCAGACTGGCGTCATACTCAACAGGGCAAAAATGACAGTTGAGCATATTGCAAATCTCGGACGATACCGCCTGGGTAGCCGCGGCGGAATCGTCTAGAAAGGTAAACAACTCATCACGTAAGACATTGAGTGAGCGGCCGAGCTCCGCCGTGCGGCGCGAACGTAAGCTCGACGCCATGCCGACCAGCTGAATAGACAGGTAATCGCAAATGACCTCGAGTACATTAACGTCATAGGCGAGCGGTGCCTGAGGGCGCTTCCAACCAACTTCCAGCACGCCAAGGATCTGCGTACCGTAAAAAACGGGAAGACAGATCTCGCTGCGGTACGGAGGCATATCCTGCACGCGCAACAGGTGCTTAGAACGATTGTCCAGGTCCATGAACATACCGGAAGCAGCCCTATCACCCTCAAGGTCCTGTTGAATCGACAAGCGACAGGCACGCGACTCGCGAAGAACATATGTCGGAATGCCAGCGCCATATGGCAAAAACTCGGGCAGGTAGCTGTCGTGCAGCTCCTTGGAAACACCGCGGAGCTTAAAGCCGCCGCTCTCAGAAAAATAGATAGCGGCACCCGAAGCATCGAGCGTTCCTACAAGCTGGTTCAAAACGGTATCTAACAAACTGGGCAGCTCATCGGAGCCCACCGTGCTCATAATGACCGACAAAGTGCCCGAAAGGCGCTTATTCGCCACTCTAAGCTCCGAAAGCGCACGCTTGAGCTGACGGTCGTGCGAATACTGTTCTTCGATGCTATGGAGTGCCACCAGAACGCGCGGCGCACGGCGGCCAAAGATTCGAGGCGGCGTAACCGAGCCGGCACAAACCAGGACGGGAATAAACGATCCGTCACTTAACTTGAGCATCAACTCGCTCTTTGTTCCATTGGTCTCAAAAGGAAGCCGATGCTCTGTCGCGCGTTCAAAAGCCGACGAGTACAGAACGTCTTTGACATCACCGCCGATGACGTCAGCGCGTTCCTCGCACATCAGGTCGAGCAAACGATTATTCACATGCAGAATGGTTCCGTCGAGCTCACAGATGATGACAGCATCGCTCGTGATCTCGACCAGTTGGGCAACGTCTGCCCACTCGTTGCGCTCAAGCGTTTCCATCGTGGACCCCACCGTCTATCGGTAACAAAAAAGCCTCCGAAGAGGCTTCTCAAATGCGATGGTGTCGGAGGCGGGACTTGAACCCGCATGACCAAAAAGCGGTCACTAGCACCTCAAGCTAGCGCGTCTGCCAATTCCGCCACTCCGACATGCTATGTTGTTGATTAGCGGTTCGTTTTGTTGGACCCGCGCGTTCAACGAGGAAGATAATAACCTATGATTCGAGAACTGTGCAAGCACTTTTTTGAAAAAAGTTTACGAATTTGTAAATGCGCAGGTAGACTGACCTGTTCGGGCAGGAATGAGGTTGCTTTCCAATGCGTCCTCGGGCATGCGGCATTATTTTGATCCGCGCTTCGCGCTACAAAATAATGCCGCCCCCTGCGGAATGCGTTGGAAAGCAACCTCATTCCTGCCCTAGGGGCACGTACTCCAGGCACCGTTCTCAAACATGTTTTGAGGGCTGATGCAAATTTAGTGGCTCTGCTTTGCCGAGCCCTTATATGGGGAGGCCGGAGCCAAGGCTCCGGCCTCACACAATTCCCTATCAGATTAAGCGAGCGATCAGGGAATCGCACTCCCCCTGCCGAGTTAACGTAGGGCCCGCCCTGGTGTTACTTTTCAGAACACTCCGCAGGACGCAAGAAACCCCCGCCGTACGAAGTGCGCAGCGGGGGTTTCTTGCATGTCCGAGGACGTTCTGAAAAGTAACACCAGGGCGGGCCCGAACGAGAACAACCGACTATAGGTCGATGTGCGATTCCTTGATCGGGAACGGCTCGGCGAAGTGGCAGGCGCAGCAGTGACCCGGGGCAACTTCCTTAAACTCGGGAAGCTTCTCGGAGCAGACACCCTGCGCAATCGGGCAGCGCGTGTGGAAACGGCAGCCGGTCGGCGGATCCAGCGGCGACGGCGGATCGCCGGCGAGGATGATGCGCTTGCGGGTCTTCTGGATATCCGGATCGGGCACCGGCACGGCAGACAGCAGCGACTGCGTGTACGGATGGTGGGGCTCACTGTAGAGCGTCTTCCAGTCAGAAACCTCGACCATCTTACCCAGATACATAACGGCAACGCGATCGGAGATATGCTGCACAACAGACAGGTCGTGGGCAATAAACAGATACGCGGTACCAAACTTGTCCTGCAATTCCTTGAGCAGGTTCAAAACCTGAGCCTGAATGGATACATCCAGAGCGGAAACCGGCTCGTCGCAGATGATCAGCTTAGGCTTCAGAGCAAACGCGCGGGCAATGCCGACACGCTGACGCTGACCGCCGGAGAACTCGTGCGGATAGCGGTTGATGTGCTCGGGGTTCAGACCGACGACGTCCAGCAGCTCGCGGACACGCTCAATGCGCTCTTCCTTAGTGCCCACGCCGTGAATGGTCATGGGCTCGGAGACGATCTCGCCGATGGTCATACGGGGATTCAGCGAAGCATAAGGATCCTGGAAGATAAACTGCATCTCACGACGCATGTCCTTGATCTCATGCTTGCTCATCTCGGCAACATCTTTGCCCTGGAAGAACACCTTGCCGGCGGTCGGCTTGGTCAGACGCATGATAGTGCGGCCCGTGGTGGATTTACCGCAACCAGACTCGCCAACCAGACCAAAGGTCTCGCCAGGATAAATCTCAAAAGAGATGTCGTTTACAGCAGAGACGACGCGCTTGGAAAAACGCTTGGCGAACATGCCGGACTCTGCGGGAAACTCCTTGGAGAGGTGCTCGACCTTCAGCAGTGGAGTGCGCTCGTTATTGTCTGCCATTTACGCCTCGCCTCCCTTCTTGGAATCCTTGCGCGTACGGGACGTCTCAGGAGCGTTCTTGAGGAACTCGGGGTCACCGGAATAGTGGCACGCAGAATAGTGACCGGACTCGGTGACAACGCGCTCAGGGCGCTGCTTGCGGCACTTGTCCGTCGCGTAGGGGCAACGAGGAGAGAAGACGCAGCCCTCAGGCAGGTTCATGAGCGAAGGCGGGTTGCCGTGAATCGGCGTCAGCGGCTTCTTCTCTTCGATTGCCTGCTCCGGGATGGAGCGGATAAGACCCCAGGTGTAGGGGTGGCGGCTCTCGTAGAAGATTTCCTCAGCAGTACCGAACTCAACGGGGCGGCCGGCGTACATAACCATGATCTTATCGGCCATATCGGCGACAACACCCAGGTCATGGGTAATCATGATGATGGCGTTGCCGTTCTTCTCCTGCATCTCCTGCATGAGCTCGATAATCTGAGCCTGGATGGTAACGTCCAGGGCAGTCGTGGGCTCGTCGGCAATCAGAATATCGGGATCGCAGGCAAGGGCCATGGCAATCATGACTCGCTGACGCATACCGCCAGAGAACTGGTGCGGATACTCATTGACGCGCTTCTCGGGCTCGGGGATACCCACGAGGTCCAAAAGCTCGGTGGCACGCTTGAGCGCCTCCTGCTTGGAGTAGCCACGGTGCAGACGAAGACCCTCGCCCACCTGCTTGCCGATCTTATAGACCGGGTTCAAGGAGGTCATAGGATCCTGGAAGATCATCGCGATATCGTTGCCGCGAATGTGCTGCATCTCTTCCTCGGTCATTTCGAGGATGGAGCGGCCGCGATAGCGAACGTCACCGCCCTCGATCTTTCCCGGAGGCATCGAGATGAGGCCCATGATGGTCATGGCGGTCACGGACTTACCGGAGCCGGACTCACCGACGACGCCCAGGGTCTCGCCGCGATCGAGCGTGTAGGACACGCCGTCGACAGCGCGAACGACGCCATCCTCGGTGTGGAAATACATCTTAAGGTCATCGACCTCGAGCAGATGCTGGCCCTCAGGAACCGGCTGGTCCTTCAGGTCCACATAGTTCTTGTTCTTCTTCATCCTTATGCGTCCTTCATCTTGACGTCGAGGGCGTCGCGCAGACCGTCACCCAGCAGGGTGAAGGCGAGCACCGTCGAGAGAATTGCCAGACCGGGCATGATCATCATCCAGGGAGCGGTCAGAAGATACTGCTGACCGTCCTGAATCATGGAGCCCCACGAAGGCGTAGGCGGAATAACGCCCATGCCGAGGAAGGACAGAGCGGACTCGGTCAGAATGGCGCCACCAATGTTCATGGTCGCGTAGACCACGATGGAGGCGACGGAGTTCGGGAAGATGTGACGCACGACGATACGAGCATCAGATGCACCCATCGCGCGCGCTGCATCAACATAGTCGTTTTCCTTGACCGTCAAGATTGCAGAGCGGAAGACGCGCGCAATCGAAGGCCAGCCAAGAATGCCGATGGCGATAAAGACGTTCTGAAGACCACGGCCGATAACGGCGATCATGGCGACAACGAACAGCACGTACGGGAACGCCAGGAAGATGTCCGCACAGCGCATGATGATCGTATCCCAAATGCCGCCGTAGAAACCGGCCAGGGCGCCCATGACCAGACCGATCAATGTGGAGATGGCGGTGGCCATGATACCGACAGAAAGCGAAACGCGTGCACCGTAGATAACGCGGACGAGAATGTCGCGACCGAGGGCATCGGTGCCAAACGGGTGCTCGGCACACGGAGCCAGTAGCGATGTCTCGGCCATGGTGGTCGAATCGGAAGCCGTCGGCGAACCGAGCCAGGGCTTAGCCCACAGATCTGCGGTCAGGGCAACCACAACGACGATGATGATCCAGCAGACACCGATAACGGCGAGCTTGTTCTTACGAAGACGCTTAAAAGCGTCGCCCCACAGCGTGCGGGACTTGGCGGGAGCAGATGCGACCTTGGTGGCGGTAGCCTGCTCCTGAGACTGAGAATCAGTTTCCTGCATGAGACGTACCTCCCTTAGGCCTTATCCGACGGACCGCCAAGGCGGATGCGCGGGTCGAGGAATGCATAGCTAATGTCGACGAGCAGGTTGATCACCATGACGACGACGACGATGAGCGTAACGCCGCCCATAACGATGGGCCAGTCACGCATGCTAATGGCGCGATAGACCTCATAGCCGATACCGGGCCAGTTAAAGACCGTCTCGGTCAGGATGGCGCCCGAAAGCATGCCGCCAAAGTCGACACCAATATAGGTAACGACGGGGATGAGTGCATTCTTAAGCGCATGCTTAATGATGATCGCACGATTGGAGAGACCCTTGGCCTTTGCCGTACGGATGTAATCCTGGTTCATGACGTCAAGCAGCTGCGAGCGCATGATGCGCGCAGCATAAGCGGTCGAAACCGAAGCCAGCGTAATGGTCGGAAGCACATAGTGCATCCAATCCTGATACTGAGAGCTGGAACCGCCGGCACCCGAGATCGGCATGGAGATTGCACCGCCCGTGGCGTCCTTGAGGATGACGCCAAAGAACAGCTGCAGCAACATACCGAGCCAGAAGGCCGGGACCGCAACGAGGATCGACGTGGTGAGCGTTACCAAAATATCCCAGAAGGAATAACGCTTTACCGCCGAAATGATACCCGCACCGATACCCATAATTGCCTCGAGCACGATGGCGCACGCGGCAAGTTTGACCGTATACGGATACTTCTGGGCAAAGATATCCGTAACCGGCAGCTTGCGCTGATACGAATTGCCCAGATCGCCATGAAGCAGACCGTTCATGTAATACAAGTAACGGTCCACGAGCGACGTTTGAACGGGGTCGCCGTTCTCGTCAAGGATCGCGTTGCCGTCCTCGTCCGTCTGGACCAGGTGATAGCGGACGCGAAGCTGAAGCTCCACCTCGGGGGACAGAGCCTTGTCTCCACCGATCAGCTTGATCGGATCTCCCGGCACGATATTCTGGAGGGCGAACAGAATCAGCGTAACGCCCAAAAACACCGGGATGAACTGAAGCACACGTTTAACGATGTACTTACCCATACCACTCCCCTATCTAGGGATTAACCTAAATGGGATGCCGATCGCCAGACCGGCATCCCAAAATTACCATCAGCCAGTTTACCCCAGGTTAGGGAGAACTGTATGTTTCCCATGAGGTCTACGTAAATACTTGACCCTCACGGAAGCTGCAAACTCTTAGGCGAGCTCAGCGGTACCCAGATCGGCGTGCTTCTGCGGATCGACATAGAGGTGCTTGATGCGATCGGAGCCGGCGACAGTGTGCGTGTAGAACATAATCGGGATGACCGGGCAGTCGGCAGCGACCATTGCGTCGGCCTCCTGCATCTTGGCGACGCGCTCCTCATCGTCAACAATAGTACGAGCCTCGTCGACCTTGGCGTCGAACTCGGGGTTGCTGTAACCAGAGCGGTTGTCGCCACCGAGGGAGTCGGAGTGGAACAGCGGATACAGGAAGTTGTCCATGATCGGGTAGTCGGCAATCCAACCCAGACGACCGAACTGATAGTTAAAGTTCTGATACTGCTCGAGCAGGGCAGACCACTCGGGGGTATCGGAGACAGCGGTAACACCAACCTTGGCGAGGTCGCCGATGATGGACTCCATGATCTCCTTGTGACCGCCGTCCTGGTTGTAGGAAAGGGTCACGCTAATGCCACGATCGCCGTTAGCGCCAGCGGGAGCAACCTTGTCGAGGTACTCGTTAGCCTTGTCGACATCGTAGGCGCAGAACTCCCATGCGCCCTCCTTGTAGCCATCGATGCCCGGAGGAACAATGCCGTCGGCAGGGGTACGGGTACCCTTGAAGATGGTCTTGCAGATGGCCTCACGGTTGATGGCCAGGGAGATACCCCTACGCAGGTCGGCGTTGTTGAACGGCTCGGCCGTGGTGTTGCAGGTCAGATAGTACGTGGAAGGCTCGGCACCGAGCAGCATGCGCTCGCCGTCTCCCATGGTGTAGCCGTCCTTGGACACGCCGCGATCCTTCTTGGCGGCATCAATCTGAGCGACGGGAACGTCGCAGACATCGAGGTTACCCGCCTGGAACTCCTTGTAAGCGGTCTCCATGTCCTTGATGACCTGGAAGTGGATGCCATCGATCTTGGCCTTGTCGCCATAGTAATCGTCGAACTTCTTGACGTTGATCTCCTGGCCATCCTCCCACTTGCCGTCCATCATGAACGGGCCGTTACCGACCGGGGCAAGGTAGAAGCTCTTGACATCGGACTCGGCGCACTCGGGAACCGGGGCCAGAGCCGGGTGAGAGGCGACGAAGGGGAAGTCGGCGTAAGCGGAAGCCAGCTTGACGACGAGGGTCTCATCGTCGGGGCAGGTAACACCGCTGAGCTCGGTAGCGTTACCGGCAAGCAGATCGTCATAGCCCTCGACCATGGAGAGGTGATAGGAGACCTCGGAAGGGCCGTACTCGGTAGCGACAGCCGACTTGGTGTTGACCAGACGCTCCCAACCGAGCTTGAAGGACTTGGAGGTAACGTCGTCACCGTTGTGGAACTTGGCCTTCTTGATCTTGAAGGTAAACTCGGTGGCGTCGTCGTTGGACTCAAAGGACTCGCAAGCCAGCGGAACAATCTCGCCCTTCTCGGCGTCGTAAGAGGTCAGAGCATCAAAGAGCTGGTACTCGACCTGAGTGCCCTGGTCCTCCTGGACATTGTAGGGGTCGATGCAGACCGGGTTGTTGATGTAGAAGTTCAGCTTCGAACCGGACTCAGAACCGGAAGCGTCGCCGCCCTTCTTGCCGCATGCGGCAAGAAAAGCCATGGAGCTCGCAGCAAGGGTACCGCCGACAAAGGCGCGACGACCCATAACGGGCTGGTGGAACATAGAATCAGCCATGCCATCCTCCTTATGAGATAGGACAAAGAAATGTTCAGTCGGACACATGTCGAGACAATCCGATCCGAACCATCAAAACGCCGCCCGTTGCTATGGCTGGTTATGCACAACGAACCAACGTTTCTCAATACAGTAGCGCATTTTATGCACGATTTGGGGCTAATTCCGGTCAACGGTCGAGAATTTCTTTAGTTGGGCGAAGTATGTGGGGATATTTTGGCTCTGTTACAAATATGTAAACAAAAAGGGTCCCGCACTTGCGGAACCCTTTTCAAGTATTTATGTGGCTCGTGCTTAGTAGCCGACGATACCCTGCGGGAAGAAGAACATGCACAGGACGACACACACGGCAAAAACGACGGCCATAATTACCGTCAGGCGATCGAGGTTCTGCTCCATGACGCCCGTGGCAGAGCTGGAGTTATACAGCGAGCTAGCGATCATATCCGAAACGCCGGTGCCCTTACCAGAGTGCATCAGGACGAGAATCGTCAGCGCCACGGCAGAGACAGCCCAAACGACAAACAGAAGAATCTGAAACGGACCCATAGATAAGCTCCTTAATAGAACAATTCAAACTCCAGTACTGTACCACAACCCCCAGCACTCCCCCATCAGCCATTTGGTGACGAGGTAGAAATAGCGCAAAAAAGAGGGTTGTCCGGTTGTGGACAACCCCCTTACTAGAAAACGGTATTTGTTTTCTATTAGGCCTCGGTGGCGAGTACGCGACCCGTCATCTCGGCGGAAGGCTCAATACCAGCCATGGTGAGCATGGTCGGAGCGATATCGGAAAGACGGCCGTCCTCGATACCGGTGAGCTGTGCCTTCTCATCAACGATGATGAACGGCACGCGGTTGGTGGTGTGAGCCGTGAACGGATGCTTGGAACCGTCGGAAGCAACGTCAAACATGTGATCGGCGTTGCCGTGATCGGCGGTAATCAGCGCAAAGCCGCCCTTAGCGAGAATCGCCGGGACAACCTTGGACAGGGCATCGTCAACAGCCTCGACGGCCTTAACGGCAGCGTCGAAGACACCGGTGTGACCAACCATGTCGCAGTTTGCGAAGTTCACGATGTAGAAATCAGCGCGATCCTCGTTGATGGCGGCGACAAGCTTCTCGGTAACCTCGGGAGCGCTCATCTCAGGTTGCAGGTCGTAGGTAGCGACCTTGGGAGAAGCGACGAGCACGCGCTCCTCGCCCTCCTTGGGCTCCTCGATGCCGCCGTTGAGGAAGAACGTCACGTGGGCGTACTTCTCGGTCTCGGCGGTGTGCAGCTGCTTCAGGCCATTGGCGGCGATAACGTCGGCCAGAACGTTCTCGGGGAACGTCTTGGGGAAGGCGACCTCGACGTCAAACGTCGGGTCGTACTCGGTCATCGTCACAAAGTGCGAAAGCTTGATCTGCTCGCGCTCAAAGCCGTCGAACTCCTTGTCCGTGAACACGCGAGTCATCTGACGAGCGCGGTCGGGACGGAAGTTGAAGAAGATGGCCGCGTCGCCCTCGTGGATGCCCTCGTTGTGGGCAGCGAAGGGCTCGACGAACTCGTCGCCGCGCGGATCCTTCTCGTAGTAGGCCTTGATACCGGCAACAGGGTCGGTATCGGCATCGGATGCGTTGACCATGACATCGTAGGCGCGCTGGATGCGCTCCCAACGGTTGTCGCGGTCCATGGCCCAATAACGGCCCGAGACGGTGGCAACGCGAGCGTCGCAACCGGTCTCCTCGGAGATCTTAGCCAGGAAGGCGCAGAACTCACTCATGTAACCGGCACCGGACTGCGGGTCAACGTCGCGACCATCCATGAAGGCGTGGACGCGAACGGTCTTGACACCGTGCTCGGCAGCCATCTTGACCAGAGCCTCGACGTGGCTCATATGAGAATGAACACCGCCAGGGCTCATAAGGCCCATGAGGTGGAGAGTCTTGCCGTCAGCCTTGACGTCGTCCATAGCCTTGACGAAGACCTCGTTCTTGGCGATGGAGCCGTCCTTGATGGCATTGTTGATGCGCGAAAGCTCCTGGAACACGATGCGGCCGGCACCGATGTTGAGGTGACCCACCTCGGAGTTGCCCATCTGGCCATCGGGAAGACCCACGTCCTCGCCCGAAGCGCCGAGCGTGGTGTGGGGGTACTTCTCGTACAGGCTATCGAGGAAGGGCGTCTTGGCAGCGGCGACGGCGTTCTCGCCATCGGCCGGAGCCAGGCCGCAACCATCCATGATGATCAGGAGTGCAGGAAGATGACGCTGTGCCATATGTCCTACTCGCCTGCCTTGACGACCATAGAGGCGAAGTCGGCAGCCTTGAGCGAAGCGCCGCCCACGAGGGCGCCGTCGACGTCGGGCTTGGCGACGAGCTCGGCGATGTTGCCGGGCTTGGCAGAGCCACCATAGAGAACGCGGATGCCGTCGGCGAGCTCCTCACCGAACATCTCCTTGAGGGTCTCACGGATAGCGCCGCAGACCTCCTGAGCGTCCTCGGCGGTAGCGGTCTTGCCGGTGCCGATGGCCCAGATGGGCTCGTAGGCGACGACGACCTGCTTGGGGCAAGTGATCTCGAGACCCTCGAGACCAGCCTTGACCTGGTTCACGACGTGCTCGACATAGGTGCCGGCCTCGCGGACCTCAAGGGACTCGCCGCAGCAGAAGACAGGAACAAGACCGGCGGCAACGAGGGCCTTGGCCTTCTTGTTCTGATCCTCGTCGGTCTCGTGGAAGTAATCACGACGCTCGGAGTGACCGATGATGCAGTAGGTGCAGCCAGCGGACTTGAGCATGTCGCAAGAAGACTCACCGGTGAAGGCACCCTTGGCCTCCCAGTACACGTTCTGTGCACCGAGGGCGATGGGGGCAGCCTGAATACGGTCATGAACCGTGGTGATGTCGATGGTCGGAGGGCAGACGAGCACCTCGACGCCAGCCGGAACCTCGGGCAGAGCCTGAGCCAGCTCGTCGGCGAGCTTGGCGGCCTCGGCGACGTCGTTGTTCATCTTCCAGTTACCAGCGATAAGAAGGGTGCGATTAGGCATCGAGAAGCGCCTCCACTCCGGGCAGGGCCTTACCCTCGACGAGCTCCATGGAAGCGCCACCACCGGTAGAGATCCAGCTCATCTTGTCGGCCAGGTTGAACTTGTTGACGGCTGCGACAGAGTCGCCACCACCGATGATCGAGGTGCAATCAGCCTCGGCGACAGCCTCGGCGATAGCCTGGGTGCCGTGAGCGAAGTTATCGAACTCGAAGACGCCCATGGGGCCATTCCAGAACACAGTCTTGGCACCCTTGACAGCCTCGGCGTAGAGCTCCTCGGTCTTGGGGCCGATGTCCATACCCTCACGGTCGTCGGGGATAGCGTCGGAAGCGACAACCTCGGGGACAGCGTCCTCGCCAAAGTGATCAGCAACGCGGTTGTCGATGGGGAGCAGGATCTTGACGCCCTTCTCCTCGGCCTTCTTGAGCATCTCACCGGCGCGCTCGACCCAGTCCTCTTCCTTGAGGGACTGACCGACGGACAGGCCCTGAGCCAGGAAGAAGGTGTAGGCCATGCCGCCACCGATGATCAGGGTATCAGCGGAGTCGATGAGGTGATCGAGAACGCCGATCTTGGAGGAAACCTTGGAACCGCCGACGATGGCGACGAAGGGGCGCTCGGGCTCGGCGAAGATGCCGGTCAGCGTGTCGACCTCCTTCTCGAGCAGGAAGCCGGCGACGGCAGGCAGGTAAGCGGCGGGGCCCACGACGGAACCCTGGGCGCGGTGTGCGGTGCCGAAGGCATCGAGAACGAAGACGTCACCATAGGAAGCGAGCTTCTTGGCGATCTCGGGATCGTTCTTCTTCTCACGCTTGTCAAAACGGACGTTCTCGAGAACGAGGACCTTGCCCGGCTCGACGGCGGCGACAGCCTCGGCGGCCTTCTCGCCATACGTGTCGGCAACAAAAGCAACGTCAAGGCCAGAGAGCTCAGCGAGTTTCTTGGCGACAGGCTCGAGGGAAAGCTCGGGCTGGAAGCCAGTGCCCTCAGGACGGCCGAGGTGGCTCATGAGGATGACGCGAGCGTTGTGCTCAACGAGGTAGTTGATGGTGGGCAGGGCAGCCTTGATACGGGTGGTGTCGCCAACGACGCCATCCTTGATAGGCACGTTGAAGTCAACGCGGACGAGAACGCGCTTGCCGTCGACATCGATGTCGCGGACGGTCTTCTTGGTAAAGGCCATGTTTGCTTCTACCTTTCGTACGTGTCTGCCTCCCATTACGGCAGACGATTTCCTATAAAAAGGGCGCGACCCTAGGGTGTAAGCCCTATGAGGCCGCGCCCTTCTTTAGACGCTCAACGAGCTATTCGCTAAAAGCTAAATTAAGCAACGAACTTCTCGAAGTACTTGATGGTGCGGACCATCTGAGAGGTGTAGGAGTTCTCGTTGTCGTACCAAGAGGTGACCTGAACGAGGGTCTGGCCGTTGCCGAGATCAGAGCACATGGTCTGAGTGGCGTCGAAGATGGAGCCGTGGGTCTCGCCGACGATGTCGCGGGAGACAATCTGGTCCTCGTTGTAGGCGAAGGTATCGGGGATGGTCTCGGCGTAGGCCTTCATGGCAGCGTTGACCTCGTCGACGGTGACCTTCTTGTCAACGACGGCGTAGAGGTTGGTCAGCGAGCCGGTCGGCGTCGGGACGCGCTGGGCGGCACCGATGAGCTTGCCGTTGAGCTCGGGGAGAACCAGGCCGATGGCCTTGGCAGCGCCCGTGGTGTTCGGGACGATGTTCTCGGAGCAGGCGCGGGAGCGACGGAAGTTGCCCTTGCGCTGCGGGCCGTCGAGCGGCATCTGGTCGCCGGTGAAGGCGTGGATGGTGGTCATGATGCCGGAGACGATGGGAGCGAAGTCGTTCAGGCCCTTGGCCATCGGGGCGAGGCAGTTGGTGGTGCAGGAAGCAGCGGAGATGATGTTGTCCTCAGCGGTCAGCGTCTCATGGTTGACGTTGTACACGATGGTGGGCAGATCGCTGCCGGCCGGAGCGGAGATGACGACCTTCTTGGCGCCAGCGTTGATGTGGGCCTGTGCCTTAGCCTTGCTGGTGTAGAAGCCGGTGCACTCGAGAACGACGTCGACGTCGAGGTCGCCCCAAGGCAGGTTGTTGGCGTCGGCCTCCTTGTAGATCTTGATCTCCTTGCCGTCAACGGTGATGGAATCCTCGCCAGCGACGACCTCGTGATCGCGAGCATAGTTGCCCTGCGTGGAGTCGTACTTCAGCAGGTAAGCGAGCATATCGGGAGAGGTGAGGTCGTTGATAGCGACGATCTCGGAGCCCTCATGACCGAACATCTGGCGGAAGGCCAGACGACCGATGCGACCGAAGCCGTTAATAGCAACCTTTACTGCCATTGTGTCTCCTTTCGTAAGGCCCCCGCAAGCTACAGCGCCTGCCGTTGAGGCCCACAAACTAACCACTCGCCTAATATACCTTTTTTTTGGCTTGAATTTCACGAGAATGCTCGAAATTGAAAATCAAATTTGCGTTAAAACGCTTTAACGTATAAAACAGCAGTTAAACCACCATAAAAGCTATTGCGTTAAACTACCCGCTTGCTTCAATGAGCTTTTCAAGGCGCAAAACACGGTGATACAAGGCCGACTTCGACAAAGGAGGGTCGGCCATTTCCCCCAAATCTCGCAGTGAGAGATCGGGGTAACGCTCGCGTAAGTCACAAAAAACTGCCAGAGCGTCCGGCAGCGTTTCGCGCAAACCGCGCCGATCAAGCTCATCGATGAGCGCAAGCTGATGTTGGGCGGCACCGGCACTTCTGGTCTGGTTGGCAAGCTCTGCGTTCACGCGACGATTCACGTCGTTCTTCACCAGCTTAACCGCGCGGGCCTCTTCAATCTCGGCAACGCTGCGCTTGGCGCCAATCAGCTGTAACAGACGTTTAATCTCCTCGGCACTCTTGATGTACACGGCATACGAGCCGCGACGCGCATTGACGCGGGCGTGAACTCCAATCTGCTCCAGAAGGTCGCAAAGTCCCTTTGCATACTCCTCGCCCTGAACCGCGATCTCCAAATGAAAATCGCCACGCGGGTCGGCAACAAAGCCTCCGGCAATCAGCGCACCGCGAATATAGGCGAGCCTGCAGCAAGGACGGGCGACGATGTGGCGCGGCACACCCGCGACGAGCCCTCCCCTACGGTCGAGAATGCCCAGCAGCACCAGAGCCTTATCCAAATCGGGCTGATCGGGCAAGGTGATGAGATAGTTTCGTACCTTGTGCAGGACCGACTTACGAACCGTGAATTCGGTCTTGAGCTTAAGGATACGATGCGTCAGCGCAATCATCGTGCGCGCCACAGCACCCGTCTCGGTCGCGACCGTCAAGCGGTACCGTCCCGAGCCCGCCAGCGAAAGCGTGCCGCTCACACGCGTTAGCGCAGCAAGCGTCGACAAATCGCAGTATTCGCATTCTGGTTCGCAGCGCGCAAGCTCGTCACGCACCTCAGCGGTAAACGACATGTAAACCTATGCCTTCGTGTTGGCACGCGACAGGTCACGGTGGGAGATGCTCACATGATACTGAGCACCCTCCAGGTAGCGGGCCGTGGCCTCGGCAATGGCGACGCTACGGTGCTGTCCGCCTGTGCAGCCGATAGCAATGGAAAGCTGCGGCTTGCCCTCTGCGATATAACCCGGCATGACCGTATCGAGCAGCTGGGTCCAGGCCTTCCAGAACTCCTGGGTCTTGGGGTGGTCCAAGACAAAATCGGAGACCTTCTTATCGAGACCGGTCATGGTGCGCATCTCGGGATCGTAGAAAGGATTGGGCAAGAAGCGAACATCGATCATGATGTCCGCCTCGACGGGCATACCGTGCTTAAAACCAAACGAGAACACGTGGACATCCATAAGCTGCTGGTCGGACAGCTCGGAAAAAGCCATGCGCAGCTTGTTGCGCAAGGCAGAAGTGCGCAAGCGGCTCGTGTCGATAATCATATCGGCTCGATCACGAACGCCCTGCAGCTGCAGACGTTCACGCTGAATAGCGTCGGCCGTGGTCTCCCCCGGCTTTGCAATGGGATGGCGGCGACGATTTTCGCTATACCGGCGAATCAGCACCTCGTCAGACGCCTCGAGAAACACGATGTCGCAGCTCATCTCGCGCTCTTCCAGTGCGGCAACAGCATCGAGCAGTTCATCGAACAAGCCCTGGCTACGCAGGTCGCAGGTAACGGCAAGGTGCCTGCCCACGCCCGTATTGATGCCAACGAGCTCTGAAAGCTGGGCAATCAGGCGTGGGGGCAGGTTGTCGATACAAAAATAGCCCATGTCCTCAAACACATGCATGGCTTGCGTTCGGCCCGAGCCGGACATTCCGGTGATGATAACGATATCGGGGATACGCTCCGAGCGCTCCGCCGCATCCATGGCATCTCCCTTTTGCATGTGTGCCTCCTAAAATAAGCGCGGGACCCGGCCAGCGGATCCCGCGCGATCAATTGCCTTTATTGAGTATACCGCCCCAAGCGGATACGAGGCCCGTCTTACGCCTCAAGCGCAGCCTTGAACCAACTTGTAATACTCGTAGGGTGCGTAATGGCGGTGCCGACGACAACGGTCCACGCGCCGGCGTCGATTGCAGCGCGAGCCTCTTCGGGCGTATGTACGCGACCCTCGCAAATGATGGGAAGGCCGGGGAATTCCTCGGTCGCCTGACGCAGGAGCGGCAGGTCGGGACCATCGGCCATGGTGCAGTCGATGGCGGCGACGCCGTGAGAAAGCGTGGTGGATACCAGGTCAAAGCCCATATCAACAGCACGGCGAATGTCCTCGATGGTGGCACAGTCGGCCATCAGGAGCACACCCTCCTCATGCAGCGGGCGGAAAGTATCCTCGACCGTCTTACCATCGGGGCGCGGACGATCGGTGGCGTCGATCGCCACGATATCGGCACCGGCAGCAACGCAGGCGCGAGCGTGACGCAGCGTCGGCGTGATGTAAACGCCCTCGTGCCCATCCTTCCACAGGCCGATAACAGGAACCTCACAGCGGCCCTTAATGGCGGCAATGTCGGCAAGGCCCTGGCAGCGAATGGCGGCGGCGCCGCCAAGCTCGCAAGCACGGGACATTTGAGCCATGGTCTCGGGTGTGCGAAGCGGCTCGCCCATATACGCCTGAACGCTCACGACGAGCTTACCCTTCAGGGACTGGATCAAAGGATCGACGGTCATGTTCGACTCAACCTTTCTCAAAACAGCCTTCTGAGACACCGCACCTTGACGTTCAAACCGTCGCTCGCGTACCGAAGTACGCTTCGCTCCTCTTTCACGTCAATCTGCGGCACCTCAGAAGGCGCACTTGGTAGTTATATTTACTTCAACGACGCAAGAAGGTGTTCGGCAGCACCGATGAGCGGCGCGTCGCCCTCCAGAGAGCCGATGAGAATCGGCGTGTCCTGAAGCGGGTCGAGCGCCTGGCTGGCATAGCCCTCGTGCACCGAGTCCTTCCACGTCTGTGAACGCCAATCGGGACCTTGGTGAATCACGCCGCCCGAAAGCACGATGACCTCAGGGTCCAGGATGTTAGCGAGCGAGCCCAGGCTGGCGCCCAGCGCAAAGCCGGCGTCATGAATGACCTCGGTCGCCTTTGTGTCACCTGCGCGGCACAGGTCGTTCACGTCACGGCCGACCGAAGGACGGCTGGGGTCGACGCGGCCAAAACGCTCATCGTACATGCGCCCGATTGATGTTCCGGAAGCAACCGACTCCAGATGGCCGGAACGCCCGCAGGCGCAGGGAATGCCAGCGGCAGCCGAGCACTCGATGTGGCCCATATGGCCGGCAGCACCATGGAAGCCCTGCATCACGCGGCCGTTCTCGACATATGCGCCACCGATGCCCGTACCGATGCCCAAACACAAGACGGAGAACTTGCCCTTGCCGACGCCCCAGTGGGCCTCGCCCAGAGCATGAGCCTGCACGTCGCCTACAACGGCAACGGGAAGGCCGAGGTCCTCGCGCAGACGCGGCCCCAACTGAACGCCGGACCAGCCGGGCATAATCTCATTGGCATACGCGATGGCGCCCGTCTTGGGGTCGACGACACCGGCAGCGCCGATGCCAACTCCGAGGACCTCGACATCGGGATTTGCTTCAAGGGCTGCCTTGATAGACGCCTCGATGCGCTGGAAGACCGCTTCGCCACCCTCCTGGGCCTCGGTGGGAACCTCAGCCTCAAAAACGGGATGGGGCACACCGCCGTCAGCCGGGTACTCCATGATGGCAGTCGCGATCTTAGTTCCGCCGATATCGACAGAGCAGACGTACTTGTTCTCCATGTCGTTCTCCTTCGGAGACAAAACAACTACAGGAAATGCGCCGTCAGGCTAGCCGTCACAGCGCGGTAAAGGTTTTCCAGGTGCCCGAGATCGCCGAGAAACCGTGCGGCCATTGGCCTAATGGGTCATGGCCGCACGGTTGAACGGCGAGGTCGGGTGCCTGGGAAAGCTTTAAAGGAGACCGTTGTCCTGGAGGACCTTGCGAATCGCCTCGACGTTCTCACCGGTCATGGCCTTCACCGGGCGCGGCATGGTCGGGCTGTCGAAGATGCCCATGAGGTTCATAGCGGTCTTGAAGGCGCCGACGCCACCGGCATAGCCCTGGACGCCCGAGGTGACATCCCAGATGTGCGAAATCTCATTGAGGCGATCCTGCTCGGCCTTGACGGTAGCCCAGTCACCAGCCTGAGCGGCCTTCCACTGACGAACGTAGCCCTCGGGCTCAACGTTGGCGAGGCCCGGAACGGAACCGTCGGCGCCACCGAGATAGGCACCGTCGACGACGACCTCATGGCCGGTAAGGATGCTCATCGGATGGCCGTTCTTCTCGTTCTCCTGAATGAGGTAGCGGAACGAGATGTCATCGCCCGAGGAATCCTTGACGCCAGCCAGGACGCCCTCGGCGCCGAGCTTAGCAAGGAGCTTCCAGGGGAGCTTGGTGTGGACGCACACGGGGATGTCGTAGGCGAAGATGGGCAGGTCGAGTTCCTCGTGAAGGATGCGGAAGTGCTCCTCGACCTCGGTCATGCCCTGCAGGGCATAGAACGGGCAGGTGGCGACGAGCGCATCGGCGCCCAGCTCCTGAGCGACCTTGCCGTGCTCGATCATGCGCTCGGTCTCGGTGTCGATGATGCCGACCAGAACGGGAACGCGGTGGTCGACGATACGGACGGCCTCTGCGACAATCTGGCGACGGCGCTCGTCGGTGGAGAAGACGACCTCGCCCGAGGAGCCCAGGAAGAACAGGCCATCGACGCCGGCATCGATCATGCGGTTGATGCTGCGCTCAAAGGAGGCAACGTCGAGCTGGTGGTCTTCGGTATCGGGAACAACGACGGGAGGGATAACGCCGGTGAATTTCTGAGTTGCCACAAGAATCTCCTTAGTTGTCTGGCGGGCAGCCCTATGCCGCCCACTCTTGTTGGCGGTGTCCAGGCCGTCTAGGCCAAAGAACACGAATAGAACGTTTGGTTAAAGAAGTCGACGACTTCGTTTTCGAACGCATTGATGCGCTCGTGAGCGTATTTGGCATAGATGATATGCCTCCGGTCACACTCAAGACCGTTGAATACGGCAAACTGGCCCTTGGGATCACTCACGGTATCCATGAGCGATGTGCCCATGAGCACCGAGCCACGAACCCGAGGCGACAGCGTCTCGAGACCGCTGGGAAGCGGATTGGCAAGCGCCGTGCAGGCAAGGCCCCGCTCGTCCAGAGCAGAAACCGCCAGCGCGACACCGCCGCCAAGGCCCTCGCCCCATGCAAAGATGCGGTCGGGATCCATGCCATCAAGGTTGCGCGCAACCTTCGCCAACGCGCAGCCCCAACGGACACGCTCGACAAAAGCAGGCGAGGTAATCCCCTGCTGCAGATCGCTGGATCCAATAGTCTCATCGTCCAGCGCAAGCACGGCATATCCCATGGCGGCAAACCGCGTCATGTGATGCCATCCCCGCACGGGTCGGTCGATGTCATGGAACATCAGGCACAGCGGCACGCGCTCAGATACTCGGGCACGACCGACAGGCTCAATCAAACGAGCGTGGACCGCATGGTCACCGAGCTCAAAGGAAACCTCCGAGTAACGGGCGCAGGGGTTAACAAAGTCAATTGCCGTAATGGCCAGGCCTTGAATCTCAAGATTCGAAGCGCATGTCTCTAAATCAGAAACATCTGCTTGGACATCACCGTGCCAGTCCTGATATTCTGCGAGCCTTGACGAAACCGATCCAGGAATTCCCACGAGCCCGGGGACTATCAGCTCGTCAACATTGCTCTCGCACTTAGACATGAGCCTCCCCTCCCTCACAGAAAAACGGAATGATCAGATCGTCAAAATCCTGAATCTCCTCGTGGCCAAAGCCTTCAAAGAACTCATGACGCTTGTCGCAGGACAGGTTGTTGTACACCGCAAACTGCGTTGCCGGCGGACAGACGATATCGGCCGTGCCCGTGCCAAACAGCACGGGGCACTTGACCATGGGGGCAAAATTCTTGGAATCGAAGTACGCCAGCTTGGCATAGGCTTCCTCGATACGAGTCGAGTCCTCGTCAAACCAACGCGACCAATAGCGCAGACCCTCGTAGGCAATATCGTCGGCGTCCAGATCCCAAACCAGGCGGAAGTCCGATAAGAAGGGATAGAGGATGGCGGCGCGATTGATAAGCTCGCTGTTAAGCGCGCAGGTTGCAATACCCAAACCGCCGCCCTGCGATGCGCCGTTCACATACACGCGGGTAAGATCGATGCCCTCGAGCTCGCGAACGATACGGCACAGAATGCGGATATCCTGATGTAGGCGAACATAGTAGAGGTTGGCCGGGTCGCCGTCGATACCGGCGACGATATGGCCCGCGACCGTCGTGCCCTCAAATCCACCAATGTCCTCGGAGGGGCCTCCTTGGCCAGGACAATCGAGAGCAATGAGCGCCATGCCCATGCCCGCAAACGACGCCTGCTCAAACCAGCTGCGGCTTGCACCCGGATACCCATGGAACTGAAGTACCAATGGCACGGGCTCGTCCGAGACAGGTTTAAGGTACTTGGCGTGCAGGCGAGCGCCGCACATGCCGGTATACCAGAGATCGAAAAGCTGGCAGGTCACGGCATCGGTGACCGATGCCGCCTCGATCGCATAGTCAAGCCCGACGGCGTCAGCCTCGGCCATGCGATCCTTCCAAAAGAGATCGAAATCTGATGGACGGGGCATAGCGCCTCGATATTCACCAAATTGATGTTGTAGCTCCTGAGCACTTGGCATGGCTCGTGAACCCAACCTTTCGAAATCGCAACGGAGGTGCGCCCGGCAAGGGAACCGGGCGCACGGGAGGGAAAGCGAAGTTACTCGCCGAGCTTGGGATGCAGCAGCGACGGCGCAGCGCCGAGCAGCATCTTGGTGTAGGGGTCTCGAGGATGCTGGAAAACCTGCTTGGCCTCGCCCTGCTCGACGATCTTGCCGCCATTCATGACGATAATGTCGTCGGAGATGTAGCGGACCGTCTGGATGTCATGGCTGATAAATACCATGGCCAGGCCGAGCTCCTTCTTAAGGTCGGTCAGCAGGTTTAGAATCTGCGCGCGGACCGAAACGTCCAGAGCCGAGGTGGGCTCGTCGGCGATGATGGCATCGGGGTTCAGCGACAGGGCACGGGCAATTGCGACGCGCTGGCGCTGGCCGCCCGAAAGCTGGCCGGGAAGAACCTCGGCGGCAGAGCTGGGCAGACCGGTGAGCTCCAAGAGCTCCTTGACGCGCTTCTCCTGCTCGGCCTCGGTACCCAGGTTGTGGACGCGCATGGGGTCGAGCAGTTGCTCGCGAACGACCATACGGGGGTTGAGCGCCGTGGCCGGGTTCTGGAACACGACCGAGATGACGCGACCCATGTGGCGACGGTCCTCGGCGGTACGTTTGGTAACGTCCTTGCCCTTAAAGTAGACCTTGCCGCTCGTGGGGGCCTGCAGGCCGCACATGACGTTGGCGGTGGTGGACTTTCCGCAACCGGACTCGCCGACGATGCCGATGGTCTGTCCGGGCATGAGCTTAATCGTTACACCCTGGACGGCGTGAACCAGGTTGGGGTGCAGAATCGAGCCGGTACGGGTCCTAAAGGTGACGTGGACGTCATCAAGGAAGATGATCGGCTCGACGCCGTTGACTGCGGTCTCGCTCATCTACATCACCTCCGCGTGAGGGGTCAAACCATTTGCCTTGAGCACCTCGTCGGGGAGCTCGGAATAGAAGTGCTCGGTGCCGGGCACGCGCTTGAAGACCGGACGGGTGTCCAGGCCAATGCGCGGATGACTCGAGCGGGGTGCGAAGCGATCGCCCTTGGGGAAATCGCGCGGGCTCGGAACGGCGCCGGGCACCTGGTGCAGGCGGCCCGAACCGCTCTCGATGGACAGGACGGAACCCAGAAGACCGCGAGTGTACTCGTGGATCGGGTTGGTGAGCAGCTCCTTGGTGGGCGCCTGCTCGATAACCTGGCCGGCGTACATAACCGTGATGTTATGGGCGACCTCGGCGACCAGTGCCAGGTCGTGCGAAACGAAGATCATGGCAAAGCCGAGCTTGGCCTGAAGGTCGTTAAGCAGCTTGATGACCTGCTTCTGGACGGTAACGTCCAGAGCGGTCGTGGGCTCGTCGCAGATGACCAGCTTGGGGTCGCGGGTAAGGGCCATAGCGATCAGAACGCGCTGACGCTGACCACCGGAAAGCTCATGCGGATAGCTCTCGAGCGTACGCTTGGGGTCGAGGCCCACGAGCTCCAGGAGCTCCTCGGCGCTACGGGTGCCGCCGCGCTTGGTGAGCTGCTTCATCTGGGCGGAAATGAGCATGGAGGGGTTGAGCGAGGACAGGGCGTCCTGATAGACCATGGCGATATCGGTACCGCGCAGGCCGAACCACTCCTTCTTGCTCATCTTGAGCAGATCGCGGCCCTCCCAGAGAACCTCACCAGAAAGGTGCTCGTCATCGTCGGTCAGGCCCATGATGGCCAGCGTGGTGATGGACTTACCGCAGCCGGACTCGCCTACCAGGCCCATGGTCTGGCCGGGACGGACGTCAAAGTTGACGTGGTCGACGACGTTGATGTCACCGTGGTGCTCAAACTGAATGCAGAAGTCACGGACCGAGAGAATCGGCTCGACAGACTCGTCGGGCACATGGCGGTCGTTACGCTTGAGCTCGACATCGCGCAGGGCGCCAAGGCGAGCGGAGAGGGACTGAGCCTGCTCCTTGTAGGCACGAACGGGGTCGGAGACCAGCAGATCGGCCTCGCGACGCTTGGAGGAATCGGTCGGATCCAGGGCGGCGGAGGGAGCAGCGGCCATGGCGTCGGTAATACCCTCGGAGAGGATGTTGAGCGCCAGGCAGGTGATCATAATGGCCAGGCCCGGGAACAGTGCCTGCCACCAACGGCCAGCGAGCACGCCGCCGCGGGCGTCGGCGAGGATGTTGCCCCAGGTAGCGGTGGGCTCCTGGATGCCGGCGCCGATGAAGGTCAGCGAGGCCTCGAAGATGATGGCGTCTGCGACCAGGGTAACGGTGAAGACCATGATCGGAGCGATGCAGTTGCGCAGAACATGCTTGATCAGAATCCACGGAGCCTTGGCGCCGGACACGATGACCGCGCGGACATAGTCCTCACCGTACTCGGACACGATGTTGGCGCGCACGATACGGGCGATCTGCGGAGTGTACATAAAGCCGATGGCGAAAATGATCGACGGCACGGAATTGCCCAGGATGGAGACGAAAACGGCTGCGAGGGCGATACCCGGGATGGACATGATGATGTCCAGGATACGCATGATCGCCTCAGAGATAGACTTGCGCGAAACCGCTGCAAGAGCGCCGACAACGGAACCACAGACCAAAGCCATGGCGGTAGCACCAAAGCCGATGATCAGCGAGTAACGTCCGCCGTAGAGCATGCGCGAAAGGATGTCGCGGCCCTTGTCGTCGGTACCGAAGATAAACCCGTTGCCGGGAGCCTGGCGAGCCGTAAAGATCTCGACCGGGCTATAGGGGGCAAGAAGGGGCGCCAGAATCGCGGTCAGGGCGACCAGCATCAGCACGACGGCGGCAATCTTAGAAGACAGCGTCATCTTCTTCCAGCCACCGAGCTTGAGCCCCTTGGAGGCAGCCTTCTCGAGCTGCTCGGTTTGCTTCTCTCGAATCTTTACCATAATCTACACCGTCCTGATGCGCGGGTTGATGAGCAGGTAGAGCATGTCAACCACGATGTTGATGATGATGAAGGCAAGAGCAACGACGATAACGACGCCCTGAACCAGGTTCGCCTCGTTGCCCTGAACGCCCTGCAGAATCGCGGTGCCCATGCCGGGGAGGTTGAAGATAACCTCGATGACGACGGCGCCGCCCATGAGGTAACCGATCTTAAGACCGAGGGTGGTGACCGGGGTGATCAGCGCATTGCGAAGAACGTTGATGCCGACGACGACCTTCTCGGGAACGCCGGCGCCGCGAGCCATACGGACATAGTCCTTGTCGAGCTCCTCGACCATGGCGGTACGCACGATACGAGTCATCTGACCCGTCAGCGGAAATGCCAAGGCGATAGCGGGCATGATCATACGTCCCAGATAGCCAACCGGATTCGTGGTGAAGTGAGGCAGAGCACCCGATGCCGGGAGCACCTTAAGGTAGGAAGAGAACAGCAGGATCAACAGAACGGCAAGCCAGAACGACGGGGTTGCCAAGCCGGCGATGGAAAAGACGCGGATCACTTGGTCCGGCCATTTGTCGCGATACAGTGCCGCGATGACGCCGAGCAAAAACGAAACGACCGCACCGATGGCAAGACCGATGAAGGTCAGCTGCATCGTGACGGGCAGGGCCGTGGAGATGCGCTTGGCAACGGAGTTGCGAGCAGCACCATAGGTACCCATGTCGCCATGAATCAAATCGCCCATATAGCGCACGTAGCGCACGGGCCAGGGGTCGTCCAGACCATACTTCTCATGGTACTCGGCAACCGCCTCGGGCGAGGCACCGTCACCCAACGCCGTGTAGGCGGGGTCGGTCTTGGAGAACGACATAAGGAAGAACACCAGGACGGTGACGCCCAATGCCATGATCGGCAGCGCCACAAGACGCCTTCCAATCAAACGTAGCAAGTTGTTCACGTTCTCTCCCCTTTCTTTTGTCGGTAGGACCAACTGGTATATGAGTACGGATACTCATTACAAGACCCGAGCGACATCGTTGCCGCCCGGGTCTTTGTTTCAACTATGAGGATACGGTCCCAACGGCCGACATCCTGCATACAGACTCAAGCGAGTCTTACGCCTTGACGGTCGCGACGCCCCTGAAGGACATGCTCGTCGTGCCGATGCCCTTGAAGCCGTCGAGAGCCTCGCCGTTGGGCGCGGTGGACGGATCGTCCCAGGAAGCGGAGACGGTCTTGACGTGGACAACGGGGTACAGAACGGCGTTGTCGGCGATGATGTCGAAGCACTCGTTCCACTTCTTCTGCTGCTCGTCGCCCTCGGCGGCAAGAGCCTCGTCCATGAGACCGTGAAGCTTCTGCCACTCAGCGGACTCCTTCCACGGGCAACGGGTCTGCATCCAGACGTTGTCGCCATACCACCAGTTGAGCAGCAGGTCGGGGTCAGCGCCGAAGCAGGAAGGATCGCCAGGGGCAAGGAGGATATCGTAGGCCTCGCCGCCGTCGATGGCAGCGTAGGTGGCCGGCGAGGTATCGGTCTGGATGGTCACCTCAAAGCCGAGAGCGTCGAGGTCGTTCTTGACCTGGGCGGCCATGCCCTTGATCTGCTCGTTGTCGGTGGTGCGCAGGGTGATGGCACCCGGGGTGATGCCGGACTCCTCGATGAGCTTCTTAGCCTTCTTGGCGTCGGTCTTGTACACCGTGGAAGCCTCATGATAATTGGTGAAGCTCTTGGGCAGGTAGCAGCTGGCAGCGGTGGCAAGGCCGGCGAAGGTGTTGCTGACCATCTTCTCGGTGTCGAGCGCGTACATGACGGCCTGACGGACCTTGACGTTGTTCCAAGGCTCCTTGGCGACGTTGAACATGATGAAGCGGGTGCCGAAACCCTGGACGTTATCGATCTTGCAGCCGGCGCTCTCGAGCTGGTCGACGGCGTCAGCGGTGACGAGCTCCATAACGAGCGTGGAGCCCTCCTGCTGAGCGGTAACGCGAGCGGTGGGGTCGGTCAGGATGCTGTACTGGATCTTCTTATCCTCGGCAGCATACTCACCGTTGTACTCGGGGTTGGGAACCAGGGTGATCTCGGTATCGGAGATAGAGTCGTACATCCAGGGGCCGGAGCCGATCGGCTGCTTGGCGCGATCCTCCTCGGCCTGGGTAGCCGGGGTAACGCGGATGATGGCCAGACGATCCTTGAGCAGGGAGAAGTTGGGGACCTTGGTCTTGACCGTTACAGTGCTGGCGTCCTTGGCCTCGATGGACTCGAAGGGCTGGAAGAACGGAGCATAGGTAGCGGAAGCGGCGCAAGCGGTGTAGGAGGCAACGACATCGTCAGCGGTGACCTCGGTGCCATCGGAGAACTTGGCGCCCTTGCGGATGGTAACCTCGAAAGTGGTGTCGTCCACAGACTTGGGGTCGTCGGTGGCGAGCTCGTTGAAGGTGCTGTAGTCGTGGTAATCGATGCCGTAGAGGCCCTCGACGACGTGCCAGTTAGCACCCAGGCCCACAGCGGAGCCGGTGCTGGCGGGGTCGAAGCTGGACGGAGCGTAAGCGGAACCAGCGGTGATCACGCCGCCGCCACGGTTGGCGGAATCGGTGGAACCGGAAGCGGAACCCTCGTCGCTAGAGCTGCCACCGCAGCCGGTGAGACCAAGCCCTGCGACAGCAGCGACGCTGCCGGTGAGGCCGAGGAACGAACGCCTGGACATACCCTTGTTGATGATGGCCATGTCTTCTCCTATCAATAGAGAATCTTACCCGGGAGCACCTAGACTTGCCCCCGCGCAACTTGCGGACGATATATACCTTACCTACCGACAAACCCAACTTGGGTGCCGCGCTCGGCGACCGATACATACATACGCTTGAACGGTATTTACTACCGTTCACCGAATTCATTGACAAACGATTCGACAGACAGTATGTATCGACGAGGTGAGATATCAGTCTTCGTCAACCCGCAGGATAGCAGGGTTATTCACCATGGCTAGTCAAACGTTTTAGCGTTAATAAAACCCGAAATCAGCAGGTAATCGCCGCGAAATAAATGATTGAAAATCAGCCAATCATGTATATCAGTTGTTTAGAAGCGCGTTTAGTTTTCGGAACGGCTGGCCGATGCCTGGGCGCGCTCGGCATTCCATGCAACAAGTGCCTCGTGGACCGCTTTGGCGACATCGGCCGGAACGCCTCGAACTTCCGCAATCTCCTGCTCGCTTGCCGCGCGCAAACGCTTCATCGAGCCAAAATGGCGCATGATGGCACGCTTTCTAGTGGGTCCCACGCCCGGAACGTCGTCAAGCACCGAAACCGTCATAGCTTTATCGCGCAACTCGCGGTGGAACGTAATCGCAAATCGGTGGGATTCATCGCGAACCTGCTTGATCAGATAAAGCGAAGCGGAGCCGGTCGGCAGCACGACGGGAGTCTCGTCCCACGGCACGAAAACCTCCTCATCGGCCTTTGCCAAGCCACAAACTGGTATATCGAGGCCGAGCGCCTCAAGTTGCTTAATTGCAGCGGTCAATTGCGGCTTGCCGCCATCGACAACGAGCAAATCGGGGCGCGAGCCAAAGCGCTCGTCCGCCATGCGCTCGGGAGCATAGCGACGCCCCAGAACCTCGGACATCGACACGAAGTCGTTCGCCTCGTCCAATTCGGCCTGAATTTTAAAGCGACGATACTGGCCCTTGTCGGCACGGCCGTTGGTAAATACCACCATCGAAGCGACGGTAAAGGTGCCGTGCAACGTCGAGATATCGAAGCACTCGATGCGCAACGGCGGCGCAGGCAGCGCCAGCGCGCTTTCGAGCTCCAGGAGCGCCTGATTGGTGCGATCGTCAGCATATCCCGTGCGCATCATGTAGCGCATGAGGGCATGGCGTGCATTTTTGGAAGCCATATCGAGCAGGCGGTGCTTTTCGCCGCGCTGCGGCCTATGGAGATGGCAAGAGCGTTCGCGCTTGCCCGCAAGCCACTCCCCCAACGCTTCGGCATCCTCAAGCTCGACAGAAAGATTGATCTCGGCTGGAATATCAGCCGTCTCGTCGTAATAGCGCTTAAGAAAGCCCGATTGAAGCTCTTCCTCGTCGACATCCAGGCCTTTATCGAGGATGAACTCGCAAGTTCGAACCGTTCGGCCCTCGCGAACGACAAAGACACAGGCGGCAGAGATAGTCTCTTCGCGATAGAAGCCGATGACGTCGATATCGACGCTTGATGGAAAAACGACCTGTTGGCGATCGTCCAGGCCCCTAATGACTTCCAGGCGACGCTTGACGCGCGCCGCACGCTCAAAATCGAGCGTCTCGGCTGCCTCCGTCATCTCGGACGTAAGCTCGTCGACGACATCCTTGCGATGGCCCGACAAGAAACGTTCGACACGCTTGACGTTCTTGGCATAGTCGGCAGGGGAAATCGCGCCGACGCATGCGCCCGGCCCGCGCCCGACATGGTAGTCAAAGCAGGGACGCCCGTTTTGCGCGCAAATCATATTGACGATGTCTTCTTCGCCCTTATGAGATTCGACGATGCGGCGGCAGCGGCGCCATTCCGCACAGGATGCCGAGCAAATAGGAATAACCTTGCGTAGCGTATCGATGGTCTCACGCGCCGCACGGCTATCGGTATAGGGGCCAAAATAGCGCGTTCCCGGTTTATGACGCTCGCGCGTGTATTTAATAGCGGGAAATAGATCGCTTTTAGTGATGGCGATAAAGGGATAGCTTTTATCGTCTTTGAGATCGACGTTAAAGTACGGATGGTACTGGCCAATCAAATTGCGCTCGAGCACCAATGCCTCGTGCTCGGTCTCCACCACGATATAGTCGAAGCTCGCCACCAGCTGCATCATGAGCGGGATCTTTTGACGCTCGTCCTGCAGCGTCACGTATTGACGCATACGGGCACGCAGGTTTTTTGCCTTGCCCACATAGATGACATCGCCCTTGGCATCTTTCCAAAGGTAGCAGCCGGGTTGCGTAGGAACGCGCGAAACCTGCTCGGCAAGTGTTGGAATGTTGTCGTGACCTGCCACGCGCACCTACTTGCGACGAAGCAGCGCCGAGACCTCGGGCATCTTAAAGACGAAGGCAAGACCAAAAGTTACAGCGAGCGAGATGACGCCTGCGACACAAACGTAGCCCAGGGTAATGAGGATCGAGCTGCCAAGCGCTCCGACAAAGTGCTCAAGTGTCCACATGACGCCGGCGCCCGCGGCAGCGCCCAAGCCACCGAACAGTAGGCCGAAGAAACCGCCATGCAGGATAGACTTGACCTGAAGGCCATGCAGACGACGGCGCAGCCACCACAGTGAGCATCCGACCAAGACCACGTAGTCAACGACGTACGAAAGCGCAATTGCCGGCATACCGTAGCCCAGCACCACGCCAAACAGCAGCACCGAACCGGCCTGACCGATAGCTGAGTACAGGCAATAGCGGCTATAAGGTTTCATATCGAGCAGGGCCGAGAAGCTCTTCTGCATCAGCACAACCACGCCGTAGAGCGGCAGGGAAAGTGCCAGATAGATAAGGAACTCCGACACCAGCGCCACACCGGATTCATCGAACTTGCCGGCGCAGTAGATCATGTTGAGCGGACGGGCGAAGACGATCAGATACATCGCAAACGGAATCAGGAAGAAGAGCATCTGGGCGACACCGCGCGAAATGCCCGTGCGGACGCTGTCGTAATCCTTCTCCTGCGCATCGTGAGAGAGTTCGGTATAGAGTGCCGTCGAAAGCGAGGCGGCGATCAGCGCATAGGGCAATGTGTACCACAGGCGCGCATATGCGATGACGGAAGGGCCGGTCTCGGGCTGCACCACCAGCGCGGCGGCATTGGTAATGGAAGTCGAGACAAACATGCACACCGTGGCGAGCAGCGTCGGGATACCAAGCGCGATCGTCTGTCGCAGCGCGGGGTCCTTAAAGTCGATATGGATATGAGGATGCACGCCATGCTTGCCAAGCGCGGGAATCTGGCAGGCCATCTGGACAAAGACGCCGAGGGTCGTACCAGCTGCGATCAAGATAATACCGACCTGCTCGCCAAATTGTGCAGACACGGGAGCAAAGCCCATAAAGCTGGCGATAACGATGACATTGTTGAGAACCGGGGCAAACGTCGACCAGAAGTAGTCGCGATGTGCGTTGAGAACGCCCGAGAACACCGAGCCCAAGCCATAAAACAGAATTTGGATAGCAAAGAAGCGGAACATGAACGCAGCGGTATCCATGCTGCCGCCATCGCCCGAAAGGAACGACTGCGTCCAAATAAAGCCGGGAGCAAACACGGTGCCCAGCAGCGAGATACCGCCCAGCAGCAGAAGCAGAATACCAAGCAGGTTGCCGACATACTCGTTCGATGCCTCGCGGCCCTGCTCGCGCCTCACGCCCATATACACCGGCAAAAACGCCGTAACGAGCATGCCGCCCATCACGAGCTCGTAAAGCATGTTGGGCAGGTTGTTGGCAACCTGATAGGAGGACGAGAGCAGCGACATGCCGATGGCGGCCGCCATGGCCCACGTGCGGATAAACCCGGTGACGCGCGACACGATGGTCAGCGCGGTCATGAGGCCAGCAGAACGACCAACCGTGGAGTAGTCCGACGAACCCATATCGTCTACGTCGTCCTGAGAGTCCTCATGAACCTCATTTTGTGGCAGCAAATCGTCCACGACAGTAAAGGAGCCGGTCATCGCAAAGGGATCGTCAACCAAAACGGCGTCATCAGCAGGTGCGGCGTCATCGCTGTTCGGCATGTTGTTACCGGATACGGCATCATCATCGAATATGGCATGGTCGCCAAACACCGTGTCAACTTCTTTGGCGGCGACGGTTCGGGCAGAAAAAGACAGAGGGTCCCAGTCATCATCACCGTCGATGGCCACGCCCTCGACGGGATCGGTCGAACCAAGCGGCGACCATTCGTCATCCGAAAGAAGCGGCTCGTCATCATCATGAGCCGTGGGCTTGGCGGAATGAGCGGCAGGAGCGCTCTGCGGTGTGCTCTTTCCCTGGGCTGCCATCAAAAACACCGCCGTCTCATCGGGACGCGGCGCACGAGGAGCCTCGGAGGCGATCGGCATCACGCTGGCGCTCGATTGAGCGGCGGCCAAAAAGACAGCCGTCTCATCGGGACGAGCCGAAGAAAGAACCGTACGGGGAAGTGCCGTGCCGGCACCGGCGGCACGCAAGTACACGGCCGTCTCGCCCGGGTCAGCGGCAGCGGACCAGGCGTTTCGAATCTCGTTATCGAACGAAGCGGCCTCGGGCGCGGGCGTCTGAGGAGCCGACCCTTTTGCAAAGTGAGCTCCGCGCTTTGATTCTTCCTGCGGCATCGCTCAGTCCTCTCTCGTGATCGGGGCAACTGTCGCCCCGCAAAATGCAACTAAGTCATCGGGAGCAAGCTCAAGCTGATAGCCGCGCTTGCCACCCGAGATAAAAATGGTATCCCAAAGGACGCATGTCTCATCGATCAGCGTCCGGAAGCGCTTTTTCATACCGACCGGGCTGCAACCGCCGCGGACATACCCCGTCGCGGCAAGCAAATCTTTGACATGCATCATGGTCAGCGACTTTTCGCCTGCGGCGCGCGCGGCGGCCTTGAGGTCGAGCTCGTCGGCAACAGGAATGCAGCACACGACATGGTCGTTGGACGGCGTCGTGCAGACCAGGGTCTTAAATCCCTGACCGGGCTCCTCGCCAAGCTGCTCGGAAATCGCGACGCCCAGACCTGACGATTCATCGCCATCGTCTTCGTACGTATGGAGAACATAGGAGATGCCGGCGCTTTCCAGCTCGCGCATCGCATTGGTTTTTGGCGTCTTAACAGCCTTTGCCATGGCACATCCTTTCCCTCGCAGAGCGACGCAAGGATTAAGTATAGGGCCAATTCCGCCGCATATGCCATCTCGACACACAGAAGCGCCACCGAATCAGAAGGAATCGGTGGCGCGTCGGTACCACAACGTCTCTTTACTGTGCGTCGAGCTGCGCCTGACGCTCACGGTCACGCTTGAGCAGCGGCGCCAAGAACTTGCCCGTGTAGCTCTGCGAACATGCCGCGACTTGCTCCGGCGTGCCTGAGACCACGACGGTTCCGCCGCCATTGCCGCCCTCGGGGCCCATATCGATCAGGCGGTCGGCAACCTTGATGACATCAAGGTTGTGCTCGATCACCAGAACCGTGTTGCCCGCATCGACCAGGCGCTGTAACACGTCGAGCAGCTGGCGAACATCCTCAAAATGGAGGCCGGTTGTGGGCTCGTCCAAAATGTAGAACGTCTTGCCTGTCTGACGACGATGAAGCTCCTTGGCGAGCTTCACGCGCTGCGCCTCGCCGCCCGAAAGCGTCGTAGCGGGCTGGCCCAAGCTCACGTAGCCCAGACCCACGTCATATAGGGTCTGCAGTTTGCGCTTAATCTGCGGGATATTCCCAAAGAAAGCCAGTGCTTCGGTGACACTCATGTCGAGCACGTCCGAGATTGTCTTGCCGCGGTAGGTAACCTCGAGTGTCTCGCGGTTATAACGCTTGCCGCCACATACCTCACAGGGGACATAGATATCGGGAAGGAAGTGCATCTCAATCTTAATCTGGCCATCGCCCTTGCATGCCTCGCAGCGACCGCCGCTTACGTTAAAGGAGAAACGTCCCGGCGAGTAGCCGCGCGCCTTCGACTCCGGCGTGCTTGCAAATAGCGCACGCAGATCATCCCACAGGCCAATATAGGTCGCAGGGTTCGAACGCGGCGTGCGACCGATCGGTGACTGGTCGATATCGATTACCTTATCGATGCACTCAATGCCCTCAATCTTCTTGTACGGCCCCACGGGACGCGTCGAACGATGGATGGCATTCGTAAGCGCGGGCGCAATCGTATCGGTGACCAGGGAGCTCTTGCCCGATCCCGAAACACCGGTAACGACTGTGAGCGTGCCAAACTCAATCTTGGCGGTAACGTTTTTGAGGTTGTTGGCACATGCTCCCGTAATCTTAAGACAGCCACGTCCGGGGTTGCGGCGTTCATTGGGAACTCGAATCATTCGCTTGCCGGTCAGATAGGCACCCGTCATTGATTCGGGGCACGCCATGATATCGGCAGGCGTTCCCGCGGCGACCACGTGCCCGCCGTTGACGCCCGCGCCTGCCCCCATATCGATCACATAGTCGGCAGCGCGAATCGTGTCCTCATCGTGTTCAACGACGATAACGGTGTTGCCGATATCGCGCAGGCGCTCGAGTGTCTTAATCAGCCGCTCGTTGTCGCGCTGGTGAAGACCAATCGAAGGCTCGTCCAGAATATAGAGAACGCCCATGAGGCCCGCACCGATCTGCGTAGCCAGGCGAATGCGTTGCGCCTCACCGCCGGAAAGCGTCGCCGAAGCACGATCGAGTGTCAGATAATCAAGGCCGACATCAACCAGAAAACGCAAGCGTTCCAGGATTTCCTTGACGATACGACCGCCGATGAATTGTTGACGCTCGGTGAGCTCAAGGTCCTCAAAAAACTCGAGCGACTCGCGGCACGACAGGCAACAAACCTCATAAATGGACTTGCCGCCCACGGTGACGGCGAGCATCTCGGGGCGCAGGCGAGCACCATGGCAGCTCGAACACGGCTCCTCGCGAATGTACTTCTCCAGGCGCGCCTTAGTGTTCTCGTTGGTCGTCTCGGTATAGCGCTCGTACAGGATATTGCGCACGCCCGAAAACTTGGTGTCCCACTGGCTGCGACGACCGTCGAGCTTTTGATAGTCCACCGAAATCTTCTTGTCGCCCATGCCATCCAAAAATGCACGGCGCACTCGCGGAGGTAGGTCTTCCCACGGTGTATCCGCGCTCACCTTAAAGTGCTTACAGACCGCGGCGAAGATCTGGGGGTAGTAGTTCGAATTGCCGAACAGGCTTCCAAAGACCCCATCGGCAATCGACTTCGACGGGTCCTCAATCAGCGCCTCGGCATCGACCGTTTTCTTAAAGCCCAGACCATCGCACTCGGGACACGCACCATAGGGCGCGTTGAACGAAAAGTCGCGGGGTTGTAGGTCGTCGATGGAGTGCCCGTGCTCCGGGCACGCCAGAGCCAACGAATACTCCAGCAGCTCGCCCTCGGTTCCCTCGGGAGCATCGCGATCGGGCAGCATGTACACGTTCACATTGCCGTGTGCCAAGGCAGTCGCCTGTTCAACCGACTCGGCGATACGGCCCAGAGAGTTTTCCCGAATCACGATGCGGTCGACTACGACCTCGATATCGTGCTTGAACTTTTTGTCCAGATCGATGGGGTCGTCGAGCGAGCGTACTTCGCCGTCGACACGCACGCGGCTAAAGCCCTCAGCCCGAAGATCCTCGAACAATTTTGCGTACTCGCCTTTGCGCCCGCGCACCACCGGTGCCAGCACAAACGCACGACGACCCTCTCCCGCTGCCAGGACCTTATCGGCGACCTGGTCGGTGGTCTGGCGTTCGATAACGCGACCGCACTCGGGGCAGTGTGGCGTGCCCACGCGTGCAAAAAGCAAGCGAAGGTAGTCATAAATCTCAGTTACAGTACCCACCGTCGAGCGCGGATTCTTGGACGTCGTCTTCTGATCGATCGAGACGGCCGGCGAAAGGCCGTCGATCGAGTCTAGATCGGGCTTGTCCATCTGGCCTAAAAACTGGCGCGCATAACTCGACAGGCTTTCCACGTAGCGACGCTGACCCTCGGCATAGATCGTGTCAAACGCCAGCGAGCTCTTGCCCGAGCCCGAAAGACCGGTAATGACCACGAGCTCGTCGCGCGGGATGGAAACATCGATATTGCGCAGGTTGTGTTCGCGCGCACCACGGATAACGATAGAAGAATCAGACATGGAAGCTCCTTGCCTCCTATAACCTCAAATCACACTGTCGATGAGTTTAACGCACTCAACGCGCACAGATGTTCGTAATACAAGATTCGCAGACCTTTTGCTTTGCGTGTCGGGTGCTTTGTTTCTCGAAATGCCGTGGAAAGGTTAGAGTAATCTAAAACTGAACTTAATTTGCTGTAACAGAGGAACGTCCATGACCGAAGATATCCCCCTTGAAATCACTTCGAGTGGCATGGCCAATCTGCCCATATTCATCGCCGTCCTTATCGTGGCCGCCGTCGTCGTGCGCGTGTATTTTTCAATCAAACGGGGGTGCGGACGATTTCTTGGACCGCGCCTAGGCGTATCCAAGCTTCCTGCGGT
>CABUQG010000004.1 GCA_902493535.1 uncultured Collinsella sp. | reverse complement strand
CGGCAATACGCTTGAGGATCCTTAAAAGAAAGTCCAGTTTATCCTTCCCACTCCATACGTCGCACATAGGGACTGATTCCGGAACTCCTCCGGGGTCAGTCCCTTTAGTTTAACCTGCCTCCTTCTCGTGTTCCAGTGGACGACGTATTCGTCGAGGTCTCTCTTGAAGTCTTCGAAGCAGAGCCATTCCCTCCCCCTGAAGAGCTCGTCCTTCATGTGGCCGAACACCTGCTCGGTCGCCCCGTTGTCGATGCAGTTGCCCTTCCGGGACATGCTCTGCACCACGCCGGCCTTCTCCAGCCTGCTGCACCACCCGGCCTGCTGGTATTGCCAGCCCATATCGGAGTGCAGTATCGGGCTGGCACCCTCGGGCTTCCTGGATATGAACTCGTCGAGCAGCTCATGCTGCTGGGCCATGTCGGGGTGCAGCGACGTGGACCAAGCGACGATCTCCTTGCTGCCGAAGTCGTAGATCGGCGCGAAGTAGGCCTTGCCCCAGGGCTGCTTGAACTCGGTGACGTCGGTGCCCATCTTCTGCCAGGGCCCGTCGGCTTCGAAGTCCCTGCCGATGACGTTTTCGAAGGTTTTGCCGACCTTGCCCCTGTAGGAGTTGTACCTGTGGTAGTCGGTCTCGCGGCGGATCCCGCAGCTGATGCCCATCTCGTGCATCATCTTGAGCGCCGTCTTGTCGGCTATGCGCACGCCTTGCTCGGCTCGCAGGCACATGGCGATCTGCCTGTGGCCGCACCCGTTGGCGGTGCGCGAGAATATCTCGGCGGCGGCCTCCCAGAGCTCGGGCCTGGTGGGCGCCTTGGGGTGCGAAAGCGCGTAATAGTAGCTCGACCTCGCCAAGCCGGCGCATTCCAGCAGGTCAACGAGTGGGTACTGCCCTGAAAGCCCGCTCACGACAACCGCTTTCTCTCGGTTCGGGAGCGCTTCTCTGCCTTCAGGGCTATCGATTTTTTAAGTAGGCGTTCTCGGCCTCGAGCTTCCGGACCCTCCGCTCGAGCTCCTGCTCGCGCGTCATCTCCTTGGCCGGGGAGCCGGAGCCTTTCGGCCTCCCCTTGGGCTTCGGCCTGAGCGCCTCCGGACCTTCCTCCCTGTATGCCTTCAGCCATTTCTTGAGAGAGCTCGGCGAGGCTATCCCGAACTTCGCCATGGCCTCGGGCTTCGTCATGCCCTCGTCAACGACCGCCCTGACGGCGGCCAGCTTCGTCTCAAACGAGTAGGCGGCGTGCTTCTTTCCCATCATAGCTAGAACCTCGATGCCTGCTGATCTGTAGATGTCTAGCCATTTTCTCACGGTTTCCTCTGGTATCCCGAGCAGAGCCGCAATCGATGCGCGGCCTCGCCCCATGTCGTACAGCTCGGCCGCGCGCAGCCTCAGACCGACGTCGTACAAAGCGTTTCCAGCCATAAAAGGGCCTCCCATTTCTCGTATCCAAGAAATGGGAGGCAGTTCAGACGTGGCTCGGGGCTCTTTGTGCCGCACATCTATGAGAGGAGATATTTGATGCGCATGGGCGCTACTCCATGTAGCCACCCTGAATGGCGGAAACTGCATGCTCGGTAAAGAACTTGAGCGTGCCGGAGGTATAGCGATTAGCCTTGGGCTTCCAAGCGGCTCGGCGCTCGGCCAGGACGGCGTCGACCTCGGCCGGCTCCATCTCCTTGCCGGCGATGCCCACGATGGACAGCGAGCGCTCGGGAATATTGATCTGGATCAGGTCGCCTTCCTCGATCAGGGCAATCGGGCCGCCCACGGCAGCCTCGGGCGAAACGTGACCGATAGCCGGGCCCTTGGAAGCGCCAGAGAAGCGGCCGTCAGTGATCAGGGCGATGCTCGCGCCCAGCTCGGGGTCGCTGGCGATAGCCTCGGTGGTGTAGAACATCTCGGGCATGCCGGAGCCCTTGGGGCCCTCGTAGCGAATGATGACGGCGTCGCCGGGCTTGACCTCGTGCGTCAGGACGGCGTGAATGGCGTCCTCCTCGCAGTCGAACGGACGTGCCTTGAGCGTAGCCTGGAACATCTCACGCGGAACGACGGTGTGCTTGACGACGGCGCCCTCGGGGGCAAGATTGCCGTGGAGGATGGCGATGGAACCGTCGGTGCCGAAGGCCTGGTCAAACGGGCGAATGATGTCCTCGCGCTTGAGGTTCCACTTCTCCAAGTAGCGACCGCACTTCTCGTAGTAGCCGTTGTTCTTAAGGTCCTCGAGGTTTTCGCCGAGGGTCTTGCCGGTGACGGTCATGACATCGAGGTGAAGCATCGACTTGATCTCCTCCATGATGCGCGGCACGCCACCCGCATAGTAGAAGAACTGCGCCGGCCACTCGCCTGCGGGACGGACGTTGAGCAGGTAGTGGGCGCCACGGTGCAGGCGATCGAAGTCGTCGGCGGACATCTCGATGCCAAACTCGCGGGCGATCGCGGGGATGTGCAGCAGCGAGTTGGTGGAACCGGAGATGGCGCCGTGGACCATGATGAGGTTCTCGAAGGACTCCTTGGTCACGATGTCGCGGGGGCACAGGTTGTGCTCGGAGAGCCACACGGACTGGCGGCCGGCCTCGCGCGCAAACTCACGCAGGTCGGAGCTGGTAGCGGGCAGCAGGGCAGTGCCGGGGAGCATAAGGCCCAGGGCCTCGGCGGTAACCTGCATGGTCGACGCGGTGCCCATAAACGAGCAGGCGCCGCAGCTGGGGCATGCGTTGTGCTTGGCAAACTCAAGCTCCTCGCGGGAGATCTCGCCGCGCTCGTAGCGGGCAGAAATCGCGCCGAGCTGCTCCAGGGTCAACAGATCGGGACCGGCATCCATGACGCCGCCGGTAACGACGATGGAGGGGATGTTGATGCGGCCCATGGCCATGAGGTTCGCAGGCAGGCCCTTATCGCAGCTGGCGACAAAGACGCCGGCGTCGAACGGGGTGGCCTTGGCATGGATCTCGATCATGTTGGCGATCATGTCGCGGCTGGGCAGCGAGTAGTTGATGCCATCGTGACCCTGGGCCTCGCCGTCGCAGATATCGGTGCAGAAGTAACGGGCACCGTGACCGCCAGCCTCGGCAACGCCGGCACGGACCTCCTCGACCAACTCAAACAGGCCGGCAGAACCCGGGTGCGAGTCGCCGAACGTCGACTCGATAATGACCTGCGGCTTGTCCAGATCCTCGATGGACCAGCCAGAGCCCAGACGCAGCGGGTCCATCTCGGGGCTGATGGTGCGAAACTTGCCGGAACGCGGCTGCAGCTTGGCAACCAAGTCGGCTGTCTCCTGCTGAATCTGTGCCTTGGTCTTCTCGTCCATGATGTTCTCCTCTTTTGGTTTGAACGGTTGTACCAATCGTTGGTGATTAAATCTGGTGTAGGTGGTTGCCGAGCGATGCGCTCGGCAAAAGATGCCCGACTAGGCGAAGAACGAGATCACCAGGGCGCAGGCGAGGCCCGAAAGGCCGATGAGCGTCTCCATAACGGTCCAGGACTTGAGGGCGGTCTTCTCGTCAATCTCCAGGAACGAGGAGCACATCCAAAAACCGGCATCGTTGACGTGCGAGAGGGCCGTGGCACCGCCGCAGATGGCAAGACAGATAGCGGCACGCATGAGCACCGAGGCTCCGGCAACCGCGGGCATGGCAGCCATAATGCCCGATGCCATGGTCATAGCGACGATGGAGCTGCCGACAGAGGCACGCACCATGACGGCAATCAAAAAGGCAACGACCACCAAAGGCAGCGGTGAGGCCTCGAGCATAGGGCCGATAACCTGGCCCAAGCCGCAGTCCTGCAGCATCCAGCGAATGACGCCGCCGCAGGCGATAACCAGCAAAATCATGCCGACGGGCTTAAGAGAGCGGTCGAGCAGGGCCTTGAGCTCGGCGCCGGAGTAGCCGCGCCGCGCGCCCAGCAGATACATCGCGACGAGCGTGGCGAGCGTCAAAGCGACAAACGGCTTGCCCAGGAAGGCGAGAATCGAGGCGAGCTCGGCGGGCATGGGGATATAAGAGGACAACGTGCCCAGCAAAATCAGACAAAGCGGCGTGAGCACGATGGCAAGCACCATGCCAAAGGAGGGAAGCTCCTTTTCGTCGCTCGCACCCTCGGCAGAGGTAAAGTGCTCCGGAACATCGGTAAAAATGCGACTGCCCACGTTGCGACCCCAGATGACGCCGGCGATCGCCATAGCGATGAAGGCGGTAGGGATACCGACGAGAATCATGGTGCCCAGGTCGACACCGAGCGTGCCGGCGACCAGAACCGAACCGGCCGATGGCGGCACAAACGCATAGCCAGCGGCAAGTCCTGCGAGCAGCGCGATGCCGTAGTAGAGCGTCGACTTTTTGGTCTGCGATGCCACGCTAAACGCAAGTGGGATCAAAACGACCACGCCGGCCTCAAAGAACACCGTAGTGCCGATAACCAGACCGGTAATTCCCAGCGCCCAGCTGGAATGACCCTGCCCAAAGGTATCGATGAAGGTCTGGGCGATCTTCTTGGCGCCGCCGCTCTCTTCAAGAATCTGACCAAACATCGAGCCCAGGCCAATGAGCAGGGCGATGTTTTACAGCGTGGTGCCCACGCCCTTGGTGACAGTGTCCGCCACCAGGTCGAGCGGCATACCGGCGCCGATGCCGATCGCGAGCGCCGAGACCATCATCGAAAGCACGGGATGCAGCTTGAACTTAATGATGAGCGCAAGCAGCAGCGCAATGCCCACGATGGCGGCGATGACCAGCCTGGTGGGGTCGGCCATAAACGTTGGGTCTGACATCTTTCCTCAAATTCATCAGACCTTTTGAATTCGGCTTAGACTATAGCGTGTTTTCAATAGGTCTGATGTTTCAAATTGAAATTTGTTCAAAATACATCTGATGTATTTCATGAACGGTCTGTTTTGACGGTAAACGGCTACTTACAGCTCCCCACTGTCTAGGCGAACCGCCGCGGCTTCTGTTGAATGAGTTAGAATAGCTCTGATGAATTCTTTTGATATGAGGTGAAGCGTGGCACGAGTCGATTCGGGACTCCCCGAGCAGATTTCCGAGAAAATCATTCAATTGATCCTGGATGAGCAACTTGAGCAAGGCGATCGCCTGCCCAAGGAGGCCGTGCTCGTCGAGCGCCTGGGCGCCGGCAGGAGCACGGTGCGCGAGGCCATGAAGCTGCTGCAGTCGCGCAACATCGTGCGCATTAAGCAGGGCTCGGGCACCTATGTGGCCTCGAACCCCGGCGTTGCCGACGACCCGCTGGGCTTTACCTTTATCGATGACAAGCAGCGTCTGGCGCGCGACCTACTCGAGGTGCGCTTTATGATCGAGCCGCAGATTGCACGCATGGCAGCCGAGCACGCAACCAACGACCAGGTCGTCTGTATCAAAGAGCTCTGCGACGAATCCGAGCGCCTGGCCGAGGCCGGTGAGGATTACTCCGCCGCCGACACCGCGTTCCACAATGCCATTGCCGAGAGCTCCGGAAACCTCGTCGTTCCCCGCCTAATGGGCGTGCTCAAGGCGTCTGTCCCCCTGTTTATTGACGTGACCGGCAAAAAGCTGGTTGAGGAGACCATCCGCACCCACCGTGGCGTGGCCGACGCCATCGCCGCGCGCAATCCCACCGCAGCGCACGATGCGATGTATTTGCATCTGGTGTACAACCGCAACATGATTGCAGAGGGCGCGCAGGAACAGAGCAAATAGACGTCCGCACGGCAAGGGCGAGACCACCGTTTACCTTTTAAAAGTGAACGTTCACCTGTTTTTAGGAGAATCTGTCTTTTAATTCCCCCTCTTCTCCTATACTGACCTTGTATGAAAAGCAAGACTTATATAGATGAACGTTTCTTTTGAAAGGATCGCTATGTCTGATCTTATGGACAGCTTCCGTCTGGACGGCAAGGTCGCACTGGTAACCGGCGCCACCTATGGCATTGGCATGGCCATCGCCGAGGCGCTCGGAGAGGCCGGCGCCAAGATCGCCTTTAACGCACGTCACGCCGACAAGGTAGCCGAGGCCGAGAAGCACTACCGCGAGCTGGGCTTTGAGGCTCATGGTTACGTGGCAGACGTCACCGACGAGACCGTCGTCGCCGAGCTCATCGCCAAGATCGAGACCGACTTTGGCACCACGCCCGACATCCTGGTCAACAACGCTGGCGTCATCCAGCGCACCCCGATGCTCGACATGAGCGCCGAGGACTTTCGCCGCGTCGTCGATATTGACCTCAACGCACCGTTTATCGTGTCCAAGGCCTGCCTGCCCGGCATGATCGCCAAGGGCCACGGCAAGATCATCAACATCTGCTCGATGATGAGCGAGCTGGGCCGCGAGACCATCGCCGGCTATGCCGCGGCCAAGGGCGGCCTCAAGATGCTCACCAAGAATATCTGTTCCGAGTTTGGCGAGGCCAATATCCAGTGCAACGGCATTGGGCCCGGCTACATCGCCACGCCGCAGACCGCGCCGCTGCGCGAGACGCAGCCCGACGGCAGCCGTCATCCGTTTGACCAGTTCATCATTGCCAAGACGCCGGCCGCCCGTTGGGGCACGCCCGAGGATCTGAAGGGCCCCGCCGTGTTCTTGGCTTCCGATGCATCGAACTTCGTCAACGGTCACATCCTCTACGTCGACGGCGGCATTCTCGCCTATATCGGCAAGCAGCCGCAGTAAGACGTCTGGGCGAGGCGGCGGACGATAAGGTCTGCTGCTCGAGCAGTCCTGACTCGCACGAAGAGCACATTAAGTGCTCTTCGGCTCGTGCGGAACTCGCGACAGACCTTATCGTCCGCCGCCCGCAGAGCGGCCTCTCTGTTGGAAATGCCGCTCAACATAACGAACAATTAATTCAGAAAATAGCGGAAGGTTACCTATCATGAAAATCGCTCTGATCAATGAGAACTCTCAGAACTCTAAGAACCCCATGATCGAGGCTGCGCTTAAGAAGGTTGTCGAGCCCATGGGCCACACCGTCTTTAACTATGGCATGTATGCCGACGCCGACTCCAAGCCCCTCACCTACGTGCAGAACGGCATCCTTGCCGCCGTGCTGCTCAACTCCGGCGCTGCCGACTACGTCGTGACCGGCTGCGGTACCGGCGAGGGCGCCATGCTCGCCTGCAACTCCTTCCCCGGCGTGCTGTGCGGCCACGTTGCCGACCCGCTCGATGCCTACACCTTTGCCCAGGTCAACGATGGCAACGCCGTCGCCATGCCCTTCGCTCTTAAGAACGGCTGGGGCCAGGAGCTCAACCTTGAGTACACCTTCGAGAAGCTCTTTGGCTTTGGTTCGGGCAACGGCTACCCCGCCGAGCGCGTTGAGCCCGAGCAGCGCAACAAGAAGATCCTCGACGGCGTGCGCGCTGTGACCATGCGTCCGCTCGTCGACGTTCTGGGCGAGATCGATCAGGACCTGGTGAAGGGCGCACTTGCCGGCGAACACTTCCAGGAGTACTTCTTTGCCAACGCAACCGACGAGGCCATCATCGCCAAGGTCAAGGAGATCCTGGGCCTCTAATCGCACGACTCATTGCAGCTAACGCAAGCGCCGGTCGTCCCACGTACGGGACGACCGCCGCTTTTTGCTATCTACCGACTGACGCCGCGGGGACAGGCCCCATGCACCAAGGGATTAACTAGAGCTCGCAGGCAACCTTGTAGCCATCGCCGATGGCATCGCGGATGTTGCCACACTTCTGGGCATCGCCCAACACGTGGACAGCAACGCCAGCAGCGGCAAGGTCGTCGGCCAGCTTGGTATTGGGACGATAGCCCATGGCAAGCACCAGCGTATCGGCATCGGCGATGGTGTGGACCTCGCCATCCTTCTCGTAGCTGATGGTGTCCTCGGTGATTTCGGTCACCTTGGCCTCGGTCAGCACGTGAACGCCCTTGGAGAGCATACGCGTGATGAGCACCGCGCGACCGGCGCCGCCCTCGTTGGCGGCGAGCGTCTTGGTCATCTCGATGACGGTGACATCGCGGTTGGCCGGCGACAGGTCATTGACCAACGGGGCCAGGTAATCGGCCGTCTCGCAGCCGACGGTGCCGCCGCCGACGATGACGATCTTCTTGCCCGGGAAAGCCTTGCCGCTCAGCAGGTCGTCAGCCGTCATAACCTGCTTAAAGCCCTGCATGAAGGCCGGGGCAATGGGCTCGGCGCCATAAGCCAGGACGACCTCGTAGCCCGCGTAGTCGCGATGAATGTCCTCGGCAGTAAGATCGGTGCCAAAGACGCACTTCACGCCCGCCTCAGCAAGACGGCGATACTGGTACTTGATCACGCGAGTGAGTTCCTGCTTTGCCGGCGGCACGGCCGCGATGCGCATCTCGCCACCCGGCTCGTCCTGCTTATCCACGAGCACCACGTTGTGGCCGCGCTTGGCGGCAATGTAGGCTGCCTCCATGCCCGCAGGACCAGCGCCCACAACGAGCACGTTCTTGGCCTCGGCGGCAGGCTCGTAGCCGGCCTCGTCGCGCTCCACGTCCGGGTTGACGGTGCAGGAGATGCGCTTGCCGAACATGATGCCGTTCAGGCAGCGCAGGCAGCCGATGCAGGGGCGGATATCGTCGGCGTTGCCGGCAGCGGCCTTATTGCAGAACTCGGCATCGCACAGATTGGCGCGGCCCATCATGCAGATGTCGGCAGCGCCGTCCTCGATCAGCTCCTCGGCAATCCATGCCTCGTTAATGCGGCCGACGGTGGCGACGGGAATGTTCACGTGCTTCTTGATCTCACGCGAGCAAGCGGCGTGCGAGGCCTGCTGCGTGCCGGCGGCGGGAATCGCAGAGCCGCGCTTGATGGTGGTGCCGCCCGACACATGAATCATGTCGACGCCGGCCTTCTCCAGGCGACGCGAGACGTAGATCATGTCGTTGAGGGTCAGGCCGCCATCGGTGTACTCATCGCCCGAGATGCGAACGTCGATGATAAAGTCCTTGCCGCAGCGCTCGCGAATCTCGGCGATGACCTCGAGCAAGAAGCGCATACGAGCGTCGAGCGAGCCGCCGTACTCATCGGTACGCTTGTTATAGAGCGGGGTCAAAAAGCCGCCGAGCATGCCGTGGGCGTGCGCTGCGTGGACCTCGACGCCATCGACGCCAGCCTTCTGCATACGCACGGCAGCGTCGCCAAACTGATGCGTGAGCTCGTGAATCTCATCGACCGTGATAGGACGCGGTGCCTCGCGGGCATAGGACGGTCCCACGAAGGACGGAGCGATCAGGCGCGGCGTGCCCGGAATGTTAAAGGCCATGTAGGCCGGGTGGAAGAGCTGCGGCATGATCTTGCAGCCATACTCGTGGACGGCTGCGGCGAGCTTTTCCCAGCCGGGGATGAACGTGTCGTCGTAGCAGCACATGTCACCCGGCAGATAGGTATAGGTAGGCTCGACCGTCACGACCTCGGTGATGATCAGGCCAACGCCGCCCTTGGCACGGGCACGGTAATGATCGACCAAGTCGTCGGTCACATAGCCATGATCGGCCAGGTTCGTGGACACCGGCGGCATAAAGACGCGGTTCTTGACCTCGGTCGTACCGACCTTGATCGGGCTAAAGAGCATCGGGTAGGCGGATGACTCCATACAGGGTTCCTTTCGTTTGAGCCGCTCGGCGGCAGTTGCTAACGTACTTATCGTATCAGCAACCGCCGCGTCCGTAGCCGCTCGCACTCCCCCGCCTTTAATCCGATCCCCACAAAAAGTTGCGGTGAGATACGGAGCAATCGAGGCTTTTGACAGCCAAAACAGTCCGTATTTCACCGCAACTAATGGATGGGATGTGTTAGAGACCCAAATAGGCAGTCATGCCTTCGACGGCGAGCTTGGCGCCTGCCACGGCATGAACCACGGTGAGCGGGCCGTTAACCACGTCACCGGCGGCAAAGACACCGGGCACGGTGGTCATGCCGTTCTCATCGACCGAAAGAAGGCCGCGATGGTCGGTCTCCAAGCCACCCGTCGTAAGCACAAGCTTGTCCTTGGGCACCTGCGAAGCCGCAATCACAACTGTGTCGGCAGACGCATGGTCGAGCTCTTCCTCGTAGCCCACCACATTGTTGTCCTCGTCAAAGATAGCCGTTTCGAACACCGGACCGTTATCGTCGATGGCGCAGATCGCCTTGCCGCACACAATCTCGGCACCGTCAAGCTCGGTCAGCTCCACCTCGTCATCGATGGCCGAGATATGGCGCGAGCGGGCATACACAGTGACCTTGCGAGCGCCCGAGCGCAGGGCCGTACGGGCAACATCCATGGCCACATTGCCGGCGCCGATAACCGCCACGTTCTGCCCGATTGCCACGCTCGCGGGATCGACCAGATAATCGATGCCAAACAGCACGTTGCCGCGCGACTCGCCGGGAATACCCAACTTTCGAGCTCGCCAGGTACCGGTACCAACAAAGACCGCATCGTAGCCGTCGCGCAGCAGGTCATCGATGTGCAACGCGCCGCCGATGGTGGTCGAAGGGCGCACACGCACGCCGAGCGAGCACATCACGTGGCGATACTTTTGCACGAGCGCACGGGGCAGGCGGAACTCGGGGATACCGTATTCCAGCACCCCGCCGATCTCGGGGCGCTGTTCAAATACCGTGACGGCACAGCCCAGCTGGGCCATTTTAATGGCCACGGTAATACCGGCGGGACCGGAACCGACCACAGCAACCTGTTTGCCGCACGACGGCGCGGGCGTCCACTCCTTACGATCCAAATACGCTGTCGAGATATAGTTCTCGATGCTCGAGAAATGCACAGGTGTGCCCTTGCGGCCCTGGATGCAAGCACCCTCGCACTGGCCCGAATGGTTGCACACCATGGAGCAGACCGCGCTCATGGGATTGTTCTGGAACAGCAGCTCGCCCGCTTCTTCTAAACGACGCTGTTTGAACAGGTCGATGACCTGCGGAATAGGCGTCTGAACCGGGCAGCCCTTAACCTGACAGAACGCCCTTTTACAACCTAGGCAACGATTCGCCTCTTCGACAATGTGGATAGCCACGCAACTCCCCTTTTTAATGCAATCCAATGGGGCGACGATAAAGACCCTTCACCGCCGCCCCCATACAGGTAATCTCAATCTGCCGACACGGCAAAAGCCAATGCTATAACTCGCGATGCGGAGCCCCGCAGCGAGCGGACATGTGCTCGAGTGTCGCCAGGCAGTCAGCCGCCGTCGCCGGCACGCTGTTCTCGACCACGCAGGGAATCCCAGGGCAGGCGGCGGCAGCCCAGGCCACCACGGGCTCAAAGTCATAGCGACCCGTCTCGCCCACGCCGTGGCACACCAGGCGTGAACCCGTACCGTCGCACCAACCGGCTTCGTCCTCGTTATCAACGACCTCAAAATCCTTGGCGTGCAGCACGCGGATCTTACTGCCGCATAAGTAGAGCATGCGCGCTGTGATTTCCTGCGCTTCGTCAACGACGCTGGGGTGCAGCAGCGACACTGGGTCGTAGATCACGCCGAGCGACGGGCTCGAGACGCGCTCCAGCACCTCACTGCAGCGATCCGGCGTATTAACCGTCTCGTTCCAACCGGGCTCGATCAGTATTTGCCCGCCCACAGCCTCGGCCCGATCGCAGACGTGTGCAAGTCCGTCTGCAAACGCATCGAGTGCCTCGTCGGTCATGCGGTCGTCCGCGACGCGGTTCTGCGCATTGGGACGACCGGTCTCGGTGCCAACCGGGCATCCGCCGAGCATCTGGGCAAAATTCAAGCACGCCTCGTACTCGGCAATGTTATCCATGAGCTGTTGTCGATCGGGCGTCGCCAGATTCTTATAACAGCCGAGCACGGCGACCGAAACGCCCGCCTCGTCGAGCACCGCACGCAAATGGTCGGCAAGCTCGCGGGCCAGGCCGCCTCGATCGATCCCCATCGATGCGTAGAGCACCTTGCTCGGCAGTTGAATGCACGAAAAGCCCAGCTCTCCCGCCATACGAATGCGTTCCTCGACGGTCCCCTGCGGAAGGTCGTGCAAACGTACGCCCGGAGTAATAGCCCCCACGTTATTCACATCCCTTATGAGCGTTGATGCCCGGGGTGTATCCGCCAAACGGGTCCTCGATGGAGCACACGCCCGAGGGGGCGAGCGGATCGCGCTTACCGGCCAGCTTGTCGTGATGCATGGTCTCGATATAGGCAAGCACCAGCGGCGCCACACCCTTTGCATCATTTTTGACCACGGGCTCGCTCATGTAGTAATCAAACGTGCCCTCGCGGTGCGCGGTGTTTCCCAAGCCCGCAACCAGGCAGATGTTGTCGAGCGCCAGCTGCCCGTCACACTCGGACAGGCAGGTTTCGCAGATGCCATCGAAGGCGCGACGGCCGTACTGATAGTAACGCTCGCCCAGCACGCCCAGACGCACGCCCTTCATGATGGCGTTGGCAAAGATGGCGCTGCCCGACTCCTCTAGGTAGTTAGGGGCGATATTGGGCAGGTTGATGACCTGGTGCCACATGCCGGTCTTCTCGTCCTGATACGGCAGCATGGCGTCGATCAGATCGTGGAACATCTTGCGGATCTCGTCCTTCTCGGCTGACATCGAAGGCGGCATGAGCTCCCACGTGTCGATGAGCGCCATGGCGAACCAGCCCTCGGCGCGCAGCCAGAAGTTAGCCGAAAGGCCGGTGACCGGGTCGCACCAGAACTGTTTGCGACTCGCGTCGTAAGCGTGATAGTACAGACCGTTGAGGGGGTTGCGCATCAGGTCATGCACAACCTGGAACATATGGAAGCTGTCCGAGCAGGCACGACGGTTGTGGAAGCTCAGCTCATACTGCATGTAGAACGGCTGCGCCATATACATGCCGTCGAGCCAGATCTGGTTGGGGTAGACGGCCTTGTGCCAAAACACGCCCTCTTTGGTGCGCGGCTGGGTTTCGAGCTGGCGGTAGATGGTATCCATGGCGGCGCGATACTTGGGCTTGCCCACCAGGTCATACAGCTTGTAGAGGGTCTTGCCCGCATTGACGTTATCGAGGTTGTACTCCTGCGGGTTGTAATGCTTGATGGTACCGTCGTCCTGGACAAAGAAATCGATGTAGTCATCGGCGAACGTCAGGTAGCGCTGCTCGCCCGTAATCTCATACAGCTCGATGAGCGCCTTGATCATGCAGCCGTCGATATAGTTCCAGGTGTTCTCCTTGCCGGCGCGAATCTTTTCGATATTCCAAGCCGGCGCCTGCGGCGTAGAGGTTTCGATCAACTGCTCGATATAACGGTCCAGGATTTGATTGCAACCCATTGCTGTCCCCTCTGACATAAACGATAGGTGAACGTTACCCCTAGTGTAACGCGAACGGGGAATATAGGGTGAACGTTAACCCTATATTCCCCGCAAACGGCAGACTTTTAGCGGCAAACGGCGGTGAGACCCGCGGCGATGCGATGCGCCAGGCGCTCATAGCCGGCAGGACTGTAATGCAGACCGTCCGGCATATAAAGCTCGCGGTGCTCTGGCAAAAACGGGCTGATGCCACTTTGCGCATACAGGTCAATCACCGGAACGGAGTAGCGGTCGCAGACTTCGAGCATCGCCCGCACGTAGGCGACCTGCGTCAACCCCAGGTGATTGAGCTCATCGCTTGCCGGGATATCCTTCTCGTGCTTACCGCTCGTCTTGCACGGCGTCATAAACACGAGCTTTGCCCGAGGCGAGCGTGCCGTGATGGTGCGGATCAGGTAATCGAGCGCACCGTAGAACTCATGCACATCGGTACTGCCCAACTCGCCAAGCGGCACGTTGCGGCTAAAGTCGTTGACGCCGCCAAAGACAATGTAGATATCGGCCGCATCGTCGATACCGTCCAGGCGCTCGACAAACGAATCGCTGCGGTCGGCCTTGACGGCGATACGCGAGCCCTTGATGCCAAAGTTCTCGATGACCGCGCCTCCCAGCAACGCGCCCAGATGCGAGGTCCACGAGATGTCGTTGCCTCCTCCACCGCAGCCGTTGTCGCCCCAGGTCGTTGAGTCGCCAAAGCAGCAAATAGTCGATTCACTCAAGCTCTTCGTTTCCATAATCTTCTCCTCATCCGCCCATTGGCGGCCATACAGGTACGTATCGTTTATTTGCAGCATGCCGAGGGGCTATGCACGGTCGCATTTCGCAACGTGCGAATCGAGCCATTCGATATCCTCGACAAGATGTGTCACTCCCAGATGGTGTCCACCCGGACACACCTCGTGCCGCAGAGCATCTCTGCGGCCCAGCAACTTGTAGGCATCGCGCACGATCTTGAGCTGTTCATCGACATTTTTCAGCCCGCGCGAACCGTTCAGATGATCTTCTTCGCAGCTCTGCACTAACAACGGGCGTGGCGCAATAAGCGAGGCAATATCGCCCATGTCGAGCAAGCGCCAAAGTCCGGGTGTGTAGTTGCAGCTGCAATTGCCGTTGAGGTGCAGCAGCGAATCATCGACACCGTACAGGTAGCCCGAGACAAACGTCTTGCATACGCGTGGGTCGAGCGCCGCCAGATACAGCGTCATGTATCCGCCGCCCGAAAAGCCAAAACAGCCCAGGTCGTCCATGGCAATGTCGCCGCGCGCCTCTAGGTAATCGATCAGACGCATGTTATCCCAGGCGTTGAGGCCCGCGACCGTAAGACCCAGTGGCTCGGCCATACGTGCCTGGTTTAGGCACGTCCCTCGCAAGTAGCTGTTCTCGTCATCGCCCTGGCCCTTCCAGTCACGACGGTATCCCCAACCGCGTGCGTCGGGGCAGACGGTCACGTAACCCATACGCGCCAAACGCAGACCGTAGTCGTAATTGAACTTACGCACGGCATCATCGACCGCCGGCACGCCCGCAACACCGGCTACGCTTGCAGCACCCGCTCCCTGATGGCCATGTGGGCAGATATAGCAGCACTTGCGGCCGCGCGCATCGAGCTTAGGCGACTGCGGCTCGAGCAGGTAGAACGGCATCCAAACGTCGCGCTCCACCTGCAGCATCGCATGGGTGCGCACGATGCCGCCGGCAACCCGCACGCGGCTGAGCTCACGAATCTCAATCGGGACGCGGTCCATAAGCGAAAGGCCCAAAACATCGTACAGACGAGTCCTGGTCGCAATCTTCCATGCCTCAAAATCTGCAGGAGTCTTGCCCGTAAAAGCAGCCGAACGCCCCTCGCGCTTCAGCCGGGCACGCAGCGCAGGTTCGTCTTCGCAGTACGTCTCGATGTGCACGGTGCGGCCGTTGGCAGACAGTTCAGCCGTCTCAACCGCATCACCGTCGCCGCCCTCGGGATCCCAGCCATCCACACCGGCAAGCACCTGCTCGCGAGCGTACCGGGCGACAGCCATCACATCGAGTTCATTCGCCCACGGCACCCAGCCGGTAGTATCACCCGCCGGCCCATGCAGAATCGCGCCAGCATACTGCACGCAGTTGTGTGCCGCCGGCTTATTCCAATCCCACCAGCCTTCGCGCTTGATATGTCGCCCCAGCCAGCAATCGATCAGCACAGTTTGCGCCCATTCACGCCAAGGACGACCCAGGTAGACCGAATCCGGCGCCACGCCATCCGGTGCAGTAAACGAACAACCGTGGAACACAAATCCGTACGGCTCGCCTTTAGGCGTGGAGGCTGCCGTTACATACCCGTTGACATCCATATCGCGGTTGAGCGAGCGAATCTCGCACCCCTCAAAGTAGGCACGCGCGCCGCCAAAGATAAAGTCGACATCGCCCTCGATCCGGCAACGTCGAAAATACTGGCGCCCCACCCGACGCGGCGCAAACTGCTTGGGCCCAATGAATCCGCCCGGTTTGGCCTCATGCGGCGGCAGCGGACCCAAAAACAGTGTGTCCTGGTGCCCCTTAATGCAGCAGGCATCGACAACCAGACGGTCGCCATCGGCATACAGGGCAATCGCCTGACCGACCTCGCGCCCATCGCCCGCATCGTTGACGATTGTGAGGTTCTCGAGCCGTACGTCGTCGGCATCGACCAAAACGGTATAGGTCCTAAACGTGCCGAGCGTGCCGTCCACGCCCGAGCCGTCCTCCGAAGGCATCTTGGCACCCAGGCTGCCCACGATACGCACGCTGTCAGCCGTCTCTCCCTCAATCGTCACATGCGAGCGATGAATCTCGACCCGCTCGCGATACTCGCCCGGATCGACGCGAATCATCACCGGTTGCTCGGCATCCGGATAGAGCTGATCGGCTGCCGCCAAGGCATCGGAAATCGTTGGATACGCTCCTGCCGCAGCCCTCGAAACGCGCAGCGTATAGATACTTTCGCTCATCGTCCATCACGCTCCCATGCAACGAACTGTTCAGGCCAGCCCTGAACTTGTGGCTGAATATGCTCGGCGCAGCCCTTAAATGCCGTTAGGGCCGTGGCGAGCGATGCCCCATGCTTTCCATGCGGAAAGACATGTAGGCTAAAGCCAATCCCGTGGTCGGCAAGAACCTGCGCAAGAAGGAGGCTATTTTGAACTGGCACCGATGCATCCTCGGCGGTATGCCACAAGAACGTACGGGGGAAGCCCTCGCCCACCATATTCTCGATCGACAACTTTTGAGCCAAAGCGCCATCGGCACCCGTTAGGTGTTCAAATGAACCACGATGAGCATAGGCCCCCGAGCTTACGACCGGGTAGCCCAAGCAAAGTGTGTCAGGCCGAATCGACTCAGGCGATGCCGCAATCGACTCTGCAAGCCAAGGTTGGTCCCAAAGCGCCCCGAGCAAGCCAACCAGATGCCCACCGGCCGAAAAACCCATGACCGTAATCCGATCAGGATCGACACAGTACTCTGCCGCATGGCTTCGGACGGTATCGACCGCCCGCGCGAGTTCTTGCAATGCCAGCGGATAGACAGCCGGAGCAACCGAGTAGTTCAGCACAAACGCCTGGTAGCCCATCGCCAACAAACGGAGCGCTACCGGCTCGCCTTCGCGCGGCGAAACGTGATCGTAGCCGCCTCCTGGCACGACCACAACTGCAGGCAGCGGTTTTAGAGCATAAGCATCTTCGGTCGGGGCAAAAACATAAGACGTAATCGTGGCAGACGAGCCATCGACCCCGACAGGAATCGTTTTATTGAGCATGTATTCCCTTTCACCATGATGCGTAGCGCAGCGCACACGGCCGTATCGCACAAGGGCTGCATTGCCGATTTATCCGACAATGCAGCCCTGGTCATCAACCCGAGTTAGGAACGGATAACCTTGTCGACGTTCTGGAGCTGCAGCTCCTCGCCGTCCTGGCCCTCGATCACCACGTTTTGCAGGTCGAGCACGGCAACGTTTTGCGCAATGATGCCCTGACGCACCATCGGCTCCACACCACAGGCCATGGCCGGCACAAAGGGCTCGGCATCGTCGGCAAAGGTAACGTGAACGTCTTGGAACGTCAGACGTGTCACCTTGCTCTCGGGCAGACCCGTGATATAAGCCGCGGCAGCATGGCAGTTGGTGGCCTCGATATCGCAAAACGTCGTGGCACCAAAGCCGGGCGTGCGGTCGTCGACAGGCAAAGCCTCGCGAGACTGCACGTAATCGGTCTTGCCGTCCTTGTCACAGAAGTAGAAGGAGTTGACCACGAAGGGCGTGAGCACCTCGTCCATGCGAATGTGCTCAAAGGTAATGCCCTCGTTGACGGCATCCTTGCCGCGCCCGCGGCGGGTCTTGACGCGCAGGCCGCGGTCGGTGCGCTCAAAGAGGCACTTGCTCACGGTAAGGTCCTTGATGCCGCCGGCAGCCTCGGATCCCAGCACCACGGCACCATGGCCGTCGTGCATGTAGCAGTGCGAGATCAACACGTCGTGCGTGGCGGGACGAAGCTCGGGCTCAATGCCCAGCTTGCCGCTCTTGATGGCGATGCAGTCGTCGCCCACCGAGAACTGACAGCCAAGGATGCGGACAAAGCCGCAGCTCTCGGGATCGAAGCCGTCGGTGTTGTGGGAGTTCTTGGGACCCTCGATTGACAGGCAGAGCGCGTCGACATGCTCGGACAGGACGGGATGGATATTCCACGCTGGGCTGTTGCGCACGGTAAAGCCGGCAAGGCTCACGTTTTGGCACTCGGACAGGAAGATCATGCGCGGGCGGGCGACCTCACGACCCTCCTCGGGGCGGAAGATGTTCTTAAAGTCCTTGTTCCACCAGTTGTCCTCGGCAAAATCGGTCTGACCGTCAATCGCGCCGCGACCATAGATGCACACGTCGTGCACGCCCAGACCCGTAAAGGTAGAACAGTAGGTCGAGAAGCTCTCCCCCTCCCAGCGGCCCAGGGGCAGCATATCGGTACCGGCATAACCGGCGCCCTCGTTGCCCGTGACCGTGCCCGGAATGTAGGCAAGCGCGGCACGATCGTGGCGGGCCAGCAGCACTGCCCCGTCGACGAGCTCGATGTTGATATTGCTCTTAAGGAAGAGGGACTTGATACGATAGCTACCGGCGGGAATCAGCACGCGCCCGTCCTTGGGACAGGCCATGATGGCAGCCTGGATGTTGGTGGTGTCATCATGCTCGGCATCGCCCTTGGCGCCACAGTCGCGAACGTTGATGGTAAAGGGCTCAGCCGGCGTGGTGACACCTACGCTCAGCTCACGCTCGCCACAAACAAAACGAACCAGGTTGCGCTTGCCGGGGGTCAGGCCGTCGACATAGGTCTCGACCGTATTCGTGGTACCGGCGGGCTCGTCGTTGACAAAGATCTCCCACGTATCGGCGCAGGTAAAGTAACCGCCGTCGTCAAGCTCGATCACGGCCGCGCGGGCGTTGCGCCAGATAACGTTCGTCTCCATGGGTTTCTCCCTCAAAAAGATGCTCTAAAGGCAAATTGTACGCTGTTGAAAAAGGGCCGTGCCTGCCGGCGGAATTCCGGTGGCACGGCCCTGTGATTTGGACGATATGTCGGCCTTACTCGGCGGGAGTTACGCTACCGTCCTGGAAGCCAACGTTGTTGTGGGCAAAGCAGTCCTCGTACTTAAAGCCGGAGAGCTCCTCGCAAAGCGCCTTGACCTCGGGCTTGACGTCGGCCATCTTGCCACCCTCCTTGACTCGGTGAATCTCGTCGCAAAGGACGTCGCACTGCTCCTTGTCGATCTTGATGCCGCGGGCAAGGACGGCTGCAAGCAGGAAGAAGCCGGCGCAGCCGATGATCATGTAGCCGCAGATATACAGAGGCACGGTAGCGGGCTGGGTCACGGCGTCGCTATTGCCGGCGGTCTGAATGAAGCCGGAGGCAGCAAGGACGATAGCCCATACGTTGACGGCGATAGCCTGGGCGATCTGCTGGCAGAGCTGCTGAGCGGAGCTGTAGATACCCTCGCGACGACGCAGGGTGATGAGCTCATCGACATCGGGGATGTAGTTGAGCAGAACATCGGGCAGGTACTGGAAGCCGACATAGAAGAACTTCCAGATGGCGAAGATGATGGGGTAGGCGATCATGGCGATGGCGACCGTGGAGGTGCCGTTGATCTGACCAAAGGCGAAGTAGTTGAAGGCGATGATGCACGCAGCGCAACCGACATTTGCCAGGTACCAAGACTTGTGGAAGCCCTTCTTGGCCATGAGGGCGACCCAGATGGCGGTGCAGACGATAGCGACGACCTTGCCAGGCATCTCCATCACGGACTCGTAGGACTTAGGAATCTGCAGGCAGTAGACGATGAAGAAGGACAGGCACGCAGACCAGCAGGCAGCAGCAAGCTTCGTGGAGACCTGTGCATACAGGACCTTGCGGAAGGACTTGTTGCGGAAGGTGGAGATAACGTCGATAAAGAACTTCTTGATGCCCTCGCCGACGCTCTCGATCTTCTCCTGAGCGACCTCCTCGGGGGTGTGCTCCCACGTGGACAGGTACACGCAGAGCAGCGAGATTGCCATGACCGAAGCGTTGACCGTAGCAATGATGAAGTAGCTGAACGGGTTGGTCTCGCCGAAGGTGCCAAAGCCAAAGCCGACGAGTGCAGCCATCAGGAAGCCGGCGGCGTTACCAAAGAGATGCTTGTAGCCGGTGAGGTACGTACGCTCCTTAAAGTCGTCGGTCATCTCGATGGTAAGCGGCGACAGGTTGGCGGTGCAGAACGTGTACGCGACGTTGTAGATCAGGTACAGCACAAAGTAGTACGGGAAGCCAAACGGCGTAGCCACGAAGATGAGCGGCTCGGCGATCATCATCGGGATGGCCAGCAAGATCCAGAAACGACGACGACCAAAGATGCGGCCAATCTTGGTGGCATAGAAGTTATCGGCCACAAAGCCCATCAGCGGGCAAAGAATGGCGTTGACATAGATGGCAAACGAGCTGATCAGTGCAGCCTCGCCTGCGGACAGGCCACACTCCGTGGACAGGAACAGCACCATGTAGCTGTGCGTAAAGGTCAGGGCACCGGAATTGAGCATACCGCCCATACCAAAGCCCAAGCGCGTCCAGAATGTGATCTTACGCTTTTTTCCGATCTTATTAGTCATCGAGCTCCCTCTCTTTTCTCGATTGTCTTGTAACAAGACAGTTGAGTCCACACTGACATCTGTCTGTATGTCGTCCACTGGTAAGGTGAACGTTTAGCTAGATTATGCGCGATTACTTATGATAGGTGAACGTTCACTTGAATAATATCCTTGAACGGTCGTTTTTTATCGCTGAACGGATATATAACTCGAAACAATCTCGATTACAGGGGCATTAACTGGGTTATGCTTTTTGAGCAATTAGGTGAACGTTTATTATTTCGCCCCTCGTGCCCCTATAAAGACGCGCCATAACAGACAGAACAAAATGGCCCCGCCGGGAACACTCCCGACGGAGCCATGGTCAATAGCGCCCTATACGGACTTGTTTGCCACTACAGGCAGACGCCGTCCTTCCAGATACTGATCTCGTGACAGCCACGGCGCTCGGCACTCGTAAGTTTACCGCTCGCCGTCTCCAGCACCAGCTGGTACAGATCGTGGGCTGCCTCGTCGAGCGTGCGCTCACCTGTGGCAATCACGCCAGCGTTAAAGTCCATCCAGTTGGCCTTGTGGTCACACAAACGCTGATTGGTGAACACCTTGAGCGTAGGCACCGGCGCGCCAAACGGTGTGCCGCGGCCAGTCGAGAACAGAATCACGTGGCAGCCGGCAGCCGTCAACGCCGTGGTGGATACCATGTCGTTGCCCGGACCGCACAGCATGTTCAGGCCGTGTTTAGTTGCCTGGCCGGCATACGGCAGCACGTCGACGATGGGGGCAGATCCGCCCTTTTGCACGCAGCCGCAGCTCTTGTCCTCGAGCGTGGTAATACCGCCGTCCTTGTTGCCGGGACTCGGGTTCTCATAAACGACCTCGCCGTGGCTAATAAAGTAGTCCTTAAATCCATTGAGCATGTCGGAGGCAGCGTTAAAGACCTGCTCGTTCTCGCAACGGTCGAGCAGGATGCTCTCCGCGCCAAACATCTCGGGCACCTCGGTAAGCACCGACGTGCCGCCACGGGCGACGACCATATCGCTCACGCGACCGATCGTGGGGTTGGCGGTAATGCCCGAAAGACCGTCGGAGCCGCCACACTTAAGACCAATGACCAGCTCGGAGGCCGGAATGGGCTCGCGCTTGGACTGCTTTGCCAGGTCTGCCAGCTCGGCCAGAATCTTGTGGCCCTCGATTTGCTCGTCGGTTACATCCTGGCAGGTGAGAAAGCGAACGCGCTCGTGATCGAAGTCACCGAGCTCGTCGAGCACCTGCTGGTGTGTGCAGTTCTCGCAACCGAGCGACAGGAACAGCACGCCGGCCGCATTAGGGTGACGCGAGAGCGCCACCAGCAGACGACGCGTCTGGACATGGTCGGCGCCGGTCTGCGAGCAACCGAACGGATGCGGGAAGTAGTAGACGCCCTCCAGCGAGCCATCGACCAGATCCTGGGCCTGCTCGCACATGGCACGGGCGACTTCGTTGACACAGCCGACCGTGGGGATGATCCACAGCTCGTTGCGCGTCGCGGCACGACCGTCGGCGCGGCGGAACCCCATAAAGGTCTCGGGCTCAACCGACTCAACGACCGGATGCGTGGGGTTGTAGGTGTACTCGACCTCGCCCGAAAGGTTGGTCTTCACATTGTGCGTGTGGAGCCACTGACCGGGCTGGACATCGCCCGTCACGTGTCCGATAGGAAGGCCGTACTTAATGACGTCCTCGCCGGCGGCAATCGAGCGCACCGCCATCTTATGGCCCTGCGGAATATCCTCCGCGGCCACGACCTCGCCCACCCCGGGAACCGCGACGGCGGTGCCCTTGGCAAGCGGCGACAGCGCGACGATCACGTTGTCGGCCGGATTGATCTGGATAGTGTTCATTGCAAATGGTCCTAACCCTACAGGTTGAGCAGAAGTCGAGACGCGGGCACGCCGTCCCGCGCCCGCGTCTGCGCCGGAAATTTACGCCTGAGCGTTGGCGAAGGCCTGCTTGGCACCCTCGGTGCGCACGACGGCGAGCGCACTGACGACAAACTCCTCAAGACCGGCGATCTGCGTAAGGTCCTCGCCCCACATCTGCTCGTTGGTGAGCACGTCGTGCACCAGCTGGGCATCGTCGGCACCGGCGTGGGCGGCGTAGAAATCGAGTACGAAGGCGTCGTCCTGAGCGGTGTACTCGGTGCCGTCGGAGCGACGCAGGTGCAGGCCGTCGCCCTCGCGGGACACGAGCTCCTGCGTGTAGAAGGAGATGAGCGTAGCGAGGCTCGTCGCCAGGCACTTGGGCAGGTTGCCGGTCTCGGCAACGTAGTCCTTGAGCGTGGGCAGGTCGCGAGCGCGCCACTTAGCCGTGGAGTTGAGGCAGATGGAGAGCAGCGCATGATCAATAAACGGGTTGTCGAAGCGGTTTTCGACGGCGGCGGCAAAGGCCTTGCAGTCCTCGACATCCAAGTCGGCGGCAAGCGTCGGAATGACCTCGTCGTAGAGCATGGTGTTCATGAAGCCGCGAATGGTCTCGTCATGCATGCAGTCGCGCACGATATCAAAGCCGGCAACCCAGGAACCCGGAACGAAGGCGGTATGGGCACCGTTGAGGATGCGGACCTTGCGCTTTTTGTACGGGGTGACGTCGGGAGTCACAAAGACACCCGGAAGACCAGCCTTCACAAAGGGAAGCTTCTCGGCAAGCGACTCGTCGCCCTGGATGCCCCACATCTGGAAGGGCTCGCGCACGGCCAGGAAGGGATCCTCGTAGCCCAGACGCTCGGCAACCGCGGCGGCCTCGGATGCGTCGCGGATACGGCCCGGTACGATGGTGTCGACAAGCGTGGTGCAGACGGTGCAGTCGTTAGCCATCCACTGCGCAAACTCGTCCTCCCAGCCCCAGTCGCTCACATACTGGTTCATGATGCGCAGCAACTCCTCGCCGTTGTGATCGATGAGCTCGCAGGCGAGGACGATGACGCCCGGCTTACCGGCAGCCCAGCGGGTGTGGAGCACCTGGGCAAGCTTGGCGGGGAAGCTCGCAGGTGGCATGTCGTCGGCCTTGCAGGACGGGTCATAGGCGATACCGGCCTCGGTGGTGTTGGAGACGATGATCTCCAGGTCGTCGGAGACAGCGACCTCCATCATGGCGCGGTAGTCGTCCTCACGATACGGGTTAAGGCAGCGGCTGCAGGCGCTGATCACGCGGGACTCGTCAACCGTGTTGCCGTTCTCCTTGCCGCGCACCAGCACGGTGTACAGGTCGTCCTGGGCATTGATGCCGTCGGCAAAGCCAAAGGCACCGCTGATGGGCTGCACCATGACGACCTTGCCGTTCCAGCCGGTGGCCTCGTTGCCCATGTCAAAGAAACGGTCGACGAAGGCGCGCAGGAAATTGCCCTCGCCAAACTGTAGAACCTTCTCGGGAGCGTCCTTGGGCAGCAGATAGCCCTTGTAGCCGATCTTCTCGAGCGCATCGTAGCTGATGTTCTCCATCTGTGTCTCTCCTTAGATAGCTGTTAGCGTGCAAGCAAAACGGGGGCGCCGTGTGTGGCAACGGCGCTCCCGTGTTCGATGTGATTCGATGCGGGCTTAGGCCTCGACGGTGTCCAGGTCAAAGCCAAAGTAGCGGACCGCATTGTTGTAGCTGATGTCGCGCACAACCTCGCCCAGCAGCTCCATGTCGGCCGGGTACCTGCCCTGCTCGACCCACTCGCCGATCACGCTGCACAGCACGCGACGGAAGTACTCGTGGCGCGGATAGGACAGGAAGGAGCGGGAATCGGTAAGCATGCCCACAAAGTTGCCCAACACGCCCTCGTTAGCCAGAGCCGTAAGCTGCTCGCGCATGCCGACCTCGTTGTCGTTGAACCACCAGGCGGAGCCGTTCTGGATCTTACCGGCAGTCGGAGCCTCCTGGAAGCAGCCCATGACGGTATCGATCATGGTGTTATCGATGGGGTTCAGGCTGTACAGGATGGTCTTGGGCAGGCCGCAGGTCTCCTGGATGGAGTTGAGGAAATCGGCGAGCTGGTCGGACGGCGTGTAGTTGGAGATGCAGTCGTAGCCGGTGTCGGGACCGAGCTTGGCGAACATGGCGCGGTTGTTGTCGCGCTTGCAGCCAAAGTGCAGCTGCATGGCCCAGCCCAGACGGACATACTCACCGGCAACGAACTGCATAAAGGCAGTCTTGTACTTGAGGACTTCTTCCTCGGGGAGCGGCTCAGCAGCCAGGCCCTTGGCAAAGATGGCCTCGATCTCGTCGGCGGTAGCCGGGACGTACATGACGTAATCGAGTGCGTGGTCGGAGGCGCGGCAGCCCAGCTCGTGAGCAACGTCGTAGCGCTTGGAAATGGCAGCCTTCATGCCCTCAAAGTCGCTGACCTCAACGCCGGCAGCCTCGGAAAGGTGCTTGCAGTAGTCGGCAAACTCCTGGCCGCGCTCGATGCGCAAAGCGGCATCGGGGCGCATGGCGGGAACGACCTGAACGTCAAAGCTGTCGTCGGCGGCAATCTTCTTGTGCCACTCAAAGCTGTCGGCGGGGTCGTCGGTAGTGCAGATCATGCGGACGTTGGACTGCTTGATCAGGTTGCGGCAGGTAAAGCTGGCCTCGGCGAGCTTGGCGTTGGCAAGGTCCCAGACCTCCTGGGCAGTCTTGCCGTTGAGGACGCCCTCGTAGCCAAAGTAGCGCTTAAGCTCCAGGTGGCTCCACTCAAAGACGGGGTTGCCAACGCAGCGACCCAGGGTCTCGGCCCACTTTTGGAACTTCTCGCGAGCAGGGGCGTCGCCAGTGATAAAACGCTCGTCGACGCCGTTGGCACGCATCAGGCGCCACTTGTAGTGGTCGCCGCCCAGCCAAACCTCGGTGATGTTCTCGAAACGCTTGTCCTCCCAAATCTCCTTAGGAGAAATGTGGCAGTGATAGTCGACGATGGGCATGCCCTCGGCAAAGTTGTGGAACAGCTCCTCGCCGGTCTTGGTGCTCAGCAGGAAATCCTGATCGTCCATAAAGTTTTTCATCAAACAGCCCCTTTGCTGGCAAGGCGGGCGCACGGCGCGCTCGTTATCCTTTAGGTGAACGTTCACTATACTAATCCATTGCACCTCAAAAGGTGAACGTTCACCTAACCACCACGGGGTGAACGGTAGATTTTGCCCGTTCAACGGTTGCTGGAGATGTGACTTGCATGTATTGCGGACTGTTTGGCGTCCCCGAACACCGAACTTGAGCGCTTTTGCTCAGGTGGGTCATGTCCCGACGTACATTTTTGGGAGTATTCAGCATTGGAGCGCGCCGTGCGCCATCCTCAGCGTCCTATTTGGAACGCAGATAGCGCCCGATCGGCATAAAAAGTGCCCCCGATGGCAAATTACGCCATCGGGGGCACTTAAAACAGTCGTTCTGCACCTCATTCAGGGCATGCCAATGCTGAATACTCCCAAAAATGCACGTCGCAAGAGGGGGTACCTGCTCAATCGGCTAAATACCCGCAAGTTCGCAGTAGCGGTCGACATTGCTGGCAAATACCATCTCGACGGTACCCTTCTGGACGGGCACCGTCGGGGTCCTTCCCCACAGCAGATAATCGCCCAGCGTCTTAGCGCCGCGATACGCCAGGCTCGTCGGGTCCTTATAGACAATATTGGTAAAGATACCGCGGCGCAAGGCCAGAGCACTTTCGGGAAACAGGTCGTTGCCGATCACCATGACCTGACCGGCCTTGCCGGTCGAGACGAGCGCGTCGGCAACCACTTCGGAACCAACGGCAAAAACGCTACAGATAAGTTCGGGGGCGTCCGGCGCACTCAAGCGCTTTTCGAGCTCATGCTCGAGTTGTTTGACTTGCGCATGGGCACCTGCAAGATCCTCAACCTGCCAGGGAACATTGTGCTCGCGAAGGTAATTGTGGAAGGCGCGGGCGGTTAGATAGTGCGAATCGGTATATGGGTCGCCTGTCAAAAGGAGCACGCGGGCGTCGGCCCCAGAAGCATGGACCAGGTTTGCCGCCTGCTCGGCCATAAGGCTGCCTGCCGTCGAATAATCGGCCAAGCTCGCACCCAAACGATTCAAATGCGGACGGTCGCCGTCGACAAGCTCAATCGTCACGCCCGCCTCGGCGATCTGCCCCAAAAGCTCAGTCGCACGATCGTCGCCCGGCGCATAGGCGAGCAAGCCATCAATCTTCTCGCCCACCTGCAGACGCTCGTCGATTTGCTCGAGTGCATCAGCGTAGCCGCCCACGCCAAATTCAACGCGCTCAACCGTAATGCCCCGGTCGATGACCTCCTGTTCAAAGCGATTGCAGCCTTCCCACAGGTAACGGAAAAAGTACGCTCCCTCGCGCGATGCGCGGGGCAGGCAAAACACCAGATTGATATCCTTGCGGCGCAGGCTTGAGGCACTTGTGTTGCGGTGATAGCCCATGGCCTCGGCCTTAGCGTTCACCTTGGCGCGCACGGATTCGCTCACGCCGGCCTTTCCCGTCAGAGCCTTGTGCACGGTATTGATGGAAACGCCAAGCTCGGCGGCTATGTCCTTCATGGTTACGCGAGCGCTCATGCGGTTACTCCGTTATAGATAAGTTGCCAATTAATAGTCCAGTTAACGATACCCCAAAAATACTCTTCGACTCGCCGTGCTCTCCCTCAAATGCACAAAGCGCCCCGCGAACGGATGCCCGCGGAGCGCTTGGATGTCCGGACCTTATTTGATACCGCGACCCAAGTCTTCGGCGATTTTGTCTACGCCCTTAAGTGCGGCGCACGTCTTTTTGTTGGAGCAATGCCCCATGCAAACGCCACCCTGAGCGCAGTCGGCGCAGGTGCCCTTGCGGTAGATGCGCACGCATACCGCGACAAACGCAATACCGATAACAGCCAGTACAACAATATCGATAGGTGCCATAGCAAGCCTCCTCTAGTTAACCATCACTTACTTTACCCCATTCTCCACCTACCAAATAGGGACAGGCTTATTTTGGTCGGTTTTATCTGCGGAAACGCCACATCTTACTTCTGGAGCAAAGCAATCTGTCCCCCCATTGCGTCAAAAAGCCCGAGTGTCACTAAGACACCCGGGCTCGTGGAAAGGGGTTGATCCCTATTCGGACTTAGGCGGAAACTGCAGCGGAAGCAGTGTTGGTCTCGTCCTCGTCGGTCCAAGCGTGCTTGGGCATAGGACGGAAAATCTGGAAGAGCATCGCGACCAGCAGCACGATAGCCACAACCGTCCAGAAGCCAAACTGCCCAAGGACAAGCAGGTTATAGAACTGGTTGATGAACAGGCCGATCACCCAAGCGAAGGCGCACTCGTAGCCGAGGGCAATCGCGGTCCACTTGCCGGAATCCATCTGGTTGCGGATGGTACCCATAGCGGCAAAGCACGGAGCGCACAGCAGGTTGAACGCGCCGAAGGCAACGCAGGCGCCCATGGTGGGGAACATGCCGGCAAACGCGGTCCACAGGCTCGGGTCGGTCTCGCCCGCGTCGGCGACGGACAGCAGCGAGCCGGCGGTGGCGACAACGTTCTCCTTGGCGACGAGGCCAGAGACAGTCAGCGCGGTTGCCTGCCAGGTGCTAAAGCCGAGCGGGGCGAAGATCCAAGCGACCAGGTTGCCCAGCATGGCGAGCACGGAGTAGTCCATGAACTCCTCGGGGATGCCGTCCATCGCAGGCAGGAAGCCAAAGGAGCCGTTGTAGCTACCAAAGTTGGAGAGGAACCACACCACGACGGTAGAGGCGAAGATGATCGTGCCGGCCTTCTTGATAAAGGCCCAGCAGCGCTCCCACACGTGCAGCGCCCAAGAGCGGATCGCCGGGAAGTGGTAGGCGGGAAGCTCCATAACGAACGGCGTCGGGCGGCCGGCGAAGAGCTTGGTCTTCTTGAGCATGAGGCCCGAGGCGATGACGGCAAAGACGCCCAGGAAGTAGAAGAGCGGGCTGATCCACGCGGCGGTGGTGGAAGAATCGCCGATGATGGAGCCCATGAGCAGGGCGATGATCGGCAGCTTGGCGCCACAGGGAATGAACGTGGTGGTCATGACCGTCATGCGGCGGTCCTTCTCGTTCTCGATGGTCTTGGTGGCCATGACGCCGGGGACACCGCAGCCCGAGGACACGAGCATGGGGATAAAGGACTTACCGGACAGGCCAAAGCGGCGGAAAACGCGGTCCATGATAAAGGCGACGCGGGCCATGTAGCCGCAGTCCTCCAGGAAGGACAGCATGACGAACAGCAGGAACATCTGCGGCACAAAGCCGAAGATAGCGCCCAGGCCGCCGACGATGCCGTCACAGACCAGCGAATCGACCAGGCCACCGTCCTCGGTGCCGCCCGCCACAAGGGCGTCGTGCACCACGGTGGTGATACCCGGGACATAGGGGCCGTACTGTGCCGGGTCGACCGAGTCGGCATTGTCACCCGCAGCCTCGACGGCCGCGTCGTAGGCGTCGCGGCCCTGGCCGAGCACATACCAACCGTCGGTACCGAAGAGCTGGTCGTTGGTGAAGTCGGTCACCGTGCCGCCCAAGGTAGAAACGGCGATGTAGTACACGCAGAACATGATGACCACAAAGATCGGCAGGCCCAGGATACGGTTGGTAACCACGCGGTCGATCTTCTCGGAGGTGCTCATCTTGGCCGGAGCCTTGGTGAGGCACTCGTCAATGATGTGGGCAATCACGCCGTAACGCTCGCCGGTGATGATGGACTCGGCGTCGTCGTCGCAGTCCTGCTCGCACTGGGCGACCAGCTGCTCCACGCGAGCGGCCTTCTCCTTGGTGAGGTTGATGAGCTTGCAGGCGTCCGCGTCGCGCTCGAACAGCTTGACGGCGTAATAGCGGCGCTTGTTGGCGGAAACGCTCGCCGGAAGGTTGTTCTCGATGTGCGTCAGAACGTCCTCGATGGAGGAGTCGAACTTGTGCTCCGGCACCTGGCCCTTGGAAGCTGCGGACTTCTTGACCTGCTCGAAGAGCTCCTTGATGCCCTTGTTCTTAAGAGCGGAGATCATCATAACCGGGCAGCCGAGCTTCTTGGAGAGCTTATCCGTGTCAATCTTGTCGCCGTTCTTCTCGACCAAGTCGGCCATGTTGAGGGCGATGACCACGGGCAGGCCGGTCTCGATAACCTGAAGCGCCAGGTACAGGTTGCGCTCGAGGTTGGTGGCGTCGACCACCTGGACGACGACATCGGGCTCGCCGCTCATGAGATAATCGCGCGAGCATTGCTCCTCGGGGCTGTAGGGGGAAAGCGAGTAGATACCAGGGAGGTCCGTGATGGTAACGTTCTTGTCGCTTAGGAGCTTGGCCTCCTTTTTCTCAACCGTGACGCCGGGCCAGTTGCCAACGTAGCCGTTGGCGCCGGTGATCAGGTTGAAAAGCGTGGTCTTGCCGCAGTTGGGGTTACCCGCCAGTGCGACATGGATCTGAGAATCCGCCATTCAATCCTTCTTCCTTGTGTGCCCGCGCTGCTTTCTCCGCACGGGCTGGATAATGTGCTTCAAAATGCTGCATTAAGTTAGAAAAACCTAACTTTATCTGCAGAAACATACGTCGCGAGCCCCTACTGGACCTCGACGACGGCCGCCTCCTCCTTGCGGATGGAAAGCTCGTAGCCGCGCACGTTGATCTCGACCGGATCACCGAGCGGCGCAACCTTCACGACCTTGAACGAAGTGCCCTTGATGAGGCCCAGGTCCATAAGGTGGCGGCGAAGCGCACCCTCACCGTGAAGCTTGACGATGGTGGAGCTCTCGCCCACCTTAACGTCACCCAACGTCTTCATCCTCTTGTCCCCCTTTCGGTTTTTATCAAATGCTGCGAACTAACCGACGGTCATGATGTGCATGGCAACCTTGGAATCGATGCCAAAGCGTGCGCCCAGCACCGTGACGATGATATTGGCGCCGCTCGAGCTCACCACGTGGATTTCGTTGCCCTCGACAAAGCCAAGGTCCTTGAGGTGGTGCTTCATGCCCTCATTGCCCTTTACACGAGACACGCGCACGGTTTCGCCCGCTTTTACCATCGAAAGCGGCATTGCCGGCATCTGCGGTCCGCAAGACATGAGTGGCTCCTAACGTCAGTTCGTCCTCAACATCGACGCGATAAAAGTTAACCACGTCTATGTTCGCTTTAGTAAACTAACACGTGGCTAACTTTTTGGAAAGGGTCCCCATTCAGATTTCGAAAAAGTTTCCTATATGAAACAAAAAGGCGCGGCAAAGAGTTGTCCTTTGCCGCGCCCTGTCATGCTTAGAGCGAGAGGTTTCTGATCGACGTAACGCAGGAAGCCTCGTCTACGCCCGAAACGCGAAAGATGATGTCCTCGCCGCACTCGCCGTAGAGAGCCATGAGGCCCATGACATCGCGACCGTCGGTATGGCGGTCGCCGATGCTGACCGACACGTCGCTACGGTGCTTGGCAATGATGTCATAGAGCAGCGCAACCGGGCGGGCATGTAATCCCAACGGATCTTTAATCGTCTTTGTAAACTCGACCATGTCCCCTCCCACGACATCGTACATTCGGCTGGCAAACCCAGCCATGTGGTAGTTATTGTAGCGTTAGATGCTTGTCGAGGACCCTTTCGGACACCCCGTGGACAAAAAGTGGCAAATATGAGTACTGTCACAAATTTAGTAACAGCAGAATTGAGAGCAAATTGGCCGATTTGGCCGATTTTAATGTTTTGGAAGCCATCGAATCGCGTCTATAGGGGGTTAGATAAATTGATTTTGAGCCCATTTTCGCTCAGAACAGGCCGAAAAATATGACACCTCTTTTGCAACAGTACTCATATTTGGTATTTTTTGACCACAGGGTCCAAAACCATGCTCCAAAACACAAAAGGAGGGGCCTCGTAAGGCCCCTCCTTAGGAAAGGGAATCGATTTATTCCACAGCCGTAGATTAATCCTAGCCGCTACTCCATCATATCGAGGACGGAAGGGCGAAGCTCGTTCTCGGCGGCCTCGGGATCGGTCTCGCGCAGGCGGTTGATGTAGCGGTTGTACCACGTCACGGCAAGGCCCAAGAAGACAACCACGCCGCCAACGTTGTAGACCAGCGTCAGCCACAGCGGCTGATCGAGCGGAATGGTGCCGCAGATAAGCACGAAGCAGAAGACCACAAGCAGGAATGCGGCAACGACCAGGCCAAAGCTGCGCGAACCCATGCGGAAGCCACGGGGAGCGGCGTCAAAGTTCTTGCGCAGCATAAAGTAGGCAAGCAAAATCAGCAGCGGTGGGAGCAGAGCGGTGGCAGCAGTCATGTTGGTAACGATCATGAGCAGGTCGTCGAGGTTACCGGAGCCCAGGGCCGGAATGATCAGGATGGGGACGACGATGGCGAACTGCAGCCAAGCAGCGCGGGCAGGAATGCCATGCTCGTTGAGCTCGACGATCTTGCTACCAAAGACGCCCTTGGGGATCTCGGTGAAGAAAACCTTGATGGGAGCAGAGGTCCACATCATGAGGGAGCCCAGCGTGGCGGCGAGAAGGATCAAGCCGATGGCGCGCGTAGACACTTCCATGGGAATGCCAAAGTGGGCAAAGACAGCGCCGAATACGTCGAAGATACCGGTGGAGATGGCAACGCCGCCCTCGGGGATGAATAGGTTGACCAGCAGCGAAGCGCCTGCATACAGAAGGCCGATGGTCAGGCCGGCGATAACGACGGTGCGCACGAAGGCCTTGACGCCACCCTTAAGGTCGTTAAGGAACACGCCGACAGACTCAGCGCCGCCAACGCCCTGGATGATCCAGGCAAGCGTACCGAAGAAGCCCCACGCAGTTGCGAAGTTGCTCATGTCGGGAGCCATGTTAGCGGGAGTAGGAGCCGTAGCGAACTCAACGCCGCCAAAGGCAGCAGCCAGGGACAGCAGGATGAACACGGCGGTCAGGCCGAGAGCCGCGGTCGAACCGAAGGAGGAAATGGAGCCGATCCACTTAGCGCCCTTGGTCGAAACCCACGTGGCGATAGCAAAGACGACGATCTCGATAATGGTGATCCACAGCTGCGAAAGCTCGGCGTTGGCACCAAAGAACACGTAGCTCGCGTAGATGATGACGTTGGGCAGGACGGACGCAAAGAAGAACAGGTTAACGAACCAGTAGCTAAATGCCGTCAGGAACGCCCAGCGACCACCCATCGAGGTCTTAACCCATGCGTACACGCCAGACTCTGAGTCCTTGTTGAGGCCGACGAACTCGGCGGTAACCAGGGTATAGGGGACAAAGTACAAAAGCGTGGCGAAGAAGAACGACGGCGCAGCTGCCAAGCCGATGGCCGCGTTGTTGTTGATGATGTTCTTGATACCGAACACGGCGGCGACCGTCATGCCCAGCAGAGCGAACGAACCAATCGTTCCTCGTTTTTCAGAGCTCATAAGCCCTCCCAATCATCTGTTAAATGTCATCTAAAACCGTCCGAGCTGCAAGTGCAAACACGGATGGCGCACCTGCTAAGGGGAATGGGGAAAAGGGAGTCAACAAAGCCATCCCCCTTAACGGCGCGAAGCAAACGTCCAGGCGGACGAATACTACTTGTTGGGGAAGGAATAACCTTCGACTGTCACGTGCAGTACCACGACGCGGGGATCCGCGGCATCGGCCACGACACGGTAGGCCTCGTCAATTTCGACGACGGCAACGCCGCCGGCGGGAATCGTCACGGTCTCCCCCGTACCCTCAAAGCGCTCGCGATCATCGATATCGCTGTAGGCGCGCGTACAGGTAAGATCGGCCTTGGAAGCCACCTCAACGGTCAGATTGCCGTCGAGCGGGGCGAGCACGGCATGGTAGCGACGGTGACCGACCAGATCGGCTGTAGCCGCCTCGTGGGCGTTCACCCACCAATACACCAGCGAGTCGCCGATAGAGTACGCCACATCGTGCTGCAGTTCAGAAACGCCGTCGAGTGCCTGACCGGTACGCATCCACTTCTTGACGGACTTCATCTGGGCGTCGAAATCGGCACGCGAGTTAAAGATATGCATGACTTATGCCTCCTTAATGGGTGCCAGCGCCTGAGCCAGATCGGCAGACGTCAGCGGTCGCAGGGACACCTCAAAGCTGAAGCTCTCAAAACGGGTGCGATAGGAATCGAGCACCTCGGAGCCCCAAGAGTTCGAGCCAAGGCCGAGCAGCTGGTCGTTGATGTTGACCGTAACCGTGTCGCCCGGGACAAGATCGTAGACATGCTTGGCGCTATCGATAGCCTCGCAGCTATAGGGCCATGCGGAGAACGAGAACGGATTGGAAGCGGCGTCGCTCGGACGCGTCACGACCAGACCGTCACCGTGGCTGGAGCGCAGGGCGACCCAGCGGGTACCCTCGCGGTTGGCGCAGTCCTGGGGCATAACGTAGGGCGTGAACATGTCGTCGACCGTAGTGCGGTAATGACCGACCGGGTTGGCGCGCAGCGAGTCCGGATAGTTCTCGCCCGGGCCGTGGCCATACCACTCGACGGCACGATCGCAACCGGGGACCTCAAAGGAGATGCCGATGCGCGGGATGATATCCGAGTAATCGCCGTAGGGCTCGCCGGAAACCTTGAGGTCGACGCGACCGCTCGGAAGCACGGTGTAGACAAGCTCGACGCGCATGCCGAACGCACGGACGGGAGGAGCAATGCGTTGGCTCACGGTAACGGCGACCGCATTGCCGTCCTGCTTCCAAGAAACCTTGCGGGTGGACGTCTGCATTACATCGATGAAGTTGTCCTTCCACAGGGAGTCGTACTCCTGGGCGTGGTTGTCGACGAGCGGATGCCAAAAACCAACCTGGGGGCCAGAGGCCATGACGTCGCGGCCGGATGCCTTCCACTCGCTCACGGTGCCGTTTACCTTGCTGAAGGTCAGCTCGCCGTTGAGGGAGTGAATGCGAATCTCCTGCTCGGTCTCCTCGACCGTAAGCTCAGGACGAGTGGGAGCCGCAATGGCCGGCGCCGGATGGTTTGCGATGGCAAACTGGTTTGCGCCCAGTTGGAACATCGGCTCGCACCAGACGTGAGCGGCCATGGTGTAGGCGCGCACAGTCAGCAGGGTCTCGCCTACCGCGGCCTCGTGAATCACCAGCGGAAGCTGGACGGACTCACCGGGGGCAACCGCACCGGGCATGAGCGTCTTGCGGCAGACCACGTCGCCGTCCACCAGGGTCTCCGCCGACAGGCAAACATCCTCGAGGGTGGTAAACCAACGCTTGTTGGTGACGGTCAGCTCGCCCGCCTCGGCATCGTAGGCCATGCGAACCGGGCAGATGACCTGACCATACTCAGTGAGGCCCGGGCTCGGCTGCTGCCAAGGGAACACCATGCCGTCGATGCAGAAGTTGCTGTTATTGGGGTAATCGCCGTTGTCGCCACCATACATATCGTAGGTAACGCCGTCCTCGGTCACAGCAGCCAAACCGTGGTCGCACCATTCCCAGATAAACTGGCCTTGGATGCAATCCCAGCGATCGAAGACCTCCTGGTACTCGGACAGACCTCCGGGGCCATTACCCATGGAGTGGCCATACTCGCAGTTGATGCGCGGCTTGGGGAACGGATGCTCACCAAAGTCGTTCATCTGCGACACACGGGAGTACATCGTGGAAATGACGTCGACGGTATCGGCGTTGCGGTCCTCCTCGTAGTGGACCGGACGACCATCGAGCTCGTGAGCCTTGGCGTACATCGCGCGGATGTTGCAGCCATAGCCGCTCTCGTTGCCCAGCGACCACATGATGATGCACGCGTGGTTGCGCTCCTGCATCACCAGGCGCTCAGTACGGTCGACGTAGGCCGGCTCCCATGCCGGGTCGTCGGTAACCAGGGCGATGTTGCCGATATTCTCGAAGCCGTGGCTCTCCATATCGGTCTCGGCGACCAGCATGATGCCATACTCATCACACAGCTCGTAGAAGCGCGGGTCATTGGCATAGTGAGAGGTGCGCACTGCGTTGATGTTGTGCTGCTTCATGAGCTCCAGGTCGCGGCGCATGCGATCGAGGCCCACGGCGCGGCCCTTGTGATCGTCGTGATCGTGGCGGTTGACGCCATGCATCTTAAAGTAAGTGCCGTTGAGGTAGATATGATTGCCCTCGACCGTCACCTCGGCAAGACCCTGGCGATGCGGGACGTACTCGCTCACCTTGTCGCCGTCGTAGACCTCAAACGTAAGATCGTAGAGGAAGGGGTCCTCGGGATTCCAGAAGTGGGCATCGGTCACGCTGCACTCGGCATGGCCGTCGACGCACTCACCCGTAGCCACCACGTTCTCGCCATCGCTGAGCGTAAACACAACGCGGGAAGCGCCCTCGGCAACCGTATCGAGCGTGATCAGAGCGACATCGCCCTCGCGGTGCGTGCGGAACCTAAAGTCGACCAGGTGCGCGGCGGGACGCTGCATAAGGTACACATCGCGGAAGATGCCCGAGGCCCACCACATGTCCTGATCCTCGATGTAGCTGCCATCGCTGTACTGCAGGACCTTGACCGCAAACAGGTTGTCGCCCTCGACGAGCGCGTCGGTCACGTCGAACTCGGCAGACAGGCGCGAACCCTTGGTCATGCCGATATACTGACCGTTGACGTACAGCTCGCCATAGCTCTCGATGCCGTCGAAGCGAATGATCTCGCGAGCGCCGGCAGGAACGGCGGGAAGGTTGACGATGCGCTGGTAGACGCCCGTGGGGTCGTCGGAGGGAACGAACGGCTGATCAACCGGGAACGGGAAACCCTCGTCGGTGTAGGCAAGGTTGCCATAGCCGTCCACCTGCCACAGGTGCGGAACCTCCACGTGATCCCACTCGGGCTTGTACGTGGAGAGTTCCTCGTTGGAGACGGCAGCGGGGCCCTCAAAGAGGCGGAACTGCCACGAGCCGGACAGCTGGACAAACCCGCGCGACAGCTCGCGGCTGTACGTTGCAGCGAGATCGGCGGTCTCGTAACCCATAAAGTACGCATGGGGTGCCAGACGGTTCCTGTGGGTGAGCGCTTGGTTTTCCCAATCGTTAATGGCGTCCATGGTGATGCTCCTTCATCATCGTAGTGATTCTTGTGCAACCGGTTGTCCTTATCTTACGAGCGATGTAAAAAACTGTGCAACCGGTTGTCCGCTGAACGGTCGATTTGGCAGGGTTAATGGTGCAACCGGTTGTACAATCGCAACACTTATGTCACCCTGAGTATCGAAACTCAGCACAAGACATCGTTCTTAAGCTCGTAGGCAACCTCCACGCCCGCTGATATCTCACCCACACGAGACGTATTCGATTTCGGCTTGGTTGCAAAACGACACCGGTCACCGGATATCATGAACGCTGTTCAGGCGCACTATAGTAAGCTGTATCCGCACTAGCCCGTATCAGTGACAACATCGACCGCATTTTCCAGGAGACGCCATGACACAACCAGTTCGCACCGCACCTACGCTTGCCGAGGTTGCCGCAGCTGCCGGCGTGTCGCGCTCCACGGCATCGCGCGCCCTCAACGATTCGCCCCGCATTAGCGAGGAAACCAAAAAGCGCGTCCGCGCGGCGGCCAAGGAAGTCAATTTTGTCCCCAACGCTCGTGGCCGAGCGCTCGCTGTCGGGCGCACGGAAATCATCGCCGTGCTCGTGACCGAGCCTCTGAGTGAACTCTTCAGCGACCCCACCTATAGCGAGTTTTTGAGCGGCATTACCGAGGAACTGTCGGAGTCGTCCTATCTGCCCGTTATCTTGCAGGCGTCTTCTACGCATGAGCGCAACCGCGCACGCGAGCACTTTGAGCGCCGCTCGTTCGACGCCGTGATCGACGTCTCTCCCTACAAAGGCAGCGAGCTGCTCGAGGTGCTGCGCGAGCTGGGCGTACCCACCGTGTTGTGTGGCCAGCTCGAGGGCCACCCCTATCGCGATGTGTTCTCGACGGTCTACTCTGACGACGAAGAGGGCGGACATTTTGCGGCACTCGCCATGAAGGATCGCGGGCGCAAAGATATCGTCGCCGTGTTGGGACCGCAAGACAACCCCGCTGTTGTCGACCGCCTGCGCGGCTACCGTGCCGTCTTGGGCGAAGACCTCCCAGACGCAAACGTTATCTATACCGGCTGGAACAGCGGAGACGGCTATCAGGCCATGCACCAGATCCTCGCGCGCGAGATTGCTTTCGATGGCGTGCTCTGCGGATCGGACCGTATCGCAGCTGGCGTCATCACCGCACTCAACGAGGCAGGCCTATCCGTTCCTGCGGACGTTTCTGTCGTCGGCTTCGACGATCACGAGATTGCGGCGCGCTGCGTCCCCGCGCTCACGACCGTCCGCCAGCCCCTGCGCGAAGAAGGACACATGGCCGCCAACATTGCGCTCGACATGATCAAGGGTGCCGAGCCCACCACCACCGTCATGCACATGCAGCTCGTTCAGAGAGACTCGCTATAAGAAACTGGGGCAGGCTTTCCGCCAAACAGTTGTTGCGGAAAGCCTGTCCCGTTTGAGCGCTCATTCTGGGGCACAGTTTCCGTTAGACAGCTCAACCGGAAACTGTGCCCCATTATTTTGCCGAATACTGGGTCGCGCTTTCCCAGAGGACCCCCTTTGGGAAAGCGCGACCCCTTCTGGACGCAGATTCCGGGTTGTAGTTTCCCGGCGCACGACGGCAAACCTCCAAACCATGACGTCACGACATAAAAAACGAGGGAAGGCACGTGTCCTTCCCTCGTTACAGGCAATATGTAGCCGCTCGCCTACATCAGGCGCAGGCTGACGTCCTTGAGCTGGGCGCCGCTAACGGCACTCGGAGCGCCCGACATAAGGTCGGAGCCGCTGGCCGTCTTGGGAAACGCCATGACGTCGCGGATGGAGTCGGAACCGGCGAGCAGCATGCACACGCGGTCCAGGCCCAGAGCGAAACCGCCCATCGGGGGCGCACCAAACTTGAGGGCCTCCATGAGGAAGCCAAACTGAGACTCGGCGCGCTCCTCGGTAAAGCCCAGGAGCTTGAGCATGGACATCTGCATCTCGGCGTTGTGGATACGCATACCGCCACCGCCGGCCTCAAAGCCGTCCATGACAAAGTCGTAGGTGCACGAACCGGCCGCCAGCGGATCGGCCTCGATCTTGGCGATGTCGGTCTCGGTCGGCAGGGTAAAGGGCTGATGCTCGGCAGCATAGGCCTTGCGGTCCTCGTCCCAATGGAACAGCGGGAAATTGACGACCCACAGGAAGTCGTGGCCCTCGCGCTTGATCTCGAGTGCGTTGGCCATGTGCGAACGCATGCCGCCCAGGATCTCGTCGGAGAGCAGGCGCGGGCCGGCGGCGAACATCACAAGGTCGCCGGGCTCGACGTCCATGCGCTCGCGCAGAGCGGCCATCTCCTCGTCCGAGAAGAACTTGACGATGGGGCTGTTGATGGAGCCGTCCTCGCGGAAGGCGATCCATGCCAGGCCCTTGGCGCCAAACGTGGAGGCCACGCCGGCGAGCTTATCGATCTTGGCACGTGCCCAGGCACCGGCGCCCTTGGCGTTGATGGCCTTGACGACGGAGCCCTCCTCGTTTGCGGCAGTCGCAAAGACCTTGAACTTGGAGTTGGCAAAGATGTCGGTCAGGTCGACCAGGTGCATGCCATAGCGGGTATCGGGCTTGTCGGAGCCATAGGTGTCCATGGCATCCCAGTAGTTCATACGACGCAGCGGCGTGGGCATCTCGACACCCATGCGGCCGAAGGCATCGGCAAGAACCTCTTCGAGCGCGCTCATGACATCGTTCTGGTCCACGAAGGACATCTCGATATCGACCTGAGTGAACTCGGGCTGGCGGTCGGCACGCAGGTCCTCGTCGCGGAAGCACTTGGCAACCTGGTAGTAGCGCTCGACGCCACCGACCATGAGCAGCTGCTTCAGGAGCTGCGGGGACTGCGGCAGGGCGTAGAAGTTACCCGGCTGGATGCGGCTGGGGACGATGAAGTCGCGGGCGCCCTCGGGCGTGGACTTGAACAGGGAGGGCGTCTCGACCTCCATGAACTCACGGTTGTGCAGCGCCTCGCGAATGGCAAAGGTGAAGTCGGAGCGCAGCTTGAGGTTGGCCATCATTTCGGGACGACGGAGGTCCAGATAGCGATAGCGCAGGCGGGTGTCCTCGCTGGTCTCGATGCCGTCCTCGATCTGGAACGGCGGGGTGACGGACGTGTTGAGCACCTCGGCGTGGTCGGTCAGGACCTCGATCTCGCCGGTCGCGAGCTTGGTGTTGGTGGTCTCCTCGCCACGGGCGCGCACGACGCCGTGGATCTTGATGGGCCACTCGGGACGCATGGTCTCGGCGATCTTAAAGGCATCGCCATCGGAGTGCTCGGGGTCGAAGGTGAGCTGCGTGATGCCCTCGCGGTCGCGAAGGTCGCAGAAGATAAGGCCGCCGTGGTCGCGGCGACGGCTCACCCAACCGGTGAGGGTGACCTCTTCGCCCACGTTCTCGAAGCGAAGCTCGCCGCAGGTACGGGTGTGCATGGAATGCTCATCGATGGGACGGGTCTGGCTCATACCAGTGATCCTCCTTTATGGATCTGTGCCGCCCCGTGTCGTTCCGGGCGGCGTCGTACAGATTTGCCCAGCCTGCGTAAACCGCGCAGCCGGACATGGCGTTCTATCTTATCGCACCCACGTCGATGTACCGCGAAAAAGTAACTCTTGCCCAAAGACTTGACGGAGACGAAACAATTGACGCGGCCTGGCCGTCGCCCAGGCGCGCCGCGTGCGACAATGTGCCCCAATACAACTGCACTCGGAAAGGCCCACCATGACTGCACGCCTCATTGTTATGGATATCGACTCCACGCTCATCAACCAGGAGGTCATCGACCTGTTGGGCGAGGAGGCCGGCGTAGGCGAGCAAGTGGCGAAGATCACCGAGCGCGCCATGCGCGGCGAGCTCGACTTTAAGCAGGCGCTCGAGGAACGCGTGGGGCTGCTTGCCGGCTTGGACGAGAGTGTGTTCGAGCGCACCTTTGAGCGCGTGACGTTTACCCCCGGCGCGTTAGAGCTTGTGCGCTCGGCACACAGCAAGGGCTGGAAGGTCGGCGTGGTAAGCGGCGGCTTCCACGAGGTCGCTGACAAGATCGTGGCTGCCGCGGGTATCGACTTTTGCCTCGCTAACCGCCTGGAGGTCGTGGACGGCAAGCTCACCGGTAAGTTGGCTGCCGACATTGTGACCAAGGAGTCCAAGCTCATCCAGCTGCTGGATTGGGCAGTTGAGTGCGGTGTCGACATGGCCCATACCGTGGCAATCGGCGACGGCGCCAACGACATCCCCATGATTCAGGCTGCGGGCACGGGCATCGCGTTTTGCGCCAAGCCCAAGACGCGCGAAGCCGCCCCGTTTGCCATCGACGAGCGCAACCTGATGCTCGCCATGGACATCATCCTGCGTGACTAGCCGATCCGTCTAACAATTGAATCAGTCTGTCCTATAGTTTCCGAACAATTTTGTCTTAGTGTTCGGAAACATACCCTTTGAGTGCTAGACTTTGCGCCGTCGAAGGGAACATATATGGATAAGCAAGATCTTGAGCAATTGCTGAGCGATGTTGCCGGCGGAACAGTCACCCCGGCAGTCGCCCTCACGCGCATCCAAACGGCGCCAACCGCCGATCTGGGTTTTGCACAGCTCGATCTTTCGCGCGGAGTGCGCCAGGGAGCCGGCGAGGTTGTCTACGGTGCCGGTAAAACCGCCGAGCAAATTGCCGCCATTATCGAAGCGCTGCGCGATGCCGGCCAGGAGCGCATCCTGGTCACGCGCCTGGATGCCGAAAAAGCAGCCCGTACCTCGGAGCTCCTCGACAACGGCATCGACCTGGGATATGTCCCGGACGCACAGCTCGCCCTCGTGGGCGGCAAGCCCTCCCCTACCGGCAACGGACGCATCGTCGTCGCCTGCGCCGGCACGAGCGACTTACCCGTCGCCGAAGAAGCCGCGTTGACGGCCGAGTTCTATGGCAACGAGGTCGACCGCCTCTACGACGTAGGTGTCGCCGGCCTGCACCGCCTGCTCGCGCATGCCGAGGAACTTGCCCAGGCGCAGGTGGTCATCGCCATCGCCGGCATGGAGGGCGCGCTGGCGAGCGTTATCGGCGGTCTGGTGAGCTGTCCGGTCATCGCCGTTCCCACCAGCGTTGGCTACGGCGCAAGTTTTGGTGGCGTAGCTGCACTGCTCGCCATGCTCAACTCCTGTGCCAGCGGCGTTTCGGTCGTCAATATCGACAACGGCTTTGGCGCCGCCTACCAGGCAAGTCTTATCAATCATCTGAGCGCCGGCACACCCCGCGCCCGCTAAGGAGCATTCCATGTCCAATCATCAGCACACGCTTATCATCGACGGCACCTCAGGCATCAGCGGCGATATGACCGTCGCAGCCCTGCTCGATCTGGGCGCCAGCGAGGAGCACCTGCGCGAACAGCTCGCCACACTGCCGGTCGACGGCTTTACGATCGCCGTCACGCGTGCAAACAAGCATGGCATCGACGCCTGCGATTTCGACGTCCAGCTTGCAGAGGGACTCGAGAACCACGACCACGATATGGCCTGGCTCTACGGCAACGAAACAGCTGTCGAGCACACGCACGAGCACGAGCACGAGCACGGGCATGAGCATCACCATCATGATCATGGCGGGCACGAACACGAGCACTGCCATGAGCACGACCATGAGGGCCACGCCCATGAGCACGAAGATCATCACCACACCCACCACCATCACCACCGTTCTTTGGCGGATGTCGCCGCCATCATCGATGGCTCGCAGTTAAGCGATGGCGCCAAGCGCCGCGCGCTCGCCATCTTTACCGCGCTCGCCGCCGCCGAGGCCAAGGCCCACGGCAAAACGCCCGAGACCGTCATGTTCCACGAGGTAGGCGCCATCGACTCCATCGTCGACATCTGCTCGGTCGCCATCTGTCTCGATGACCTGGGTATCGAGGACATTGTCGTCGAGTCGCTCTCCGAGGGTCACGGCACCATCCACTGTGCCCACGGCCTTATGCCCATCCCGGTGCCCGCCGTCGTCAACCTATGCCAAGCAGGCAATATCGCCCTCACGCCCGCACCGGTCGCCGGCGAGCTCGTGACGCCCACGGGCGCCGCCATCGTCGCCGCACTGCGCACGTCCGAGCACCTACCGGCCCGCTACCGCATCGAGGCCGTCGGCTACGGCGCCGGTAAGCGCCCCTACGAGGGTTGCTCCGGCACGCTCCGTTGTCTGCTCGTTCACGTGGATGCATAGCCATGGATGCCCGCAAAGAAAAAAGCCGCGCTGCCATCGTTGCGGCGTTCTCCGAGCTGCTACGCGAAGTGGACTACGGCAAGATTACCGTCGGCGACATCATCGCGCGCGCTCACGTAGGCCGCGCGACATTCTACGGCCTCTTTAAGAGCAAAGACGACCTACTGTCCGAGCTCGTGAGCGACATCTGTACCCACGCCCTCGACGACGATGGCACACCGCTCGACGACCCACTCGTGCAGGTCGAGCATATCCTCAACAACCTCTGGGAGCGCCGCCAGGGCGTTCGAGCCCTCGTAGCCGGCGCCGGCTCCCGCGTCTTCGCCGACTGCTTACGCAAGACCATCATGTCACGAGCAGCCGAAACCGTCCCCGCCGACTCCACAGGCCCCGCTGGCACCATGGACCGCAGTTTCTTACTACACCACATAGCCTCAAGCTTCGTAGCCACCGTCCAATGGTGGGCCTGGCACAACTTCCAAGCAGACAAAGCCGACGTAGCCAAAGACTACTTATCAGCCATAAAGCCCCTCTTCAACTAAGTAAACCCCTTATCCCAAAGTTCCGCCCTCATCTCAAAGACCCGAACCCAAAGCACAATCCATCCCAAAGTGTCGACAGCAGCCCAACGCCCCTACCAGCAACAAGCCCCTCCCATCCAAATTCAGATATATATGTTGGGTTGCTTGTACGAACGCAACAAAGACCCCGCAGCTGGCCGCATGGGGTAACTTCCCAGCGCATTCCGCAGGACGCAAAAAGGCTCGCCGCACGAAGTGCGCAGCGAGCCTTTTTGCATGTCCGAGGACGCGCTGAGAAGTTACCCCATGCGGCCAGCGGACAACTATGTAGCCTCAGACTAGAACATGCCCAAGAAACCGTGCACAAACAGCGCGGCCAGAGCGGCACCGACAAACGGAGCGATGCCAGGAACGAGCAGGCCGTACTTCCAGTTGTTGTCAGCCTTGTTCTTAATCGGCAGCACCTGATAGGCCATGCGAGGACCAAGGTCACGAGCCTGGTTCATGGCGAAGCCGGTGATGCCGCCCATGCCCATGCCAACAGCCCAAACGATCAGACCGACGCAGATAGCGAGCATCAAAACGTTCTCGCCGGCACGGCTAGCGGTAGCCAGGATGGCGCTGATGAACACAAAGGTGCAGATAGCCTCGCAGAAGAAGTTGCGGGCATAGTTGGTGCCCTCGGTGGTGGGGTTGGTCGAGAAGATGTTGCGCTGGGCAATAGGGTCGACGACGCCGTCGGAAGCCTTGAACTCATCGGCATACATCAACCACGCGATCACGGCGCCCACAAAGCCGCCGAGCATATCGGCAATCATGAAGGGGATGCAGCTGCTCCACGGCACCAGGCCCACGATGCACTGGGCAAGCACCATGGCGGGGTTCATGCACACGGCGCCGCCAAAGATAAACAAGGCGACCGAGATGCCAAAAGACCAGGTGGTGATGGCAAACATGTGGCCGGAGCCCTGATACTTGGTGCCCTTAAGCACGGTATCGCAGTGCACGCCCACGCCAAAGATGATCATGAGGGCCGTTGCGCCGAATTCGCAGAGGAGTTTGGTAAGCATAAAACCTTATCTTTCTTGTCGGTTATAAACGATTCGTTTAGGCCGCGTACTAGTGCTGTGCGACGACAACGCCCAGGCCATCGGGAATGACGGCCACCTTGGCATCGGCACCCTTCATCTCAAAGGCGAGCTTGAGCGCCTCATCGAGGGTGTTAACCGGCGTCATGTGCATATCCTTGATCATCTGGTGATCGCACAGGTCGGTAACCATGATCACAGGGTGATGCGCCAGGATGCGGGCAAAGATCTGGCTCGTCCACTGGTCGGGCAGGGTCTCGTCCTTAGGACGGTCGATGCAGGCGCGCTCAAACTCTGCCGGATCATTGTCGGCGATGTTGTGATAGAAGCCCTCGCCACCGTGACCGTCGGCACAACCGGCGACATCGATGATCACGCCGCCCTCGGGAAGCGTAGCCTCGGCAGAGCACATGCCCTTCACGGCCTGATAGATGTTCTGGTCGAGCGGGTAGCCGCCGTTGGTGGTAATGGCAATCTCGCACTCGACGGGCTCAACGCCGGCAAGGCTCTTCACGAACTCGCAGCCAGCCTCGTGCGCCTTGTGGATGTCGCCGGCAAAGGAGCCGATGACCTCGTGCTTGCCGTTGAGCACCACGTTGAGCACAAAGGCAAGGTGAGCCATCTCGGCAGCAGCAAACATGTCCTCGCTCACGTGGTTGTGGCACAGGTTGCCGGCACGCGAGTGGGAATCGTTCACAAACTGACCGTTGTGGTTGTACATGATGGTCTTGTAGCTGGCGATACCAGGCAGGACGGACTTGCGGCTACCAGAGAAACCGGCAAAGAAGTGCGGCTCAATAAAGCCCTCGGCAAGCAGCAGATCGCAATCGGCAGCAATCTTGTTGATGATGCACTCGCCGCCAGAAGGCAGGGTGCCGATCTTTTTCATCATGCTGTCATCGGTCGCGACGTGCATAACGATTTCCTCGTTGGCAACGATCTCCTCGCCGTACTTGTTGACGAGCTCCTCGTGCGTCGACGGACGATGCATACCCGTAGCAACCAGAATACGCACGCGAGCCTCGGGCGCAGCAGAATGGATGTGATGCAGCAGAATAGGCATCGTCACACGCGAGGGAACGGGACGCGTATGATCGGAGCTAATGATGACGATATCCTTCTTGCCAGCACAAAGCTCCTCGAGCGAAGGCGAGCCATAAGGATTGGCAAGCGACTCCTCTACCAGCTCTTCCTGCGATTTCGTGGTCTTAAACTCGTTTTGATGACCTTCCATCACACCCGCGAAGTTCTTATCCTCGAGCTCCAGATGCAACGTCTTGTGGTCAAACGGCAGTTCACATTCAAACAATGACGAGCGCCCTCTTCCTTTTCAACTGACACACTAGATAAACCGTTGGAAGGATACGCCGCTCACCGAAAAACACCACCGTCCACCGACTCATTAACACAACGTTCATATTTGCCCCATAACAAAACGGCCGCGACCCCAAACGGGACCGCGACCGCCTGTCAAAGACACTATAGACAGGATGATTTACGCAGCGCCGAGGCAAACATCTAGCCCGAGACGTACGCACGTAAGCCATTTTGCATAAATGCGTTAATTAATTGCATAAAATGGCGCATGGATTTCTAGCCGTAACAGGGTGGTACCCTCCGGAGCGTGCATTTTTGCGAGTATTCAGCATCGCGGGATAAGATTTTGGTGTCAAAAGTCTTTCAAAAGGTAGATAGTCCTCATGACTCGTCCCATCTGGATAGCATGCGGCGAGAAACCAGCCATATATGAACATCGCCAAAGCCCAATCGTCGTGCAAAAGCATCAACAGGGGCCGCGAACGTCACCCATAGCCTTATGCACCAATCTTTGGCTGCTGAAAACTCCGTTTTTTGCACGTCGTCCCAAGCACCACCCTCACCCAGCGGCTGATCCGCCGTAAACCGAGGACGAAAGGACCCGATGGGTTTCCCTCTGAATGCACTCCGCAGCACGAAGCCCCTTCCAAACGCGCGAAGCGCGCCATTAATTCCCCCAGCCAGTAATCCGCCGAAGACCGGACATCGCAGGGCCCGCCATTAGTTTACTTTTAGGCACACTCCGCAGGACGCAAGAAGCCCTCGCCGCACGAAGTGCGCAGCGAGGGCTTCTTGCATGTCCGAGGACGTGCCTAAAAGTAAACTGATGGCGGGCCCGGACGACTACAGGGCTATCGATTACCCCGTGTTCTGCAGTCCTGCCGAGACGCCGGTCACAGTCGAAAGAATCAGGCTCATGTACTCGGCCTTCTTCTCCTCGGCCATCTCGTCCTGGTTCATACGCACCTCGCGAAGGGCGCGGACCTGGGCGATGGACAGGGCGTCGACGTAGGGGTTACGTACACGGACGGCGCAGCCGAGCACGCGACGGCGCTGCAGCGGCCACTCGTCACCGACGATGGCAAGGACCCACTTACGCGTGAGCTGCATCTCGGTAAAGACCTTCTCGGACAGATCCTGGCGGTCGCCCAGGTGCAGATACATCTTGGCGATGCGCTGGTCGGTCTTGGCGATCGACATCTCGATGTTGTCGATAAAGGTGCGGAAGAACGGCCACTCCTGGTAGGCAGCCTTGAGCTGGTCAAGATCGCCAAGCTGCTCGCAGGCGGTGCCCAGACCGTACCAAGCGGCCAGGTTAATGCGCGCCTGGCTCCAGCTGAAGATCCACGGGATGGTACGCAGGTCATCGAGCGACTTGGCGCCCAGACCGCGCTTGGCGGGACGCGAGCCGATCGGCAGCAGACCGACCTCGGTCAGCGGCGTCACGGTCGAGAACCACGGTGTAAAGTCCTCGGTGTTCAGCAGGTCCAGATAGCGTTCGTGGCTTGCAGTGTTGAGCTTCTCGGCCATATCCCAGAACTTCTGCGTGGTCTCGGTGTTGGTCTTCTCGACACTCGGGGCCGACTGCAAAAGCGTTGCGGCGGCAACGGACTCAACATGGCGCTGAGCCAGCGTGCGGTTGCCGTAACGGGCAAAGATGACTTCGCCCTGCTCGGTGAGCTTAAAGAAGCAGTTGACCGAACCCTTGGGCTGCGCCAGCACGGCCTTGTTGGCCGGGCCGCCGCCACGGCCCACGGCACCGCCGCGACCGTGCATGAGCACCAGGTCGATATCGTTCTTCTCTGCCCACTTGGCGATGCGCTCCTGCGCGGAGTGCAGCGCGAGCATGGCCGTGGTAGGACCGGCATCCTTGGAAGAGTCGGAATAGCCCAGCATGACCTCCATGCGGCGGTTGGTCTGGGCAAGGCGCTTTTGCACCACGGGCAGCGTAAGCATCTGGTCGAGCACGTCAACGCAGCCCTCGAGGTCCTCGAGCTGCTCGAACAGCGGGATCACGTCGAGCTCGGGAACGTCTTCCTCGTGTGCGAAGGACAGGTGGGCCAGCTCAAAGACGTCGGCCACATGCTGGGCACTCTTGGTAAACGAGATGATGTAGCGGTGTGCCATCTTCTTGCCGTAGCGCTTTTGGATGGAACCGATGGCACGGAAGGTGTCGATGACCTCGCGCGTCATGGGCTGCAGGTCACCATGGATACCGTTCTCGTGGATATCCTTGAGGGCGCGGGCGTGCACCACGGAGTGCTGACGGAACTCCATCTCGACCATATGGAAGCCGAAGGACTCGACCTGCCAGATGATGGTTTGGACCGGACCGTAGGCGGCACGGACGGCTCCGCAGGCAGCAAGCGAACGCTGGACGACGCGCAGGTCATCCAGGAACTCGTCGGCGCTGTGGTACATGGTGTCGGTGATGCGGCGCACGGTGGCGTTCAGGCGGTCGGCCATGACGAGCATGACGGCGCGATGCGGCTCGTGCTCGGAGATCAGCTCGGCGCGGGCCGTGTAACGAGGGCTCATCTCGACCTGATGGTTCCACAGGTTAATGAGCTCGGCAGAAGGCTTGCTGTAGGTGGCCTCGAGCGTGAGGTTGTGGCCGATGCGGCGGCACTTGTCCTCGAGCTTGAGCACCATGTGCGTAAAGTACTTGGCGGCGACTTCGCGGCTCACCTTGGCGGTGACGTTGGGGTTGCCGTCGCGGTCGGAGCCGATCCAGCTGCCGGGATGGAAGAACGCCGGGCACAGCGGCGGCACGGTACCGGCCTTGTCGCCCAGCACCCAGTCGTCAAAACGACGGTAGATGACGGGGATAACGTCGAACAGCGTGTTATCGAAGATGTCGATGATGGTATCGGCTTCCTCGACCGGCGTGGGCTTCTTGAGCGCGATGGGGCTCGTACGCACCAGGGCGTCGATCTCCTGCAGCATATGGCGCTCGTTCTCCACCAGGTCGGAGCCGCCCAAACGCGGACGCTCCTCCAGCAGGTTGGAGATACGGCGAATCTTGCCCTCGACGGCCTTACGACGGGCCTCGGTGGGATGTGCGGTAAAGACAGGGTGGAACTCGAGCTTGCCGAGCAGCTCATTGGCACCCTCGACGCCCATCTCGTTTACCAACTGGTGATAGGCGACGGTGAGTTCGTTGGCGGGATCGACCTCGGTATCGGTCGATGCGCCGGCCTCGCGCTCGCGCAGCTGCGCCACACGGTAGTTCTCCTCCGACAGGTTTGCCAAGTGGAAGAAGCTCGTAAAGGCGCGAACGATGACCTGCTGCTTATCAAGCGGCAGGCTGTCAATCAAATCGACGACTTCGCGAAACGCCACGGCGGTGGGCTCGTCGGCAGTGGGCACGCCCTGTTCGTCAACGGACTCGTCGGCAGCGCGGCTACCGGGGTTGCCAGCATTGACCACAATCTCGGCTGTCAAAATCTTGTCGAACAGGTCCGCGATCTCGGGATCATACTCGCTAAGCACACGACGTTCCAGGCGCAGGAACAGCGCCAGATTATCGCGCAGCTCCTCGGGGATCTCGATCTCGGCGAGACGCTCCCTGGACTCGGCATTCGAGCCGATTCGGTTAACGAGGCGGTTGACCACGGCAGCGACGCGCGCCGCGGCTTCGGGTACAGACTGGTTGCTTAGGTTCTCAGCCACGTTTCCTCCCATTCCTCCTTCTATGCACGTAACATGCGGTATTCATTATAGGCGCTTGAGAAATACTTTCGACACTGATTGCGCTTTACCACACAAAAGTATTTTCTGCATTGCAAGGGTTTTTGCCCCAAATGGTCGTATTTCTCGGTGGGCAGCATATGCAAGCGAGGGCATTCCGCATAAATGCGAAACACCCCCGTAACAATAGCTCGTCGCGAGCGGGACATGTTAGCGGGTCCGCAGCTCAAAAATCATGCGCTACAGACGCTCGCGAACCGCCTCGACGACGTTGGCCAGATCGACGAGAACCTCGTCATGGCTCTGCATGTCGCGCACCTTGACCTTGCCGGCGGCAAGCTCGTCGCCGCCCAGGACCAGGATGAGCTTGGCGCCCACCTTATCGGCCTGCTTAAACTGGGCCTTGAGCGAACGGCCCTGATAGTCGGCCTCGGTCACAATCCCTGCGGCGCGAAGCTCCTGCGTAATGGCAAAGACGTTCTGGCGCAGCTCCTTGCCTGCGTTGGCGACGTAGACGCACGGGACCTCCTCGGCACCCAGATCGCTGCCAAAGGCCTGCAGGGCCAGCAGGGCGCGCTCAAAACCGACGGCAAAGCCGACGCCTGCCGTGGGCTTGCCACCCTCGAGCTCGACCAGGCCGTCGTAGCGGCCGCCGCCGCCGATGGAGCCGACGCCGGCGCCAGGGGCCTCGACCTCAAAGACAGTACGGGTGTAGTAGTCCAGGCCGCGCACCAAGGTGGGATCCTCGACATACTCGATACCGGCGGCATCCAGATAGCGCTTGACTTGCTCGTAGTGCTCGCGGCACTCGTCGCACAGGTTGTCGCCCATCAGCGGAGCGTTGGCCATGATCTCGCGGCAATGGTCGTTCTTGCAGTCGAAGGCGCGCAGCGGGTTGAGATCGGCGCGCTCGCGGCACTCGTCGCACATCTCGTCGGCGTGGTCGAGAATGAACTGCTTAACCTGCTCGCGATAGACCGGACGGCACTGCGCATCGCCCATCGAGTTAATGAGCAGACGGAGCTTGGAAAGATCGAAGCCCAGGCGCTTGTAGAACTCCATGAGCATGATGATGCACTCGGCGTCTGCCGCCGGATCGGGAGCGCCGAGCCACTCGATGCCCACCTGGTGAAACTGGCGCAGGCGACCCTTCTGGGGACGCTCGCCACGGAACATGGCCTCGGCATAGTACGCCTTAAACGGCGTGGAGCCCTGGGGCACTAGGTTGTTCTCCACGACGGCGCGCACCACACCGGCCGTGCCCTCGGGACGAAGGGCCAGGCGCTGCTTGGGTTTAAGCTTGGTGTCGGTGCCCTCGGTAAAGACGCGCTCCAGGTTGGCGCCGCTAAACACGCGGAACATCTCCTTGCGCACGACGTCGGTCGACTGGCCGATACCGTGGACAAACACGTCAACCTGCTCGATCGCGGGCGTCTCGATGGGCTTAAAGCCAAACGGCTCGAACACGCCGGCAGCAATCTGCTGCATCTTTTGCCAGGCGCGCATCTCGGCGCCGATAAGGTCGCGGGTTCCCTCCGCCTTCTGTGCCTGCATGGGCAAACACCTTTCTTTTGTATCGCGTCATAGGTAGTGGACATTATACGGCACAAACACAAACAGCGGCGGTGCGTCTGACCGAACGAGGGTATGGGGACTCGTTCGGCCTGACGCACCGCCGCTGTTTGCGATCCGCTTTCCTCCGTCCCCTTCGGATCACGTGATCTGTTGGGGACGGAGGAAAACGGATCATTTCGTAGGCCCGTGACCGCCTTGGAAACCGAATGATGGTACGAGCATCTATTCGGCTTCCAGGGCGGCCACAAACAGAACGGGGCAAACAGAAAAGAGCACGTAGACCTGCCACAGTTCACCGACAAGGCTCATGCCGGCAAGAACGGCAGAGGTGGCGATTACAGTGAGGGAGCCCAAAACGCGACCGCTTACTTTATCGGCAACATGACCGATCACAAGTGAGCCGATAACGCTCACCACGGTGGAGATGGCGTTGGAGATGTTGTACTGCGCAAGCGTGATGCCCAGGTCGCTGACGACGAGCGGCTGAAACAGGCTCATGCAGTTAACGAAAATCGTGTAGCACGTGGCCATGATGACAAAGCCGGAAGCCACCACGAGCCAGCCGGGGAAGAACTTACGCTGCTGGGACATACTGCTCCTTTTTAAACAAACGAGTAGCAAGATTGGGTGCTACCGGTGGTCGGCGATGTAGCCCAAAGCGACTGCCGCATAAGCCGCGGCGCCAAGGGGAAGCTCGGCATCGCTAAAACGTGCCTTGGGATGATGCTGAGCAAAATGCTCGTCCGTATCAGTCACGGCAGCGCCCACGGTAAAGTACGCACTCGGGATCTCACTCGAGATCAACGCGAAGTCCTCACTCGCCATGGCGTGGAACAGCGGCAGGAAGGTGGCCTTGGGCAGTGTCGCACCCACATAGCCAAGTGAAGCCTGGGTCATATTGTCATCGAGTACCAGCGGCGGAACATCCGAGAGCGTCTCGATAGTCGCCGGCGTACGATAGGTCGTGGCAACGCCTTTGACGACCTCCGCGATGCGGGTCTTGAGGTGCTCCATGAGCTTGACGTCGAAGCCACGCAGCGTTCCCTCGAGCACACAAGTGTCGGGGATGACATTTGCGGCCTGACCGCCGGCGAACTTGCCAACGGTAAGCGCGACCTCCTTGGCCGCCGGCACCTCGCGGGAGATGAGCTCCTGAAGCGCCAGATGCACATGGACGCCGGCCGTGATGGGGTCGATGCAGATCTCGGGGCTCGAGCCATGGCCGCCCTTGCCCTGAAGCGTGACGCGAAAACCGTACACGCCCGAGAGCGCCGGGCTGCCGTAGAGCACCAGGCCAAGCGGCGACTGGCTATTGACATGCATGGCAAAGGCGGCCTGGGGGCGTGGGCTCTGCAGCAAACCGTCGACGATGGCAGCACGGGCACCCTCAAAGGTTTCCTCGCCCGGCTGGAACAGCAACTTAACCGTGGCGTTGGCGTCGAGAAGCTCGGACTCGCGGGCCTTGAGCATACGAGCCGCACCAAGCAGCGCCGTCGCGTGCATATCGTGACCGCAAGCATGCATGCAGCCATTGGTGGATGCAAAGGGCTCGCCGGATTCCTCGGCAACGGGAAGGGCATCCATGTCGCCGCGGAGCATGATGACCGTACCGGCCTGCTTGTCCGTGCACGTACCGTTACCCCGAGCAGCAGCTGCCGCGCCGGCACCGATAAGGCCAACGACACAGGAGCCGTCGACAAGCACGGCATAGGGAATATCCATCTCGTCCAGACGCGCCTGGATAAAGGCGGACGTCTGCGGAAGGTTGTTACCCAGCTCGGGCATCTGGTGTAGATCGTGTCGCCACACAGCAAGCTCGTCTGCAAAAGTCTGAGCTTCTGCAACAAGACCGTCACCGATAGCGGCCTGCGCCGCTGCGGTAGCCTTGGGCGCTGGTTGCGGTTGAAAATCGGACAAAGCTGGTGCCATAGATGCCCTCCAGTAACGTTTTTGCAGCAAGCACTTTGATAGCGTAAAGTGCAAAGTACAACTTTAAGGGCGACGCATAAAAAATGCCGCCCCGGGAGGGCGGCGCAACAAGTTGTTTACAATTGCGGGCGCGGCTTTTTGCGCAAAAAATCGAAGTGAGTCTCACTCAAGATAATCGACAGGAAGATAAGCACGAAGCCGGCGAGCAGGCGCGAGGTGAGCGCCTCCCCCATCAGCAGCACCGAAAACAACACGCCCGAAGGCGACTCCATCGAAAGGAGCAGTGAGCCCGTCGAAGCCGGGACATGTGCCAGGCCGACGTTTTGGATGAGCAGAGCCACGCATGTGCAGCCCACCGAGAGAAACGCCATCACACCGATAAAGTTCGGCGTCCACACGGACAGAGGCGCCTGGGTCTCGAATAACAGCGACGAAACCAGGCTCAGCACGCCGTTGCCCACAAACATCCAAAACGTGATAACGTTGATGTCCATTTTGCGACCGTACTTGGCGGTCACCGCCATCTGGATGGCGAAGAAGACCGCGCCTGCCAGCGTAATGACGTCACCGATGTTGAACTCGACGCTATCGAGCGCCACCAAGCCAATGCCCGCCAGGCACAGCAACGCCGCGCCCAAGTTATAGCGGGTAAGTTTTTCGCCGCTTAGGACATAGCTCGCGAATGGCACGAGAATGCAGTACGTACCCGTCAAAAATGCGCTCTTACCTGCCGTGGTCTGCGCCAGGCCGATCGTCTGCAGTCCGTATGCTCCCCACATGAGCGTGCCCATGCCAAGTCCAACAATCAGGTTTCGAGCGTTGAAATGGGCAATGATGCGCTTGTGGAAGATGGCAAGCATGACCAACGACGCCGGAAGAAAACGAATGTAGAGCAGCTCGAACACCGGAATGGTATCGAGCGCATCCTTCATGGTGGTGAAGGAATAGCCCCAGATGACCGCTATCGAAAGCAGCAAGACCTTCCAGAACAGCGGCGAGCGTGCGCCGGCACCGCGAGAGGCGCCGCCGGCGCCCAGGTCTTCGCGGGCCACAGGGCTGTCGGGCAAGTTTTCGATTTCGTTGGCAGCGTATTGGGCCATGGAACGTCCTCACACTCAAACTGGGCGTGGTGTCCGCACGCGTATGGCTGCGTGCCGCCTCATGGTCAAATAAAAACGGGGCGCACCGGACCCCCGGCACGCCCCGCTACTGTAGCAACAACCAAGCAGCCCACGCAATTCACTACGCTAAAGCATCGGGTTGGAAGACCTTGATGTTCCGACGGCGTTTACATTGTTGCGCTAGATTAATTTAGTTGACTCCAGCTTTTCGATAATCCAGTCGTTGGCTTTGATGACCGGACGGCGGAAGACGACGCCCAGGGCCAGCGACGGAATCAGGTAGCTCGCCAGAATGCCCAGCTCAATCCAGTACTCCATATGGTAGGCACCGGCCATGGCGGCGTGCATGGCGTTGATGCCGTGGGTAAACGGCAGGAACGGGTAGATCGCCTGGAACACGGGGCCGGTCATCTCGATGGGGAACGTACCGCCCGAACCGCCGACCTGCATGACCAGCAGCACGACGGCGAGGGCCTTGCCGATATCGCCAAACGATACCGTAAGCGTGTAGACGATATTGGAGAACACGAGACTCGCGACCCAGCCCGCCAGCACAAACTGCAGCGGGTTGTCGCACTGAATGCCAAAGAACAGAATGTCGCCCGCGCACACGAGCGTTGCCTGCAGCAGAGCCAAACCGCCAAAGAACAGGTAACGACCCAGGTAGATCTCGTGCAGGCGCACGGGGATGAGCTCGTTGATAAGCTCATCGTCAACCGAGACCTTCATCATGGCCGCCAGTACGATCGAGCCGACCCATAGCGACAGAATCGTGTAGAACGGCGCCATGGCCGAACCGTAGTTGCGGATTGGATAGACCGGCTTGCGGTCGAGCGCGACGGGGCCGGAAAGCGACACAGCCAGACCCTCGGGATCATTGCCGATCATCGTCTTGATCGTGGCTAGATCATCAGACATAAGGGCACCGTCGAGTTCGTCCTTAAACGCGCTGATCTTGTCCGACGCCTCGCCCAGCTGATCGGAAGCCTTGTTGACCAGCTTTGCGGCTTTGGACAGGCCCTTTGCCAGCGAACCGGATGCATCGGTCAGGTCGTCTACGGCACTATCCAGATCGCCCGAAATACCATTCAGTGAATCCAGAACCCCCGAGACGGTCTCCTTGAGCTCCTTGGCCTTAACCGAGAACGTGGAATCGTAATCGGATTTGGCACCCGCGATGCCGGCCTTGGCATCGGCGATGGCCTGATCGACCTCGGCACGCGAGTTGTTGACCTCGGCCATGCTATCGGAGAGAGACTTCGCGGTGGCCGCCAGATCCTTGGCATTGTTGCGGTACTCAACGGCGATTCTGTCCAGCGATGTCGCAGCGGACTTGAGACCGCCCTTCAAATTCTCATCGCTCACCTGGTCGGCAAGGCTGCGGAGCTGATCGGCCATCTCATCGATATCCTTGGCGCGCGCATTGAGGGCCGCAGCGGCATCGTTGAGTTGGGACACCGTAAGGTCGACATGCTGGTTCGCGGCATCGAACGCCTTCGCGAGCTCGGCAGACACATTGTCGAACGAACCCGCACTTCCATCGATCGCGGCATCGATGGCATCGCTTGCCGCCTTAAGCGCTTCTTTGGAATCATCGATGCCGCTTTTGGCATGTTCCATGAGCTGCTTTGTCGACTCATCGACGGCACCGGTCTGCTTGAGCATGCCGCTCGCCGACGTCAGCGAATCGGACGTGGAGCTCAAAATGCCCGCAAGCGACGTTGCGCTGGCCTGAACGTCCTGCAGGTCCTGGACCGAATCGCCGAGCGTCGAGGACAGGTTGGCGATAAAGTTGCTGACCTGGTCGGTGCTCATGTAATCGAGCAGGCTGGACACCGTCTTAAGACCGACGCTCGTAATGGTCTCGGTAAAAGATTCGTTAACCTGGTTCTGAACGGCGCTCGAACCCTTCTCGGTCACGATCTGCGCGATGGCGTTGGCCTTCTGGTTCTCGTAAAACTCGATATCGGCGTGCTTCACGTCGGTCGAGAAAAGCGTCATCATGTCAGCGCTAAACGTTTTGGGGATAACGACGGCCGCATAGTACGCACCCGACTTTACGCCCTCGATAGCTTTATCGCGATCGTTAAGCACAACCCAATCGAAGCTCTCGTTGCCGCGTAGGGTGGCGGTCACGTTTTCGCCCACGTTAACCTCGACGGGGATCAGATTGCTCTCGTAACCCTCATCGGTGTTGACCACGGCGATCTTGAGGTTGCCGGTGTTGCCGTACGGATCCCAGCTGCCGGCGATGTTAAACCACGCGTACAGACACGGCACGATAATGAGGCCCATCACGACAACCAAGCCGATTACGGAGCGAGACACGTTTTGGACATCGCGCTTAAACAGATGCAGGATGTTCTTCATTTATGCCTCACCTCCTTTGGAGTGCTTGCCAAGCGGGGTGGTATCTCCATCATTTGTGGCCGTGCTGTCGCTGCCCTGAGATTTATGGTGCGAGCCTATATGCGGCAAGCGGCCCGTGGACTGATCGCCACCCTTGGCATCACGCTCGTTGGCGTTGAGGCCAAACATGCGGCGGGCGGCAGGAATGGCGGCCGTGTGCTCGCGCATCTCGCGACGCAGGTCCTCATCGGAAAGCGCCGAGATGCGCATCTGGGTATTGAGGCTCGCGCGGATATATTCGATATTGATAAGCCAGCCGCAGATGGCAATAACCGAGATGATCCAAATGACAAGCAGGATGATCTTGCCGTTATTGTCGATATCGAGAACCGTCGACAGGACAAAGAGCAGGACCTGAACGCCCACCACGGCGGCAAAACCGCCCTTGATGTAGTACGGGTAGCGATGTTCAAAGGCGACCGCATGATCGAGCAGTTCGCGACGGTACGAATCGGAATCGAGCATGACGCGCATGGCCGTGCGCAGCGAGTAGCGCTGGCGCGGCAGGTCGTTGGACTCGCAAATCATCATACCGGTCGTGGAGAGCTGTTTATCAAAGAGCAGGTTAAGGTTGAGCAGCAGCGGACGCAGCTGCAGGCCGATAAAGAGCGCCACGATCAAGAACACGCCCAGAATGCACAGGTTAAACAGGTAGTTGAACGAATACATGCCGCCGACCGTCTCGCGCAGCAGATTGATGCCGTAGGTAAAGGGCAGCAGCGGGTGCAGCCACTGGAAGAAGCCGGGCATCATCTCGATGGGGTACATGCCCGACGAACCCGGGATCTGCACGATGACGAGAATGACGCCGATAGCCTTGCCGATATGCTTAAACGTGGTGGACAGCGCATAGATGATATTGACGTAGGTGAACGAAATGGCGATGCCGCCCAGCACGAACAGCAGCGGGCTGACGCACTGCACGCCAATCACCAGATCGCCTACCGTAACGATGATGGCCTGCAACGCGCCCAGGATCACCATGAGCAACCAGCGGCCAAAGTAGCCTTGGCGCGCGGTAAAGCTGCCGATGCCTTCGCGGTCGACCTCGAGCTTGTAGATGGCGATAAGCACGTAGCCGCCCACCCACAGCGCCAGATTGGTGTAGAAGGGAGCGATGCCCGAGCCAAAGCTCTTGACCGGATAGATTGACTTGGACGTCAACTCAACCGGAGACGCCATGAAATCTGCCACGTCATTGACATCGACGCCCATCAGATCGGCCAGCTCGCCCATGGACTCGGAGGTCTGCAGCGCCGCGATGTCATTGGCGGCGGTTGCAAGCTTGTCCTGGACCTTGGCAAGCGAGGAATCGGTCTGGGACAGCGTGGTCTTGGCCTGGCCGAGCGTAGCGCTAAGCTGCGCCAACGTGCCGCGCGCATTTGCAAGTGTAGGTGTCATACCCGAGACGATACCGGTCAGGTCGCCCGAAACGGCAGCAAAAGAGTCGAGCGCGCTCGAGGCCTTCGGCAGCGCGTTTTGGCCCAAGTCCGTCTGGGCTTGGCCAAGGTTGGTCGCACCGGTATGAATTGCGTTATTGATAGCGTCACTGGCACCCGAAACAGCCGCTGCGTCATTCGCCATGGCGCACGACTGCGCGGACAGACCGTCCTTGATGCTCTGAAGCTTTTCATTCTGCTCTCGAAGCAAATCGATGGTCGATACAATGCGCGCGTCAATTTCCTCGGAACCTGTCGACGTGTCATTGGCGAGAATCTCCAAGTGCCCGATAACGGCCTTATTGTGGTCGATCGTCGCTTGAAGAGACTCGAGCGAGTTGTCGATACGGGTGGTCATAGATGTAACCGCGCCCGTCAGCTTGCCGATGGCAGCGTTCGCAGAGGCCGACGTCTTGGTGAGCGCAAGGCTGCCTTCCGAGAGCGCCTTGGAGAGCGAGGTGATGGAGTTGCCCGCCGTGGTGCGAGCTTCGCTCAGCAGGTCGTTGCCCTGGGAGATCGCCTGCGTCAGCGACGGTGCCTGGCCTTGCAAGCCGGCAAGTGCCGCATCAGCCGAGGCGATAGCGCCACTCGTCTTATCGATGGCGGCATTCATATCGCCAATCGAATCGCGCACCTCGCCCAAGGTGTCGGACGCCTCGGACACCGAACTTGCCAGCGAGTCCTGAGTCTGGGTTGCCTTGTCCTTTAAATCGACACCGGCATCCTTGGCGATACCGGCAACAGTCTTGCCTACCGTAGAGACAAATTCCGAGTTGATCTGCTCCTCGATGGTGTTTGCACCGGTATCGGTAACCTTGGGCGCAATGGCGCTCTTCTTCTCATTGACGTAGTACGTGAGCTTGGGCTGATGGTAGTTGCCGTCGAGCATCGAAACCAGGTTATCCGAGAAGTTCTTGGGAATCACGATAGCGGCATAGTACTCGCCGCTCTCGACGCCCTCCTTGGCATCGGCCGTCGAGTCGACGAACGTCCAGCCCAACTGATGATTCTCCTTGAGCTGGTCGACCACTTTGTCGCCAGCGTTGAGCTCACCCACCAAGTCGTTTTGGGTGCCTCGATCGTTGTTGGCGATAGCAATCTTGATGCCTTGGGTGTTTCCATACGGATCCCAGTTTGCCACGATGTTATACCAGGCATACAGCGAGGGAATAACGCACACGCCTAGGGTAACCACCAGGGCGACGGGGTTCACAAGCAGTCGCTTAATGTCGCGCTTAAATATCGCAAAGGACACCTTTGCATTGGATAGTTTGCTGCCGAGACTCACGCTTGGACCATCCATCCTGTCGTTAAATCGAATCGTACTATCGACAACCATTGTAGTAGGCGCTTTAACGTCTCAAAGCACAATGGTGTTGAGTTTTGCGGGTAGCAATATACTACGAAGATGAGTTAACGTACAGATGTACAGTATCCTAAATTTCAGCAGGTCACAAAACCACAACCCGCACAAATTAGCAATTCAAATAGTCATCGGGGACGTTCTTAAACGACTAGTCAAACAAGATCGTCCCCAATGACTACTTAGGACCACGGCAACGTCGATGTTTTGGCAATGCCAGCGAGCGGGCGCCAGAGCGAACAAATTGGCATGAAAAGAGGACGGCATAGACCTTCTGGTCATGCCGTCCTCTTTGAATGACAAGTTGTCGCTCTGGCGCCCGCGCAGCGTCGACTGGTCCGCCGTTCGTTAGAACGGCGGAACTGAGGGCAGCGTCGAGCCGTTACGCGGTTTGGTAAAACCGCGTAACTACCTAACTACATCAAGTTGCAAACAGCTGCCGCGAAGGCAACGGGGTCCTCGGGCAGAATACCTTCGACCAGCAGGGCCTGATCGTAGAGCAGGCCGGAGTACTGCTTGATCTTATCGGCGTCACCGGCCTTCTGGGCAGCGACAAGCTTGGCGAAGACCGGGTGTTTGGCATTGAGCTCGAGCACGCGCTGGCTCTTGGGCATGCCGTCGGGCGCACCCTCGGGACCCTTCTGGAGCACCTTCTCCATCTCGAGCGAAAGCGGGCCTTCGGTGGTGATGCAGGCGGGGGCATCGGTCAAGCGCGCGGAGACGGCGACCTTTTCGACCTTGTCGCCAAGCGCTTCCTTCATAGCGCTAAAGAGGTCCTCGTTCTCCTTGGTGGCGTCCTCGGCCTCTTTCTTCTCGTCGTCGGTCGCCAGATCAAGATCGCCGGTCGCGACGTTCTTAAGCTCCAGGTGACGATCCTCGACCTCGGGCTCGGCGCCATCGGCAACCGCCTTCTCGGCAGCCTCGCGAGCAGCGTCATCCTCGTAGACCTTGGGCATATCGGCAGCCACGTACTCACGCATGGCCTGGAAGGTGAACTCATCCACGTCCTGCGTCAGCAGCAGTACATCGTAGCCGCGGTCGAGCACGCCCTTCACGACGGGCATCTTGGCCAGACGCTCGCGCGAATCGCCGGCGGCGTAGTAGATGGCCTTCTGGCCCTCGGGCATGCCCTTGGCATACTCGGCCAGCGTGATCATCTTCTGCTCCTTGGCAGACCAGAACAGCAGCAAGTCGGCGAGCTCGTCGGCCTTCATGCCGTAGCTCGAGTAGATACCGTACTTAAGACCGCGACCAAAGTTCTCAAAGAACTTCTCATATGCCTCGCGGTCGTTGTCGCGCATATCCTCAAGATCGGCGGTAATTTTCTTCTCCACGCGCTTGGCGATTGCCTTGAGCTGTCGGTTCTGCTGCAGCGTCTCGCGCGAGATGTTGAGAGACACATCGGCGGAATCAACGACACCGCGCACGAAGTTGTAGTAATCGGGCAGCAGGTCGTCGCACTTCTCCATAATCAACACGTTGGAGCTGTAGAGCGCCAGACCCTTCTCGTAGTCCTTGCTGTACAGATCGAACGGGGCGCGGCCCGGCACAAACAACAGCGCATCGTACTCGAGCGTACCCTCGGCATGGAAGCTGATAGTGCGCGCGGGGTCATCAAAGTCGTGGAACGTGGACTTGTAGAACTCGTCATAGTCCTTCTGCTCAACGTCGGAGCTACGCTTTTTCCAGATCGGCGTCATGGAGTTGACGGTCTCGAGCTCCTGATAGTCCTCGTACTCGGGCTTGTAGTCGTCGCCAGCGTCCTCGGGCTTGGGCTTCTGGCGGCTCTTGGTCACCATCATCTGAATCGGGTAGCGCACATAGTTGCTGTACTGCTGAATCAGGCTCTTGAGGCCCCACTCGGTCAGGAAGCGATCGTAGGTCTCGGCCTCGCCATCGGCGTCGAGTTTCTCGTTCTCGCGCAGCGTGAGGATAACGTCGGTACCGTGCTCGGCACGCTCGCCGTCCTCGATGGTATAGCCCTCCAGACCGTCGGACTCCCACACATGAGCGACATCCTCGCCATAGGCGCGGCTGACCACCTTCACATGGCTAGCGACCATAAAGGCCGAGTAGAAGCCCACGCCAAACTGGCCGATAATATCGACATCGGAGCCCTGCTGCTCGGCGTTCTCGGTCTTAAACTCCTCGGAGCCGGAATGCGCGATGGTACCCAGATTGCGCTCGAGCTCCTCGGCGGTCATACCGATGCCGTTATCCGAAATAGTGATCGTGCGGGCATCCTTATCAAAGGAGACACGAATGGCCAGGTCGCCCTGGTCGAGCTTGACGCTCGGATCCTGCAGGCTCTTAAAGTTGAGCTTGTCGACGGCATCGCTCGCATTGGAGATAAGCTCGCGCAGGAAGATTTCCTTATTGGTGTAAATGGAGTTGATCATGAGGTCGAGCAGTTTTTTGCTCTCGGTCTTAAATTGACGCATGTGCAGTCCTTTCGCGCTACCCCTGTCCGCAAAAACGGCCCGGTTGCCCGAGCCGTCTCGCATACCTGCTATGTTCAGACTTAGATTTTATAACCCATTAGCGCGCATATATACATACGGAACCGAAAAACTGTATGTTGCAATGCCCCATGCGCCCATTGTCGAGGAGTGTCCCCAACTGCCGGCAGAAAAGGAGCGTCCCTATCTGTCGCCCAGCAGTTTGGCCATCCAAGCATGAGGCTGGCCTTCGTCTTCGTAGTCCACCGGGGCAATCTGCGTGTAGCCGGCCTTGGCATAGAGCGGCAGCACGTACTCCTGTGCATGCAACTTTATGAGCTTGGCGCCGGCATCGCGCGCAGCAGCATCGCTGGCTTCGATAATCTTGCTTGCCAGACCGCGACGGCGCATGGTGGACAGCACGGCGACGCGCCCCATAATATAGGTCTCCCCCGCTGCGACGCCTTTGTCCAAGTCGCACGCCGGCGAGACCGGAGCCTCTGCATCTGCCGCGCGCTCTAGTTCCTCGGGAAACACGCGCGAGCAGCCAGCGAGCTCGCCGTCCACGTACAGCGTCACATGGATGCAAGTCGGCGCCTCATCGATCGCGTCGAACTCGTTCTCGTAGCCTTGCTCGTCCATAAAAACGGCGCGGCGCACCAGCGCCGCGTCATCAAAGCAACCCATCTTAAGTTGAATATCCATGGCTGCCCCTTCATTCAATGCGAACGTTAGGGACAGATTTTAGCGAAAATGAGCTCCGCGCACGCTAAACTTCGCGCGAGCCTTCGCCAGGCAATCGTAATGACCCACGTTATGGGCATCGCTCGCGATGAAGCTGTACAGGTTCTGATCGAACAGGCGCTGTGCCGGCTTTTTCTCGCGACCAAAGCGACCGCCGGCAATAAAGTCCGCCGAAGCCTGCAGCTTGCAGCCCATATCGACCAGGCGCTCCGCCACGCTTACATCCTTTTGAACCGCACGATAGCGCTCAGGATGAGCGATGATCACCTGGTAGCCACGGCACTGCAAATCGTAAATCGTGTTCTCGTACTCTCTAAACGCATACGCATCGGCATGCGTCGAAAGCTCGAGCAGAAACTCGTTGGTTCCATCGAAATGCAAGTGCTCCGCGGCATCGATACCAAGCTCAACGAGCTTTCGATGGTTGACCTCGAAGCCCATCTGGAGCGGAAAACCGTCAGCGTTATCACGCAGCAGCTCAAAGGCATCCCACATCTTGTCGTAATCAAAATAGGGATCACGGCAGTGAGGAGTGCAAACGATTCTGGTTACACCGGCCCGCTTGGCAGCCTCGAGCATCGCCAAGCTCTCATCGAGATCGGCGGCGCCGTCGTCTACACCCGGCAAGATATGGCAATGAATGTCACGCATAGGTCAGCCTTAATCAACTAAACGTTTGCTCGGTTGGTGAAGATGCCCTTTTTGGAAGTCCCCTGATCGTCGGAGCCCTTCTTAACCTTCTTACCGTCCTTGGTGTAGTAGGAGTAGTAGTACTCGCTGGTCTCGGTCTCGCAGTAGTTCATGACGGTACCGATGAGCTTGACCTTCTCGGACTTCTTAAGCTGGCCGATAGCGTTGAGTGCCTCCTCGCGCTTGGTGAAGTCCTCGCGCACCACGAACAGCGTACCGTCGGTCAGGCTGGCAATCTCGGCAGCATCGATGAAGGTGCCGACCGGAGGAGCATCGAAGATGACGTACTGGAACTTGGCGGACAGTGCCTTTACCAACTTGGCAAAGCGGTGAGAGACGATGATGTCGGCAGGATTGGGAATATGCGGCTCGGCATCGAGGAAGTAGAAGTTCTTCTGACCCGTCTCGACAATTGCCTGGTCAATGGAGATCTGCTCGGAAAGGACCGCATAGAGTCCGCCGCGCGAACGAACGCCGAGCATATCGGAAAGGGACCTGCGGCGCATATCGGCCTCGACCAGGAGCACGGACTTGCCGCTCGTGGCGATAGCCTGGGCAAGGTTGATGGAAACCGTAGACTTGCCCTCGTTGGGAATCGAGGACGTGACGGTAATGGTGCGAATGGGGTCGTCCACGCTCGCAAAGCGGATGTTGGCCAGAAGGGTCTTGGCGGCATTCTGTACAACGAGCTTATCGGTGTTCTTTGCCTTAGCCATGCCTATTTACCACCTTTCATAGCCGGAATTCGGCCAACAACGGGAATGCCCAGGAGCTCTTCCGCCTCTTCGGCACCGCGGATGCGGGTGTTGAGCATGTCTGCCAAAACGACATAGGCGACTGCGATAAAGATACCAGCGAGGAACGCGACGGCAATATACAGCGTGCGCTTGGGGCCGCTGGGGGCTTCGGGGGTCTTAGCCTCGTCGATAACGTTGATGCTCTGGGCAGCGCCGACGTTCTGAGCGACCGTACTCACCGAGCTAGCTATGGCCTTTGCGACCTCAGCCGTCTCCTTGGCATCGGTGCCGGTAACCGAAAGCGTAATGACACGCGTGGTGGTCTCGGAGGAAACAGACACCTTGTAGTCATCCAGATCGGTGAGGCCCAGTTCCTTGGCGGCGCCGCTCTTAACGCTATCGCTATCCAGCAGCGTGGCGATATCGTTGGAAAGCATCTGGCTCGCCGAGAGATCGTTGTAGCTCATCTGGCCGCTATCGTCGGTCTTGGCGAGAATGTACATGCTCGTCGTCGCGGTATAGGTGTTGTCCATCGCGGCGAAGGACACGATGCCCATGGCGATCGCGCAGACCACCGGAAGGGTGATGACCAGCTTGAGGTGCTTTTTGAGCAGCTGGAACAGTTCGAGAAGGGTCATGCAGCTTGCCTTTCATTTCCCCAGTTCGGATTGACAAAACTGTCCGTATGTTATCGCATCTTTTTACCGAGACCAAACTCTATACATAAGAAACAGGCTCTCCTGTAAAAATGTCGGAAGCAATCGTAAAATTGCACAACAACGCCGCACCCGAAAGTCAAATGCGGCGTCTGCATCAATACCTATGTTGTATCGCTATGAGAATGGCTCGTCCTGCTGTATGGGAAACGTCACCGTAATGGTGGTTCCCACGCCCAACTCGCTCGACAGATCGAGCGTGGCGTGATGATACAGGGCCGCATGCTTGACAATGGCAAGCCCCAGACCGGTTCCGCCGCGCGCCTTGGACCTACTCTTGTCCACGCGATAGAACCGCTCAAATACCTTGCCCTGTTCTTCAGGCGCGATACCGATTCCCGTGTCGGCGACCGCGAGGAACGGATGGCCTTCGTCGTTGGTGCCGCACTGCAGCGTAACCGTACCGCCGGGTCGATTGTAGCGGATGGCGTTGCTTGCCAGATTATAGATGAGCTCGTCGATCAAGCGCGACACGCCTTCGATGACCACAGGCTTGGTCTCATGACTGATCGTCACATTCGCCTGACGGGCGACCTGTTCAAGACGCTGCTCAACCGCGTAGATGGCACGCGAGAGCTCAATAGGCTCCGTGGACCCAATGGGCACCGCCTCGCCCTCAGTTGCACGCTCGGCCTCGTCCAAGTTAGACAGCGTAAGGATGTCGTTGACAAGCGCCGCCAAACGGCCCGCCTCACGATAGATGCGACCGCCAAAGTTGCGCAGGTCGTCCTCGCCCTCGACCATGCCGTTTGCGATGAGCTCGGCATAGCCCGAAATCGCCGTAAGCGGCGTCTTGAGCTCATGAGTGATATTCGCCGTGAACTCGCGGCGCATACGGTCGTTGTCCGCTAGCACCGCCATTTGGCGCTTGAGCTCCTGGCGCTGCGACTCGATACGCTCAAGCATGGGGACCATCTCGGCATAGGCGTGCTCATAGCTACGGCGTGGGTGGTCCAAATCCACCTCTTGCAACGGCGCGATGATGGCACGGGACTCGCGGCGCGCCATAAAAAACGAGAGTACCGCACCCGCTGCCGCGATAAGCAGCATCGGCGCCACCATCGACAGCAAAATCGCCGCAACGCCAGGCTGGGCCTGCGCCAAGCGGACAACCTGGCCGTTATCAAGGGCGACGGCGCGATACAGCATAATCTCGTCGAGCGTAGAGCTTGCGCGCTCCGCGGAACCCAAACCACTCTTAAAGGCCTCGATGACCTCGGGGCGATCGCCATGGTTGGGCAGTGTAGAAGGCGACGCCTCGTTGTCGTAGGCAACCGATCCATCCTTGTTAATCAGCGTGATTCGCAAGTCCTCGCGATCAAGGCTACGCAAGAACGGGATGGGCTCCTGCTGTTCGTCGAGAGCGGCAGCAATGAGCTCGGTTTCCTGCGCCAGATTGGTACTCGTGGCATCCGCCAAGGTGTTTTGCACAAAGAACGCACCCAGCACCGTAAACGCCACGATAACCGCCATGGCGCAGACAAAGATCGTCACAAAAACGCGGTGCGACAGCGTATGTTTTCCCTGGGGGGCGAAGACCACGGGTTACTCCTCCGATGCGGTGGCCGCGGTGTCGTCACCTTCGGCACCATCACCGGCAGAAGGCTCGGCCAAGCGGTAGCCCACGCCGCGCACGGTCTCGATGGCGCTGGCATGCTCGCCCAGTTTTTGGCGAAGCGTCTGCACGTGCACGTCAACGGTGCGCGAACCGCCGTCGAAGTCCCAGCCCCACACGCTCTGCAGCAACGACTCGCGGGTAAAGACCACGCCGGGCTTGCGCATGAGGTACTCGAGCAGGTCGAACTCGCGCAGGGTGAGCTTAAGCGGCTCGCCGGCAACGGTCACCTCGCGATGGCTGGGCGAGAGCACGATGTCGCCCACGCTGAGCACATCGCTCGCCTGCTTGACCATGCCGCCGCGACGCAGCAGTGCGCGGCAGCGGCTCGCAAGCTCCATGAGCGAAAACGGCTTAGTCAGGTAATCGTCGGCACCGCCATCGAGCGCCATCACCTTGTCGAGCTCGGTATCCTTGGCGGTAAGCATCATGATGGGCACCGTCGCCGTCAGGCGATCGGCACGCAGTCGACGCATAATCGCCAAGCCATCGGTATCGGGCAGCATGATGTCGAGCAGGACGGCATCGGGTACCCGTCGCGCCACGGCAGCCTTAAACTCACCGTCGCACGAAAAGCCTTCGGCCTCAATCCCCTGCTTGCGCAGTGCATAGACCGTCAAATCCCTGATGTTGTCATCGTCCTCGACGTAATAGATCATGTTGAACCCCTTTGCGGCCGGCATGACCGCATCTTAACCCTAAAGGTACCTTTTCTAGATGGTATCAGCCAAAACGTCCCGTCAAATAATCCGCCGTGCGCGGATCGGTCGGATTCTTGAAGAGTTGCGCGGTGGGCGCGTGCTCCACCAGCTCACCCAGCAAAAAGAATGCGACCGAATCGGAGATACGCGCCGCCTGCTGCATATTGTGCGTAACGACCACGAGCGTGCAGGTCTCTTTGAGCTCGCAGGCCAGCTGCTCCACCACCAGCGTCGACACAGGGTCGAGTGCCGAGGTCGGCTCGTCCATCAGCAGAATGTCGGGCTGCACGGCAAGTGCGCGGGCGATGCACAGACGCTGCTGCTGGCCGCCCGAAAGACCCAGACCCGACTCTTTGAGCTTGTCCTTGGCCTCGTCCCACAGGGCGGCGCGTCGCAGGGAGTCTTCGACCAGCTCGTCGAGCACGACGCGATCGCGCACTCCCATTCCGCGCGGACCATACGCGACGTTGTCGTAGATGCTCATGGGAAACGGGTTGGGGCGCTGGAACACCATGCCCACGCGCTGGCGAAGGCGGCAGATGTCGTAGTCGCCCAGGATATCTTGACCATCGAGCGCAATCTTGCCCTCGATTCGGCAGTCCTTGATGCCGTCGTTCATGCGGTTAAAGCAGCGCAGCAACGTGGACTTTCCGCAGCCCGAAGGCCCGATGAACGAGGTAATCTGCTTGTCGCGGATCTTGATATTCACGTCCTTGAGCGCATGGTGGTCGCCATAGAACAGGTCGAGGCCCTCAACATCGATTCGCGTCGGCGAGGCGGCAAGATCCTCTGCCGTGGGGCGAGTCGCATCCCCAACCTCGCGCTCGTGCGCGGCCTCGGCCTGCGCTTTCATGAGTTCTTCAAGCTCCGTGGGCTCCACAGCCGCAGCAGCCGTCATACCGCATACCTCCACATCGATATCAATTCAGCAGTATCGATAGTAGGAATCGCGGCTCATATGCACGTGAGCGCATTGTCAAGTGTTTGTAAGGGCACACTGGCTATGCGGCGGGCAGCTCGATGGTGAATATCGTGTGTTCGGGCGTCGATTCACATGCAACGGTACCGCCGTGCGCGCATACGATCTCCTTGGCGATGGCAAGCCCCAGTCCAGCGCCGCCGCGATTGGTCGCACGCGCCGCATCCAGGCGATAGAACTTCTCAAAGATCACCTTGAGCTTTGCCTCAGGGATGGGATCGCCCTGATTGATAAAGCGCACGCGCACGCCACCGCCGTCCCGGCGTCTGGCCTCGATCGTGATGGTCGAGCCCTCATAGCTATAGGCAATAGCGTTTTTCATGATGTTGTTGAACACGCGAGCCATTTTGTCGCCATCCACGAGCACCGTCAGGTCCTCGCGAATATCAACTTGGACTTCCTTATGCTGCTCGTTGAGGATGGGATAGAACTCGTCAGTCACCTGAGCCAGCAGCAACCCCAGATCAACATAGCCGCGCGTGAGCACGATATCGTGGAAGTCAAAGCGCGTGATATCGAAGAACTCTTCGATGAGCGTATCGAGCCGGTGCGCCTTGTCGAGCGCCACGCCCGTAAAGTGCGCACGTTGCTCAACCGGCAGCTCGGGAGCCTCTTGCAGCAGCGAAAGATAGCCCACCACACTGGCAAGCGGGGTGCGTAGGTCATGTGCCAAGTACGTGACCAAATCGTCCTTGCGATGCGACTCGTCACGCAGAGCTTGCTGCACCTTGCGCCCACGGTCACGCACGCGGTTAAGGGCGCCCTCGACCTCCAAGAAGTCGCCGTCGATGTTATCCCAGGTGTCGGGGTGATCGATCAGGCGATCTTGAATACGAGCGGCCAGCACACAATCGGCATGCTGCTCGCCCTGCTCGTAGCCCTGGTAGTACAGGGCGCGGCCACACAAGAACAGCACGCACGCGGCAAGCGCCAGCACAAAGCCAAGCATGTTGAATACAAAGCCGGCATCGAACAGCACCGGCCCTTCGATGCCGCCGAGCGCCATGGCGCCAATCGCCAACGTCATGGCCCACGCGGCGGCGCCAATCACCACGCAGCGGCACACGATCTCAAATCGATCGATCAGCAAAAAGCCGACAAGCAGCACCGCCAAGATTCCGACGATGTTGTCGATGCCAATCAGCAGCAGGCTCAGCAAAAAGAGCAGCACCGTTGCAAGCGCGCGGTTGTCGACGACCGACCTCACGTATTCAAAGAGCCGATCGGGCACCTCGAACGCTTGCCTATCGTCTTTTGTCATATCAAGATCCTCACAAGCGAAAAGCGTTATTCGATGATGTAGCCGACGCCCCAGACGTTTTTGATAAAGCGTGGCTTTTGTGCGTCGTCGCCGATCTTTTCGCGCAAGTGGCGAATATGCACCATCACCGTATTGTTGGAGCCGGGCATAAAATCCTCGCTCCACACCGCGCGGAACAGGTCCTCCACGGCCACCACGCTGCCGCGATGCTCGACCAGATACAGCAAGATTGAATACTCGGTGGGTGTGAGGCGTACCGGTGAACCGTCCACTGTCACGGAACGAGCATCGCGGTTGATCTCCAAGCCGTCGAGCTGAATGGTCGGCGACTCGGCCGCCTGTGCACGGCTACCGTAGCTGGTGTAGCGGCGAAGCTGAGCGTGCACGCGCGCGATGAGCTCCAGCGGACGGAACGGCTTAACCACGTAATCGTCCGCGCCAAGCGAAAGGCCCCCGATCTTGTCTTGCTGGGCATCGCGCGCCGTCAGCATGATCACGGGATAGGTATGGCTGGAACGGATCGTACGCAGCAGCTCAAACCCATCGATATCGGGCAGCATGACATCAAGCAGCGCCAGATCGAACTCCTGCTCCAAAATCGCCTTGGCAGCATCGGCCCCGCTATAGGCAATCTGGACATCAAAGCCCTCTTTTGTAAGGTAGATGCCAACCAAGTCGGCGATGGCCTTCTCGTCATCAACTACCAAAATGCGCTCGTTCATGCGTGCTCCTCTCGCGCTCCATTATGCCTGAGGCGACGCACGCCACACACAACAAGCGTGGGTGATTAAGTCGGCCTTAAGCACCCTTGTGCCCGTTCGGGTGCGGATGTGGGCCAAGCGCGCACGCGATGATCGCCGACGCCGGCAAACGATATACTCTAGTTTCAGAAGAGACCATCCCGTCGAAAGCGAAATCTGTGAAGTCCCTCACCTCTTTTGCAAAGCGCTCAGCCCAGCTTGCCGCCGGCTTTGTCTGCGCTATCGCCCTTGCCGCCGGCGTGCCCACCGTCGCCGGCGCCCAAGTGCTCACGACCGACAATGTTTGCGGCAAAACCGCCGATGTGCGCGGTATCACGGCCGAAAACCTGCCCGATATCGATGCGACCAATGCCCTCGTCATGGGCAAAGACGGCACCGTCTACTATGCCCGCGGCGCCGATGAGCAGGTCAAGATTGCCTCGATCACCAAGGTCATGACCGCAATCCTAACCGTCGAGAATTGCAAGATGGACGAGAAGGTCACGGTGAGCAACGCCGCAGCCACCGTGGGTAATTCGACCGCCGGCTTGCTCGAAGGCGACGAGCTTACCGTGGAGCAGGCACTACGCGGTCTGATGATTCCCTCGGGCAACGACGCCGCCATCGTGCTCGCCGAATATGTGGGCAAGAAGATCGACCCCAAGACCAAAGACGCCGAGGCCACATTTGTGAAGGCCATGAACGAGCGCGCTAAGAAGCTCGGCTGCACCGGTACGCTTTTTGAAAACCCGCATGGTCTGGACTTTGATGAGTGGGCTGGCAATATGCACTCAACCGCACACGACGTAGCGCTGATGATGCAGGAGGCCATGAAAAACGACACGATCCGCGAGGTCGTAGCGAGCGAGGATTCCTGGATCGAGGTCACGGGCGCCGACGGCACCGACCATTCGCATTCCATGGACACGCATAACTATTTGCTGGGCCAAGATGGCAACATCGGCGGCAAGACCGGCACCACCGACGACGCGGGCTATTGCTTTACGAGCGCCTACAACCGCGACGGCGACGAGATCTACACCGTTATTTTGAACTCCACCACCACCGATCAGCGCTTTACCGATACCGCCACCCTTGCCAACTGGTACTACGGCCACAAGGTGACGGTCGCAATCGCCAACACGCAGGAAAAGACCGCCAACGGCAACCCGCTTATGGCGCGCATTAGCCAGACAGATTGGACGGACAAGACGATCGACGCCACGCTCGCCGACCCCGCCGCACAGACAACGGTGTTCTCACTCGCCGGCAAAGTGACCGAAAAAGTTAGCTACGATGACCTTTCGGGCACGGTGCATGTTGGCGACAAGGTAGGCAGCGTTACGCTCAAGCAGGACGGCACCAAGGTCGCCGTCATGGACCTGGTTGCCGACGAGGAAGGCACAGGGCCGAATCTCATTGAATGGCTCCTCGTGAAGCTCGACCGCTTGGGCCGCCGCATCGACAACCGCCCACTTGCGGCAGAGAGCGAGACCGTCGCCAAGGCTCCTGAGATGTAGGGCGCAAGAATAATAAGTCCACTGAAAGGAGGCGTCCGAAAGGATGCCTCCTTTTTGAGGGTTCGAATCCCCAGCCGCCATTCTTGATAATAAAAAAGGGCCCCAAATGGGACCCTTCTTCAAATTCGTACTGGCGGAGAGCTGGGGATTCGAACCCCAGATGCCCTTTTGGGGCATACTCGCTTAGCAGGCGAGCACCTTCGGCCTCTCGGTCAGCTCTCCGTAACAGCCGTTCTATAGTAACCAAACAGCCAAGGATGGGCAAGAGAAAATTTTCTAATTGCCTAGCATCCTTTCCTCCTTGGAAGCTTCGCCTACCCCAGCGAGCGGTTGAGGGAGCCGAGCTCGTCGTTGCCCATAGTGCGCCACATTTGGAAGATGCAACCGCGTGCCAGGAAAAAGAAGCCGTTGTCGACCAGTTGAACAGCGGCATCTGCCAGCTGATTCGTCACGGCGGACACTGGCGGCAGCTCGAGTCCAGCCTTGTGGATGGTCTCAACCGCTTCTTCGAACGTCGGAGGCTCGCTGACGCCCATCTCGTTCATAAGGCCCTGCATTTCTTCCAGCGCGCTGCTGCCCGACTCCTCGCCGCGCGGCACTAGACGGTAACAAGCCAGCGCCAGGTCGAGCTGATCGCAATTCCAATAGGCAAACGCCAAGCGATAGAACAGGTAGCCAATTGCAGAACGATCGCTGGCAATACGTAGGCCGTGGCGCGCCACCTCGATAATCTCGTCAAAGCGCTCCAGACGCGCAAGCACGTTGATGAGTGCAAAGTGCGATTGCATGGACGAGCGCGCCAGATCGTAAAGATGGCGCACCTCGGGCAGTGCTCGTTCAAAGTCCTCTTGCTCGGCGTAAAAGCTGCAGATTTCGTGCTGGGCAAAGTACAGCGCATCGGGCGCACGGAGGATTCGCACAGAGCGATCTTCTTCCAACACCGGTAGCACCATGCGCACCAGCTGGTTGTCACAAAACTGCGTTTGAACCGGACCTGTCGCCAAAAGCTCGGCGACGGCGCACTTAGCCTCTAACTCCTCGACAAGACGGGAAAAGCCTTCAAAGGCACCTGTACGGTCTACTTTTGCCTGCTCGCGCAATTCAACAACACGGGCCACGTATGGGTCGTCGTCCTCTTCCATGACCTCCAACTCATCAGCCGTATCGGCAAGCAGCAGATCGCGCAGCGCCGGCGGCAGCGTGCGATGGTCATCACGCGGACGAGCATGAACCTCCGCAGGCTCAATCGTCTCCGGAGCGGTTGACTCATACGCCTCAAGCACACACTTGCACGGCATATCGTCCATGTCCATGCTCTCAAGATCCTTGGCGACAGGCACGCAATCGGCCAGATAGGCCGCGCGCCCAAAGAAATACGTTGCGACAACGCGCTCGCCCTGCTCACTGTCGGTAGCAGCAATCTGCACATAGCAGCGCGTGATGCAGGTGCCCGCGGCAAAACACGCTGCCGCAAGCGTGAGTGCCACGCGCGCATCGTGCTCCGCGGCCCAGATCGCGCGCGTGTCCTCGTCCAGCTCGCGCCAGGCGTCATCCTGAGCGTCGTATTCACGTTGCAGCATGGCATCAACGACAGACTGCCCAAACCGAACGAGCATAATCCCCTCGGCAACGTTTGCCCGATAGGTATAGTCGAGCCGCGTGACCACGTTGAGCGCCTCAACGATTCGCGCAAAACGGGTGCGCACGTCCCACTCGCCGCCCGGCTGGCACGAAACCGTTCCCGGTTTGCCCCACGGGTTATCGCTCGAGGCCGTATCGAGCAGTCGGGGAACATCGTTGGTCGTCTTGGCGATATGCCACGCATCAAAGAGCGCGCAGCCCTCAAGGCTCGGCGAGGATGCCGCAGGGGCCAATCCGGCCCCGATGCGCTCGAGGATGCCGGAGAGGCGGTTGAGACGGCACTCGATGGCAAGCAGCATGTCAATCTCGTCCTGGTCCAGCAGGCTACGATCAAAATTGAGATAGAACAACTTTGACCGGTCGATGTGCGCTAGGCTCATTTCTGACTTGGCGGCAATGGTGCGCAAACGGGGCAAGTCGACCTCGCTCATAAGGGCGGCGGCATAACGCTCGATACCACTCGGATTCTCGGCATGGTCAACGCGGTAAAGCAGCGTCTCGATAGCATCGGGGAGCGGTGCCGTGTTAAAGCCCAAAAACACCTCGACCGGCTCGGGCAGCTTTACGAGCTTTATTTTGTCGACAACGTTTTGCATGTCCGCATCGAGACCGTCGACGCCCGCCGTGTTCGCAATAGCGCTTTCGGAGTTGGCAAATATCACGTAGCGCAGGAACATCGATGCCATGAACTCGCCGTAAGGAAGGGCGCGGATCGAATTCCATGTCTCGTGGTCGGACCGCTCGCGCATGGGGCCTTCGGGAGAACCGACAGTTTGCGCACATGCGTGCATTGCACCGTTGGCTTCCCTTACCATAATCTCACCAATACTGGAGTCCGACTCGTCAAGGACCAGTTCCATGTCGGGATCGTTGGGCAGCGGAGCCTCGCTGACGGGGCGGTCCACCTTGTACACCTCACCCGAAACGCTTACGTAGCCCAAAAGCGACACATGACTTTTGCCAACGAACTCGACGACATAACAAGATTCATGCTGATCCTCGCCAAAGAGTTTCCAGACCACGCCATATGAGCGTCCCGCAGGCTGCTCGGGTATCGCCGGAAAGCGCTTCTTGGGATCGAGAAACCTGAGCCTGTATGTCGGACGCTCTGCCACGAAATATCACCCTGATCGGTCGTCTAGAGAAGGAGCGGTCGCGGATAGGCCGCGATACCTACTCGGAATCTTACACGAGTCGATAAGAAATCGTCCGCTTCACGCCCGCACCTCGACCGAGGTTCGAATCCATGCGGTGACGGCATAAAAGAAAAGCCCCCGTTGCCGGGAGCTTTAAAGTCAATTGGTGCGGCGTATAGGATTCCGCGCATCCGCTTCGCGGATCCGCACCGGCTTCGCCCGCCTGCCGGCGTCCTCGCCCGCTCGCTAAAAACGCTTCGCGTTTTCTTGACGCTCGCGCCTCGACCGAGGTTCGAATCCATGCGGTGACGGCATAAAAGAAAAGCCCCCGTTGCCGGGAGCTTTAAAGTCAATTGGTGCGGCGTATAGGATTCGAACCTATGACGTTCTGATTCGTAGTCAGACCCTCTATCCAGCTGAGGTAACGCCGCGACTTGTTGATTATTATGCACATCGACTGAATAAAGGTCAAGCAATTTTCGAAAAAAGTTATCAAATTTGATTTTTACTCATTTGGAGCACTTGGCGCGATCTTCGACGCATCGCGATATAAGAAAAGCCCCCGTTGCCGGGAGCTTTAAAGTCAATTGGTGCGGCGTATAGGATTCGAACCTATGACGTTCTGATTCGTAGTCAGACCCTCTATCCAGCTGAGGTAACGCCGCAACGCACGGATTATTATGCACGCGAGCCCCCGATGGGTCAAGCGACAATTTGAAAAAATTTTACGAAGTGATGATTAAGCTGCTCGCGCCTCGACCGAGGTTCGAATCCATGCGGTGACGGCATAAAAGAAAAGCCCCCGTTGCCGGGAGCTTTAAAGTCAATTGGTGCGGCGTATAGGATTCCGCGCATCCGCTTCGCGGATCCGCACCGGCTTCGCCCGCCTGCCGGCGTCCTCGCCCGCTCGCTAAAAACGCTTCGCGTTTTCTTGACGCTCGCGCCTCGACCGAGGTTCGAATCCATGCGGTGACGGCATAAAAGAAAAGCCCCCGTTGCCGGGAGCTTTAAAGTCAATTGGTGCGGCGTATAGGATTCGAACCTATGACGTTCTGATTCGTAGTCAGACCCTCTATCCAGCTGAGGTAACGCCGCAGCGCAAGACATATAAAACCACTTTAGCTTATTGGAGTCAAGCACAATCTCAAACTTTTTTGTGGAACGCAGTTTTGTCATGCTGCTCCGCATATACCGCCGTTCCCCGTACGATCGATTGGCTTTTCGATCACGTCGAACTTGGCATCAAGTTCCCTCAGGAGCGATCTCACCCGCTGGGCACAATCATAATCGGCAAACGAGATACTCAGCATGCGCGCGACCTGGTTGGAAGTCCCAACTCCATAGAAGTGCTCCAGCGCCACAAGTCCCTCGTGCGTCACAAAGGTCTCGACCACATGCGGCGACTCCTCAAAGCACCATTGGGTCAACGGACCCTCACTCGTCTGCCGAAGCACCAGGCCACCCATGCCAGACGGCTCACACGTTACAAGCAGGTACTCCCCGCCCTCGTCGCTCTCAAACAAAACCACCCGATCATCAAACAGCTCCATCGCGTCCCCTTTCTCTCGCTCTTATTTAGCAAAAGCATAGCAGGTAGATGGCTGTATACAGAACAGTTGTTCGTGTGTTTTCTATTGAGCTGTCCGCACGGCATGGTATGGACCTACGCACGAAATAGGGCGCCCCCGAAGGAGCGCCCTTGCATATCCCCTATGCAGGCAAGTTACGCGACCGGCTCGATCTTCTCGAGACCACCCATGTAAGGACGCAGAACCTCGGGGATCGTGATGGTGCCGTCGGCGTTCTGGTAGTTCTCCAGAATAGCGGCCATGGTGCGGCCGGCCGGCAGGCCGGAACCGTTGAGCGTGTGCAGGTAGCGCGAACCCTTGAAATTCTCGGGGTCGCGATACTTGATGTTGGCGCGACGGGCCTGGAAGTCGCCGCAGTTGGAACAGGAGCTGATCTCCTTGTAGGCGTTGTAGCTCGGCAGCCAGACCTCGACGTCGTAGGTCTGACGGGCAGAGAAGCCCAAGTCGCCGGTGCACAGGCTAATCACGCGATACGGAAGGCCCAGCTGCTGCAGCAGGTACTCGGCCTCGGCGGTCATGCTCTCGAGCTCCTCGTCGGACTCCTCCGGCTTAGCGAACTTGACCATCTCGACCTTGTCGAACTCGTGCTGACGGATGATGCCGCGGGTGTCGCGACCGGCGGAACCGGCCTCCTCGCGGAAGCAGGGGGTGAAGGCGGTGTAGCGGCGCGGCAGAGTGTCGGCATCGAGGACCTCGCCGGCGTGTAGGTTGGTAAGCACGACCTCGGCGGTGGGGATCAGGAAGTTGTCGCCCGAGACGTGATAGGCGTCATCCTCGAACTTGGGCAGCTGGCCCGTACCGAACATGGTCTGACGCTTGACGACGATGGGCGGCCACCACTCCTTAAAACCACGGCTGGTGTGCGTATCGAGGAAGAAGTTGATGAGGGCGCGCTCCAGGCGGGCGCCGGCGCCACCGAGAACGGTAAAGCGGCTGCCGGAGAGCTTATTGCCACGCTCGAAGTCGAGGATGTCCAGATCGGTGCCCAGATCCCAGTGCGGCTTAAAGTCGAAGTCGAACTCGCGCGGGGTGCCCCAACGACGGCGCTCAATGTTCTCGTCCTCGTCCTTGCCGTACGGCGTGGCCTCGCAAGGAATGTTGGGCAGGTGAGCCATGAAGTCGTACTGCTCCTGCTCGAGAGCAGTGCGGCGCTCGGCCAGACCGTCAATCTTCTCGTTGACGGCGCGCACGGCCTCCTTGGCGGCCTCGGCCTCGTCCTTCTTGCCCTCCTTCATCAGGGCGCCGATCTTCTTGGACTCGGCATTGCGCGTAGCCTGGAGCTCCTCGACCTCGGTGATGACGGCACGACGCTCGTCGTCGAGCTCAAAGAACTTCTCGCGATCCCAAGACGTCTGGCGGTTAGCCATGGCGACATCGATGGCATCGGGGTTCTCGCGAACAAACTTGATATCAAGCATTAGATCCTCCGGCGATATACATTCCATTTAGGTTGCAACCTTGTACATGTATGGGCAAGTATATACTTATGAGCGTTTACGACCCAACTCAACTACGCAAGAAGGCACCCAATGGACGCAGTTTTTTCCTTTTTGTTTGGCACCCGCACCGGTTTTGCCATCCTTTTCGCCGGCGGCATCCTGTTATTTGCGATTCTTGCCTTTGTAATGGAGAAGCGCACCCATAAGATGTACGTCGACCGCGGACCCAAGTCCGAGGATGAGGAAGACAGCTTCTGGGACTAACCTGCCAAAAAGGGACAGGTTTATTTTGGTCGGTTTTATCTGGGCAAACGCAAGCGCCCCGCAACTGGAATTGAGCCAGTTGCGGGGCGCTTTTTGCTATAGAGATAAAACCGCAGGAAAACCAGCCAAAATAAACCTGTCCCTAAATGGAAGGTTTTACTGAAGGGTGGCGTCGATGGCCTTGACCAGGGCGCTGCGCATGCCGGCATCCTCGAGCGCGATGACGCCCTTGATGGTGGCGCCGCCGGGCGAGCATACGGCATCCTTCATCGCCGCAGGATGCTGGCCAGTTGCAAGCTGCAGCTTTGCCGTACCCAGCACCATCTGGCTCACAATGCGATAGGCATCGGCACGCGGGATACCGTGCTTGACCGCCGCATCGCCCAGGGCCTCGATTGCCATAGCGACAAATGCCGGAGCGCAACCACCCACCGTGCCGCCCACAAACAGCAGGCTCGTATCGAGCTCGACCACCGCACCGAGCTTGCCAAGCAGATCAAGCACCACTGCGCTCTGCTCATCACTAAGCGTGGAAGCCTTCTCGCAAGCGATGACGCCCTCGTCCACCGAAACCGGTGTGTTGGGCACCGTCGAGATATGCGCAACGCCCGGCAGGACCTGCTCCCACTTGGCACTGTCCCAGGTCCAGGCAACCGACAGAACGACCTTTTTGGCAAGAGCATCCTTGAGCGGGGCGAATACCTTCTCGATCATGTACGGTTTGACCGCAGCGACCACGATATCGGATGCGGCGACGACCTCGGCGGCATCGTGGCAGGCGACCATGCCGCGCGCCTCGCAGCGCTCAACCAGTGCGTCGTAGCGACCCGCACAGGCGCACATGTCGCTCGCAGCTACACCGGCAGCGATCCAGCCATCGGCCATAGCGCTCGCCATATTGCCAAAACCGACAAATCCAATCTTCATATCGCATAGTCCTTTCAGACACATTCCTCAAAACGAAAGGTATTGTCCCACGCCATTGTTTCGTATTGCCGACCTATTTGTGATACGGCTCGCCACGGCTGATCTTGCAGGCACGGTAAATCTGCTCTAGCAGCACCACACGCGCCAGGTTATGCGGCAAGGTAATGTGTCCAAAGCTGAGCATCTCGTCGGCGCGGGCGCGCACCTCATCACTCACGCCGTCCGAACCGCCGATTACAAAGGCAATGTCGCTGCTGCCTCGCAGCATAAGATCGTCGAGCCGCGCCGAGAGCTCCTCACTCGAACGCTCCTTGCCCTCGATAGCCAGCAGGATCACATGCGCCCGAGACGGCAATGCAGCAAGAATTGCCGCCCCCTCCTTGTCGCGCGCGGCATCCACGCCGCCCGCCTTAGCCGGGTCGATATCGGCCACCTCGCGGATATCAACCTTGGCATAGGCACCTAGGCGCTTGGTGTACTCAGCGCACGCGTCCTTCCAAAAGCGCTCCTTGAGCTTACCGACGCAAACGACGGTGTATTTCACGCGCGTCTACTCCTTCGAATCGTTTTGAACTTTGCTGGCGGTCAGCATCTGCTCGAACATCGAGGCCGACTGCGAAAAGTCGCTCGGCAGCACGACCGTCGAGGTTTTACCCGTGCGAGCGAACTCCGTCATCATCTCGGACCACTGCGTAAACATGAACAGTTGGTTGGCCTCGTCATTGCCGACACCCGTCTCTTGGATGATCTCGAGCGAATCTTTGATACCCAGCGCGATGGCCTTGCGCTGGTTGGCGATGCCCTCGCCCGCCTTTTCCATTGCCTCGGCCTCGGCGGTCGCCTCGGTGACGCGCTTGATGCGGTCGGCCTCAGCGAGCTCCTGTGCCGCAGCGCGCTTGCGCTGGGCAGCGTTGATGTCGTTCATGGAGTTCTCGACCTCGGTCGGCAGCGCGATTTTGGTGATGAGTGTCGACACGAGGGTGAAGCCGTAGGCAGCCATCTGCTCGGACACGGTGGCATTAACGTCCTTGGCGATGTCATCCTTCTTGGCAAAGACCTCATCGAGTGTGTAGACGGGAATCGAAGAGCGCAGAGCGTCGGTGATGAAGTCACGCATCTGGTCGACGGGCTCCTGCAGCATATAGTAGCTCTTGTAGATACCCGAATCTGCCGGGCCGGCGCCCATGTCATAGCTCACGTGGTACTGAGCAGAGACCTCAAGGCCGATGGTCACGTTGTCCTGGGTCTTAACGTCGATGCCAAAACCGTTTTTCATGGTGCGCAGACTCACCGTGGCGGCCTTGCGGTCGATCACGGGCACCTTCATGTGGAAGCCCGCGTTGACGATGCGGTTAAACTTGCCCAGACGCTCAATGATCACGGCATGCTGTTGTTCAACGACATAGCAGGCGTTAGGAAGCAGCAGCAACAGGATGATGATGGGAATCAAAAGGCTGGTAAGGGCGGCGATGATACCGGACAACAGCATGGTCTCTCCTCTGATAGGCACACGTTGGCACTAGGATACCCGCACGAAGCAGCAACATGACATCAACAAGAGGCCCATAACAAAAAAGCTCCCATTGCTGGGAGCTCTTTCATTTAATGGTGCGGGCGAAAGGACGTCCGCGTATCCGCTTCGCGGATCCGCACCGGCTTCGGCCGCCTGCCGGCGTCCTCGCCAGCTCGCTAAAAACGCTCCGCGTTTTCTTTACGCTCGCTCCTTCACAGGTTCAAGTCCCTGTGATGGGCCCATAACAAAAAAGCTCCCATTGCTGGGAGCTCTTTAATTTAATGGTGCGGGCGAAAGGACTTGAACCTTCATGGGGTTGCCCCCATACGGACCTGAACCGTACGCGTCTGCCAATTCCGCCACGCCCGCGTGCAGGAATTAGAATAACGGAGCGCCACCACGAACGCAAGAACTATTTTTGAAAAAGTTTGCAGGCATTCTCCCAAGCGGCTTGCGCGATTGCCTCAGCATCCTCGCCGGTACGATCGACACGGTCGTTGACCAGCGTGTTTGCCGTAATGGAGATCATTGCGGGCTCGCATTCAAGACCGCGGATGGGCTCCGGAGCCATATACGGGCAATCCGTCTCGAACAAAATTCGATCGAGTGGGGTTGCCGCAAATGCCTCGCGCACATCGTCGTTGCGCTTAAAGGTGGCCGCACCGCCATAGGCGATATAGCAGCCCAAATCCACAAAGCGCTCCATCGTGGCGCGGTCCTCGCCAAAACAGTGCAGCACACAACCAGCCTGGGGCACACCCACCTCGCGCAGTACGTTGTACGCATCAACGTGCGAGGTGCGCTCCCCATCCGAGTCCTCGTGACGCAGGTGCAGCTCCACCGGCACATTGCGGCGCACGGCAAGCTCGAGCTGGCGCGCCATGCAATCAATCTGCACGTTATGGGGTGCCGGCGCGATATCGTCGTCATAGTCCATGTGATAGTCCAGGCCGATTTCGCCAATACCGGCGCATAAGGGGTCATCAAGTGCGGCAACGACCTGTGCATGAACGTCGTCGGTATAGTCCGGCGCGCCATACGGATGCACGCCGGCAAGATACTTGATCTGCGGGATATCCTGCATCGGAAGAATCTCGCGCACCAGCCAGTCGCTATAGTCCGCCACGCTGCGCTTGTCGGCAATGGGGTCGAACATCGTCACCAACAGGTCGACGCCCGCGGCTTTGGCACGCAGGAGCGTCTCGGGCACATCCTTGCCCCAAAACGAAAGCAGATGTGCATGCGTGTCGGCAAGCGGCGCCAAGGGCACGGGACAAGCAACCGTCTTCTTTTTCTTGGTAAACGTCACGCGTTCGGCATTAGGCATCATGGATTAGCTCCCGGGCCAGACGGACAAAGTCGGCAACATCGAGCGTCTCGGCGCGCGTGGTGGGTGCGATACCGCAAACCTCAAAAGCGGCATCGAGCACGTCCTTGGCAAAACCGTTGGCGCTCATGGAATTGCGGATGGTCTTGCGACGCTGAGCAAATGCAGCATCAATCACGCGGGCCACAAATTCGCGATCGAGTCCTTCGGGTACCACGCCGTCAACACGGTCGATACGCACGACGGCCGAGTCCACGTGCGGCGCCGGCATAAAGCAACGCGGCGGCACCTCAAAGCGACCCGTCACCTGCGCATACAGGCCGAGCTTTGCCGTATAGCCGCCATAGGTCTTGTTGCCCGGCACTGCGGCAATGCGATCGGCAACCTCCTTTTGCACCATGACGACGGCGCGCTTGAGCGCGGGCATCGTCTGGAAGAACTGCAGGATGATTGTCGCCGCCACGTTATAGGGCAAGTTCGCGACAAATACCGTGGGCTCGCCGCCGGCGGCCTGCTCAATCTGCTCCGGGCCCACCTTAAGCGCGTCGCCCATGATAAAGCGGAAGTTGGCGTAGTCGGCGGCGTGAGCATCGAGCACCGGCTCGAGCTCGGGATCTGCCTCAATCGACGTAACGCACGCCGCCTCCTGCAGCAGGGCCAACGTCAGCGTGCCGCAACCCGGGCCGACCTCGAGCACGCGCTCATCGCCCGCAAGCTCAGCGAGCTCACAGATACGTTCGATCACATGGTTGTCGATCAGGAAGTTCTGGCCCAGGCGATGCTTGGTCGCAAGGCCAAACTCCTCTAGCAGCTCCCTAGTTGCCGTGGGGTTTGCCAAAGGCGAAGTTGTCATGGTTGCCTCCTTAACATGGTGGCTGCATCGTAAAGCAAAAGGGCATGGACCGTTGCGGCCATGCCCTTACAGCTAAACAGCAAATTGCCGATATGGCGCGCAGCGGCTTAGCCCAGACGCGGGAACAGCGGCTCGCCCTTCTCGACGGGCTGACCACCGGCAAGCAGGCCCCAAGCGCAAATGCCCTTGAGGTCGTCGCTCGCGGCCTCGTCCTCGCAGGACAGGCGGCGCAGGGCCTCGGCAGAAGTCCGGGGCATGAGCGGCATCAGCAGGTGAGCGGCAATGCGGATGGCCTCGAGCAGGTTGTAGATCACAAACGCCAGCTCGTCAGCCTTGGCCTCGTCCTTGGCAAGCGCCCAGGGCTCGGAGTCCTCGATGTAGTGGTTGGCGGCATGGATGAGCTCCATGACCTCGTCCTTAGCTCCACCATAATCGAGCACGTCCATCTTGGCCATGTAGCGCTCGACCAGACCATCGGCGATCTTTGCCAGCGGGTTGTCGAACGCATCGAACGATGCGGGCTTGGCGGGCGCGCAACCATCAAAGTACTTGCCGCTCATGTTGAGCGAACGCGAGATAAGGTTGCCCCAGCTGTTGGCCAGGTCGGCGTTGTAGACCTGCTCCATGCGATCGAAGCTGATGGCACCGTCGGTGCCGGGGACGACGTCGGTCATAAAGTAGTAGCGATAGCCCTCGACGCCCAACATGTCGATAACGTCCTGCGGAGCGATGGCGTTGCCGCGGCTCTTGGACATCTTCTCGGCCTTGCCGGTCTCGGCATTGCGCACGGTCAGGAAGCCGTGGGCAAAGACGTGCTCGGGCAGGGCCTCGCCGATGGCCATGAGCATGGCGGGCCAAATGACGCAGTGGAAGCGGATGATGTCCTTGCCCACGATGTGGAACTGCGCGGGCCAGCGATAGGCCAGCTCGGCACGCGCCTCGTCGGTGTCGACACCGTAGCCGACGGCCGTCATATAGTTGAGCAGCGCATCGAACCACACGTAGGTCACGTGACCCTCGTCAAACGGGACCTGAATGCCCCAGTCAAAGCTCGTACGGCTCACGGAAAGGTCATTAAGGCCGCCCTCGACAAAGCTACGTACCTCGTTCATGCGGAACGCAGGCTCGACAAAGTCGGGGTGCTCGTCGTAAAGCTTGAGCAGCTTGTCCTGGAAAGCGGAAAGCTTAAAGAAGTAGGACTCCTCCTGCACGCGCTCAAGCGGACGGTGGCAGTCGGGGCACAGGTGCTGGCCGACGCTGCCGTACTCCTCGTCGCCCTTCTGGACCTGCGTATCGGTGAAGTAGGTCTCGTCAGGCACGCAATACCAACCGTCGTAGCTGCCCTTATACAGGTAGCCGGACTCCTTCATGCGCTCCCACAGGTACTGCACGGCATGATGCTGGCGCGGCTCGGTGGTGCGGATGAAGTCGTCGTTGGAGATCTCGAGCTTGCTCCAAAGCTCCTTGAAGTGCGGAGCCTGGCTGTCGGTCCACTCCTGCGGCGTCATGTTGTGCTTGGCTGCGGCCTCGGCGACCTTCTCGCCGTGCTCGTCCATGCCGGTCAGGAACTTGACGTTATAGCCGGCGGAGCGACGATAACGGGCCTGAACGTCGGCGATGATGGTGGAATAAGCCGTGCCCAGGTGCGGATCGGCGTTGACGTAGTAGATGGGCGTCGTGATAAAGAACGAAGGCTTACTTTGATCCATGGGGTTTGTCCTCCAGAAAAACGTTGCATACAGGGGATGATTCTAGCGCAAGGGCTGGATATCCTCCATCTATTGCATATCGAGCACCATGGCATAGACATCGCGCTTACGGCGCGAGTACTTCTGCGACAGGCGCTTGGCCACCGCAGAGGCGGGCTCTCCCTCCTCGAGCGCGGCGCGGATATCCTCGCGCAGAGCCTCGTCGGGGTCGGCCGCCGCGGCGCCAACCGGCACGATACCGGCCTCCTCATCTTCGCTCGGCGGCGCGATGACCAGCGCAATCTCGCCCTTTACCTCGCCGCGAGCACGCAGCTCCTCGGCGAGCTGGGCGGCGGGCCCGCGCAAGACCTCCTCGTGCAGCTTGGTGAGTTCGCGGCAGACGGCAACCTCACGTTGGGGAAAGACCTCCGCCACGGCCTCGAGCGTCGCCACGATGCGATGTGGAGACTCGTAGAAGATGAGTGCGCCGGGCACCACGGCAAGACGCTGCAGTCGGCGCACGCGGTCGCCGTGCTTGCGGCCCAAAAAGCCTTCGAAGAAGAAATGCTCGCAGGGAATGCCGGACGAAACGAGCGCCGTGACGCAAGCAGAAGGCCCGGGAATAACTTCGACGGGCACATCGGCCTCACGCGCCGCCTCGACCAGCGCCTGGCCGGGATCGGACACGCTCGGCATGCCGGCGTCCGAGGCAAAGGCGAGGGTCTCCCCCGCCAGCAGGCGGTCGACCAGGCCGGCGGCGCGGCTGGCGATCACATTCTCGTCGCAACGGACAAGCGGCTTGGAAATGCCCAGGTGCATCAGCAGCTTTGACGTCACACGCGTGTCTTCGCAGCAGATGACATCGGCAGCGGCAAAGGCTTCGCCAACGCGCGGGGACAGGTCGCCCAGGTTGCCGATGGGCGTGCCGACCACATAGAGTTTGCCCGTATGGGCGCTGTTTTGCGTCATATCAACCTATTCAATCATGCCGCGCTCGAGCGTGCCGAGCGCCGCGCGGGCGTCCCATGCTGCAATGCGCTTCTCGGTCTTCCACGTTTGGAAGAACCAACCGGCAGCCGGCGCAAACGAAGCCAGCTGATTGGCGATAAACACGCGCTCGTAGGCATTGCGGCCCTCGGGCGTAACCGACGAGTTGGCAAAGATCGCCGCGCCCGACCATTCGCCCACCAGCACGGGGAACCCAGTTGAAATCGCTTCTTTAAGCTCGCGCTTGTTACGCGAAATCGCCGTCGTCAGCCCGCGGGGGCTCGTGATGTCGAGCGCATGCTCGTCGCGGTAATGGTACAGGTGAAGGTCCATGTAGACGTTCTTGTACTTGGCGCCGCGCATAAAATGCTTCCACTCGCTGGGATGCCCCGACGACGAGAAAACGACGATCTTATCCTCGGGCATATACGAACGGACGAGCTCGTAAGCATCGCGATAGAAATTGCGCAGGTAGTGAGCAGGAATGCCATCCGTCATGGTGAAGAGGCTCTTGCGGACACTCATCTGCGGCGTATCCAGCAGCTCAATACCCAGCAGGCTCTCGGCCTCGCCGTAGCGATCGGCCAAGCGCTCGAGCACGTCGAGTGCGACATGACGACCGTTGGTGGACGAATGCCACTCGGCAACAGCCTCCGGCGTGGCGGGCGAATCGTTGGAATCGCCCTGGCCACCGGGCACAGTCGCCAGGTCAAGCAGCACGCGAATGTTGTACTTGGCAGCCCACTCAATCGCGCGGTCGATGTAATCGACAACCGAGATGTAGGAGGCATCGGACTCCTGTGAGCCAAAGGCATACCAAGGCACCGGCAGGCGCACGGCGTTGAGGCCGATCTGCGCCATGCGACGGAAATCGTCCTCGCTCACAAACGTCTCGTAATGACGGCGCATGCGCTCGTTATAGGCGGCGGTGCCCA